>JAISYS010000046.1 GCA_031269735.1 Candidatus Endomicrobiellum cubanum | reverse complement strand
TAGACCCATACAAGATAGTCTTGTTTGGGTCTTACGCTAAAGGTACAGCTAAGCCTGATAGCGATATTGATTTGCTGGTTATATTAGACAATGATAAATTAACAAAAGGGAAAGAAAATCTTTGGCGCGATATTTCTATAAAAGAAAATATCGAGGATATTAGATATAAATATGGTATGGATATAAAGATATATTCAAAAGCAGAGTATAATTATTTAAAGAACAGAGACAGTTTTTTTATATATGAAGTAGAACGTACAGGAGAGACAATATATGAAAAATATCATTAAAGATTGGTTAAAATTTGCTGATGATGACATCAAAGCCGCAAATTCTATATTAAAAGACAACGAATATGGTGATGGGTATATTAATACAGGTGCTGTTGTTTTTCATTGTCAACAAGCCATAGAAAAATATTTTAAAGGTTTCTTAATAGAGAATGGATGGGAACTACAAAAAACGCATAATTTAAATTTTCTTTATAACGAAATTTTAAAAATTAAAGATTTGAGTTTAGACATAAATTTTATAAAAGAAATTTACGAAAGATACGAAAGATACGAAAAAGTTAGATATCCTGGAGACTATTATCCCCCAACAGAAGAAGAAGCAAGAGAGTATTACAAGTTTGCGTTAGAAGTAAAATCAAAAATAGAACAAGAATTGAAGTAACGAACTTCCTATTTTTCCCTAAAAACCACAATAAGTATACGCATTAGAGCAGAGCAGAAAAACAATTTTTATAAAATAATACTTGCAAAGTTTTTTATTAAATACAAAGGGATATCCCAAATCCCACCGTGTTTGCCGTAGTGCCCAAGAGATGTTCTGATAGCGTATTTTGGTGCAAAATATTTTATATAAGTCTGTAAACTTTTCGCTTGCAAATTGCGTTCTGCCTTAACTTCTAGAGGGATAATAGTACCATTATATTGAAATAAAAAATCAACTTCTGCTGTACCTTTGCTTTTATCGTTTGCCCAATAAAAAATTCTGCTATCAAAAGGGCAAGATTTTAATTCCTGTAAAACAAATTGTTCAGTAAGAGCACCTTTAAATTGGTTAAAAACCGCAGGGTCTGGCTCGGCAAGTGTTTGCAAATCTAACCCAGATTTTGCAGAAAATAAACCTACATCTAACATATAGAGTTTAAATTGCTCTTTGCCATAAGAATCCAAAGGCAAAGAGGGTGTTTGAATACGGTTAACTTTATATATTAAACCAACTTTTTGTAGCCAATAAAGTGCGCTTTCAAATTCTTTTGCTCTTGCACCTTTTTTCATATCGCTATAAACAAATTGCTTGTTTTCTTTTGCCAACTGGCTCGGCAAGGAATCCCAAATCATTCCAACTTTGGGGATAGACGGCACATCAATATGTTTTGAAAAATCACTCTCGTAATCACGCAAAATTGTTCTTTGTGTTTCTCGAACTTTCTCATAATCTTTTGTTTCAACAAAAATCTTAACAGCGCGTGGCATACCTCCTACAAAATAATATTGCTTTAAAAGAGCGTTTAAATCTTTATCTATAATTTCAACTTTGTTAAACACTTTGTCATCAAGCATTCGTTGGTAACGTGTTTCCCCTACAGCAAGCAAGAATTCCGCAAAGTTCAAGGGAAAAAGTTCAATCCTGTCAACTTTACCTACCGGGAAAGAATCTCCCTCGTGCATAGCTACACCCAAAAGACTACCAGCAGAAATAATGTGATATTGAGGTGCGTCCTCACAAAAATATTTAAGAGCTCCTAGTGCACGGTTGCATTCTTGTATTTCATCAAACATAATCAGCGTTTTCTGGGGTATAATTTTAAAACCTGCTGTATATTCCAAAGAACGAATAATGTTTGCTGGCTTTAAGTCGCTTGCAAAAAAAGCTTTTGCAGACGGTTCAATATCAAAATTTACATATACAGTGTTTTCATATTGCGTTTTTCCAAACTCTTTCATCAGCCAAGTTTTGCCCACTTGACGTGCACCATCTATAATCAGGGGCATTCTGTTTGGGTTATTTTTCCAAGAAATCAACTTTTTAAAAGCAAATCTTTGCATTTTTTAAACCTCTAAACTTTAAATACCTATTTGTTATATACAAACAAACAACAAAAGTCAAGCCAGTTTTATGTTGTACACAACATTTTATTGGCCTGACTTTTTGTTGTCTAAAACATATATTAGACTGAAGTTTACGCGAATATTGTCTACATATATCGTATTAGCGCCTGACTTGACCGTTTTAACGAAAAAAAGGTGGTTTGGGGGAACAGTCAGGTAGCAACAATAGAGGAGGCTGTCTAAAACTCTAATATATACTCGACACTGCTGTATTAAACAATATTTGTTATATTTGAAACTTGCGCTTATCACTCTATAAATTTTGCTTTTTTGTCTTACTTTGTAAAAAAATTTACTTGCAAAACATCCGTATAAAAATCTTTTTGAAAAATAAATATCTTTTTATAAAATCTGAAAATTTGCAGCGTTATTGCAAATTTTCAGATTTTATGATATGTTATTATATTATGTAGTGTACTTAAGGACAGGACTATATGGATAAAAAAAGAACTCTTACAAATGCTATTTTAGAAATCTCTAAATCTTTTAAAGTTTTGCTTGTTACCGGAGCAAGACAAGTAGGGAAAACTACATTATTAAAAAACACATCGACGCCTGAAAGAAAATATGTTACCTTGGACAATCCTTCATTTTTAATTCAAGCAAAAACAGATCCTCAAGGATTTCTGGAAGAATATTCTCCGCCTGTTTGTATTGATGAGATTCAATATGCTCCTGAACTATTTAGTTATATAAAAATGATTGTTGACTCTTCTAACAAATATGGTAGGATTTGGCTTACAGGTTCTCAATCGTTTAATATGATGCAAGGTGTTACTGAAAGTTTAGCAGGGCGCGTTGCAATACTTAATATGTTTGGATTTTCATTGTATGAGCTGCAAGATAAACCTAGTTTGCAAAAACCATTTTTACCCAAAAAAGATAGAGAAAGAATTTTAGATTACAAAAACTCTAAAGAAACTTTTAAAATTATATGGCAGGGATCATTTCCTGATGTTATAAATAAAAACGAAAGAGACAGAATAATATTCTATGACTCTTACATACAAACCTATATTGAACGAGATGTGCGCCAAATTATAAACATAAGTAATGAGATTTCATTCCTTACATTCTTAAAAGTATTAGCAGCAAGAACTGGCCAAGAGCTTAATTTAACAGACATATCTAAAAGCGTAGGGATTGCTGTAAATACTGCAAAAAATTGGTTATCTGTTTTACAAACTTCAGGACTTGTATATTTACTACAACCATATTTTCAAAACACAACAAAAAGATTAACAAAAACAGCTAAAATGTATTTTATGGATACTGGTCTTGCAGCATATCTTGCTGGCTGGACTACCCCTGAAGCTTTAGAAAGAGGTATCGCAGCCGGCTCTTTTTTTGAAACATTTGTTGTAAGCGAAATCATAAAATCATATAAACACAATGCGGTCTCAGCAGATTTATATTATTATCGTGATTCCGACAAAAACGAAATTGATTTGCTTATATACAAAGATGGATATTTTTACCCAATAGAAATAAAAAAAACCGCTACGCCAACTTTAGACGACACTAAAGTTTTTAAAACTTTCTCAAAAATAGAGCATGTCAAGCATGGAAATCTAATTTGTTTAACACCTACACAACAACCATTGTTTACTAATGCAACTGCAATTTCTATTTGGGATATTTAAAATTCCTGGCTTGACCAGTAGCGTTCCCCTATATTTACTTTTTCATGAATAATTTCTTTCTACCTACTACCGGGCAAGTCAAACTCTACAATTGCTATCTATACTATTTGGGGTTCTTTAAAATCCTTAACCCATGCCCTTACTTGTGCGTTATTCGGCACAGCTACGTTTTTTGCTTTGTCAAAAAAATCACTGCAAGGATATGCATACTGTTTTTTACTCATCTTCAGGCAAGTTTTTTGTTTCCACAGCACCTTGCGCTTCTTGTTCATTTTCTTCTTTTATTACAGAAGCTAATGTGGTAACTTCATCATCTTGCCCAAGTTTTACTAGCCTTACGCCTTGAGTATTTCTACCTATTACAGAAATACTATTGACTCTAAGCCTAATTGTAATCCCTTCTTTTGTCATTATCATCACTTCTTCATTAGCATTAGCTTTTTTTATGCCTATAACATTACCATTTCTTTCTGTGGCCTGCATGTTTATTACACCATGCCCTGATCTTCTTTGCAAACGGTATTTACCAACTTCAGTCCTTTTTCCATACCCATTTTCCGATACTGACAAGAAAATATCTTCTGGAGCAAGTACTTCCATGCCTATCACTTCATCATCTTTTTCTAAAGATATTCCTTTTACGCCCATACCGTTCCTACCGATTGCACGCACGTCGCTTTCTTTAAATCTTATAGCTATACCTTTTTTAGTTGCGATTATAACTTCTGGATTTTTTTCTATAGCTTTTACTTGCGTTAAAATATCTCCGTCTTCTAGCTTAATTGCTATTATCCCGCCTTTTCTTGGATTTTTAAACTCTTCAAGAGCAATCTTTTTGATTGTTCCTTTTCTTGTACACATAAGCAAGTACTCTTCCTTAATATCTCTAGCATTAAATGATCTTATAGGAATTGCTGCTGTTATTTTTTCTTCTGTACCTTGCAATTGCAAAAGGTTCACTATCGCTTTACCTTTAGAAGTTCTAGCCCCTTCAGGTATCTCATAAACCCTTGTCCAGTAAAGTCTGCCTCTAGTGGTAAAAAATAACATGTAAGAATGAGAGTTTGTGATAAACAAGTTTTCTACAAAATCTTCTTCTTTTGTGTTCATCGCAGTTATTCCTCGTCCTCCTCTATGTTGAGCTTTATAAGTATCTAGAGGAATACGTTTAATATAACCTGTATGCGACATCGTTACCGCAACGTCTTCTTCTTGAATTAAATCTTCAATGTTAAAGTCCGCTTCTGCAGCTTGAATTTGCGTTTTTCTTTTATCGCCATATTCATCTTTAATTTCAACTATCTCTTTTTTAATTATCGCTAAAACTTTTTTAGGATCTGCTAAAATAGAACGAAGCTGTTCTATGAGTTTTATTTTTTCTAAGTATTCATCTTCCACTTCTTGTCGTTTTAGGCCTGTCAATTGGCGAATTTTCATCTCCAAAATAGCTTCAGACTGTACTTTGGTTAAACGGAACTTAGACATTAGTGAAGTTCTTGCAGCTTCTTCGTCATGTGACTCTTTCATTATTTTAATAATAGCATCAATATTGTCTATTGCTATTTTTAAACCTTCCAAAATGTGCGCACGGCTTTCAGCTTTTTTCAAATCAAATTGTGTTCTTCTTACAACAACAACTTTTCTGTGCTCAATATGGTGTACTAAAACTTCTTTAATGTTCATGACTTTAGGTCTATTGTTTACAAGAGCAAGCATTATAACACCAAAAGAAGTTTGCATCTGAGTATGTTTATAAAGTTGATTTAGCACAACTTGAGCATTTGCATCTCTTTTAATTTCTATAACTACCCTTATCCCTTCTCTGTCAGACTCGTCACGTAAGTCAGAAATACCGTCTATTTTTTTATCTTTTACCAAATCTGCAATGGATGTTATAAGATTTGTCTTGTTTACTTGATACGGAATTTCTTTTACAATTATGGCTTCTCTAGCCCCTTTTATTTCTTCTATCTCGGCTTTAGCTCTTATTCTTACAGAGCCTCTACCTTTTCCCATATACTCTTTAATACCGCCTTTACCTAAAATAATTGCTCCTGTAGGAAAGTCGGGCCCTTTAACAAACTTAAATATTTCACTAACTGGAAGCTCTGGGTCGTCTATTAAAGCTACTAAAGCATCACATATTTCCAACAAATTGTGCGTTGGAATATTTGTAGCCATACCTACAGCAATACCGGAAGAACCGTTAATTAAAAGGCTTGGAAGTTTTGTAGGTAAAATTAATGGTTCTTTTAAAGAACCATCATAGTTTGGTATAAAATCTACTGTATCTTTATCCAAATCTGCAAGCATTTCATCGGTAATTTTGTCCATTCTAACTTCGGTGTAACGCATAGCTGCAGCAAAGTCTCCATCTATGCTACCAAAATTGCCTTGCCCGTCAATCATTGGGTACCTTAAAGAAAAATCTTGTGCCATTCTAACAACTGCACCATAAACTGCAGAATCTCCATGTGGATGGTATTTACCCAAAACATCACCAACGACTCTTGCAGACTTTTTATATGCAGTATTGTGTTTTAATCCCATTTCTTTCATTGCATAGAGTATTCTTCTATGCACTGGCTTTAATCCATCTCTAACATCAGGTAAAGCTCTTCCTACAATTACACTCATGGCGTAATCTATATAAGAGGTTTTCATTTCGTCTTCAATGTTTCTTGGAACAATACTTACTGGTAGTATCTCTGCTGGCCCTTCTTTTGTTTCCTTTGACATTTCTATCCTCTTGTAAAATTTATTCCATGTATAGTTTTAATTTTTTGCAAAATTTCTTCATCAAAAACAAACATCTTTTTTATTACACATATGCAGCTTACAGTAAAATGTATGTACTTATACGTACAAATTAAATATCCAAATTCTTTACATCAAGAGCATGTGTCTGTATAAAAGCTCTTCTTGGTTCCACTTGATCTCCCATTAAAGTCGTAAATACTCTATCTGTTTCTATAGCATCTTCTAGCTTCACTTGTAAAAGCTTTCTATTTCTTACTTCCATTGTAGTCTCCCAAAGTTGGTCAGGATTCATTTCCCCAAGACCTTTATATCTTTGGATTGTCGCACCTTTATTCCCAAGTTCTCTTATTATATTTATTAACTCTGTTGTAGAATGTAATTCATAAATATCACCATGCTCTTTCTTTTGAGAATCTTGCAAACGATAAACCGGCTTTTGGTGTGTTTGACCATAATGCTCTAAATGCAACCCCTCAGATTCTAACTGTTTTGCAAGCTTGTCTATATGTGCTAACTCCCACAAATCTTTGTACTCTGGTACAATTTCGTCAGCTTGCAAATTGTCGGTAATTTCTGCAAGTTCTCCTTGCAAAGTAAGCAATTCTCTGCGTCTTGCAAGAAGTTGTTCTTTAAATTCTTTCCAATCTTGATCAGAATAAATATATTCAACTTTCCCATCTTTAATTACTCTATAGATAGGTATTCTGTCATGAGCGTGAAATTTAAGATAGTCTTCCCAGGTCACGCCTTTTCTTTGAATTTTCTTTAACAAGGTATCCAATTCGCTGATATTTTCTACTATCTTTTTTAAAGTCTTAAAATCTATATCTTTTATTACTTTCCCATCGCTTATTAAAGACATTTCTAACCCCTCAAGAGCAGACGAAAATAAAAATTTGTCTAACTTTTCCTCGGAGTCTAAATACATTTCTTTTTTACCCTTTTTTACTTTATATAGTGGCGGTTGAGCAATATATACATAACCTCTCTCTATAAGCTGAGGCATTTGTCTATAGAAAAATGTCAAAAGCAGTGTTCTAATATGAGCACCATCGACATCGGCATCTGTCATAATAATAATTTTATGATACCTGACCCTATCTATGTTAAAATCTTGTTCAGCTTTTCCAATCCCAGCACCTATAGCGGTAATTAAAGTTCTTATTTCCTCATTAGTAAGCATTTTTGTAAGACGAGATTTTTCAACATTTAGAATTTTACCTCTTAAAGGAAGTATAGCTTGGAAAGATCTGTCTCTCCCTTGTTTAGCAGATCCTCCTGCAGAGTCTCCTTCAACAATAAAAAGCTCAGTTTTTTGAGGGTCTCTTTCAGAACAATCTGCAAGTTTACCAGGCAACGAACCCGAATCTAAAGCCCCTTTTCTTCTTGTAAGCTCCCTTGCTTTTCTTGCAGCTTCTCTGGCTTCAGCGGCATTTACAGCTTTATCTAAAATGGCATTTGCTATACTTGGATTTTCTTCCAAAAATATTGTTAACGCATCCCCTACGATAGACTGGGTTATTCCCTCAACTTCAGAATTCCCTAACTTTGTCTTGGTTTGTCCTTCAAATTGTGGGTTTGGCACCTTTGTAGAAATAACAGCTACTAAACCTTCCCTAACATCATCTCCTGAAAGCTTTAAATCTTTAACTTTAGATATTTCATTTTTCTTTATATATTCGTTTACAGACCTTGTTAAAGCAGAACGAAACCCGGACAGATGTGTTCCACCTTCTATTGTGTTAATATTGTTTACAAAAGTAAACACATGTTCGTTGTAAGAATCATTATATTGCATAGCAACTTCTACAACAACATTGTCTTTCTCTTTTGCAAAGTAAATAGGTTCTTTATTTATAACGTTTTTATTTGTATTTAAGTACTGTACAAAAGTTTTTATACCTCCATCGTAATCAAAAATGTGCTCTTTGTCGTCTCTTTCGTCTACAATTCTTATATGTGTACCAGCATTTAAAAACGCAAGTTCTCTAAGCCTGTTTGTAAGAATATCAAAAGAATAGGTTGTTACAGAAAAAATTTCTGCGTCAGGATGAAATGTTACTTTCGTACCTCTTTGCCCTGTAACACCAATCTCTTCTACAGGTCCTAAAGCTTTACCTCTAGAATATTTTTGTTGATATTTTTTCCCATTTCTATAAACTTCCACCTCTAAAGAATCACTCAAAGCATTTACACAAGACACGCCAACACCATGAAGTCCACCAGAAACTTTATAAGTATCTTTGTCAAATTTTCCACCAGCATGCAACTTTGTAAGCACTATTTCTAAAGCTGATATACCTTTATATTTAGGATCTGGATGAGGATCTACTGGTATTCCTCTTCCATCATCTAAAACAGTTATAGAGTTGTCCGGATGTATTGTAACTTCAATATTTTTGCAATAGCCAGCCAATGCTTCGTCTATTGAGTTATCCACAACTTCATAAACAAGATGATGCAAGCCTTGTTCACCTGTAGAACCAATATACATTGCAGGTCTTTTACGAACTGCTTCTAGACCCTCTAAAATTTGGATGTTTGATGCATCATAATTTGTCTTTTTAGAACCATCGTTTTTTGCTTCTTCGTTTATCATGAATACTCCTTCCTAATGTTTTTAAAAGGGCCCCTATAGCTAATTACCAATTTAATACCAGTCAAGTAAGGTGCCACCTCAGCTAACGCATAAACAAGGGGGGGTTAAAACTATTACCTGCTCTAACCTTTCAAAGTTAAGATGGACTTACATCTTTATACTATCTTTACTTTAATGTCTTTTATCGTAGATTTGCCAACATATTGGTTTAATTTTCTTATTATTTCTTTTTTACGTAAGTTAAATTCATAGACAGCTACTGAGCTTTGCGTCTTAGCAAATATCGTCCCATCTTTATAGCCTATTACATCTATTCCGTCTATTCCTGTTTCTTTTGCCCATACTTTAGTTATGGTAAAAAATTCATTTTCAAGACCAAACTTTTTTTTTAGGGCACTAATAATATCATAAGCCTGCGTCCATGCCATAGACTACATCCTCATTGGCATAATAACACAAATATAATTTTGATTATTCTCCGGAGAAAGTTTTGCAGGATTTAAAGCATTTTTAAACTCAAAAATAATAAATTCCTCTTCTATATTTTGCAAAACATCTTTTACAAAGTTAGGATTAAAATTTATCTCTTCATTTCCCCCTTGATATTCAACTTCTAATTCGACCTCACCAGATCCTAAACCAGCTGTTGAAGCTGAAATTTTTAAGGTATTTGGACTAAAATAAAATTTTATTGCTGCAGATCTGTCAGAAGATATCTTATCAGCTGTAAGTAAAGCCATCTGCTTTACAGCTGCTAATGTGTTTTTAACATTTAACTTGATTTTCGTTTCACTTGTTTTAGGTATTACTTGCTCATAACTAGGAAATGTTCCTTCTATTAATGTAGATAAAAATGTAACACCATTCATATCCAAAGCTATTTGATTTTCTGTAAGTCCAAGTTTTATTGTATCTGATTGTATATCAGATGTTAAAAGTCTCAAGATATCTGTCATAGCTTTAGCAGGTACTATAGCTTTGCCTTTTACATTGCTTTGTACATTATTATCCTCTATATAGGCGAGCCTTCTTCCATCTGTAGAGACCATTTTTAATTTATTGTCTTCTATTATAATGTAAACTCCATTTAAAACATACCTTTGCGCATCTTTAGATACTGCAAAGATGGTTTTTTTTACCATAGATGTAAAAGCGTCTTTTTTTATAATTATATTGTTGTCTTTTGGAAAATCAGGTATTACAGGATATTCTTTTTGGGAAATTCCCATAAGGTTAAATCTAGACTTACCTGACTTTATATTAATTTGATTTGTATCATCTGCTTTTATTTCTATTTCTTGATCAGAAGGAAGTTCTTTTATTATATCAGCAAATCTTTTAGCAGGTATTGTTATAGCTCCTTCTTCTACGATTTCCCCTTTAATATAGCACTGCACTGCTATCTCTAAATCTGTTGATGAAAGTTTTATCTTATCAACACTTGTCTCAAACAAAATGTTAGACAGTACAGGAAGTGTACTTTTGGATGATGCTACAGGGGACACTATCTGTATGCCCTTTATTAACTCATCTTTTCCACAAATTACCTTCATTTGTTCCTCCATAGTTTCTAAGAAAAACTAGTTATAGTAATAATAATGTCCTGGATATTGGGGATAACTTAATAATAACCTAAAAAACTATATTTATCAATATAAATTCGAAAAAAGATTGTTATAACAAATATGTTAATAAAGTTCAAAAGTTATTCACAGTTTTACCAAGCAAATTAATTATACAATTTTTTAAAAGTTATTCACAGTTTTATAAACCATAGATTATCAGGTTTAAAAAGCTAAAAATTTTTAACCGTACAAATTAAAGAGACTCTTTAGAAAGTTTTAATAATATGTAATAATGTCAAAATGAGACAAAAATATGGACAAAATTTTTTACTTGATAATAACATTGCAAATAATATTGTAAATGCCCTGAATTTAGAAATAAATGATGAGGTTTTAGAGATAGGTCCTGGCAAAGGTATTTTAACTAAACTTTTGTATCCTAAAGTTAAGTTTCTTACATGTATAGATATAGATTCTTACTTGGTAGATAGATTGAATTGTTATTTTGTAGATAACAATATTAAGAATGTAAAAATTATTAATGAAGACTTTCTTAAATATCAAGTGCCCACGCAAAATAGATTAAAGTTTATTTCAAACTTACCTTACAATGTTGGTACTGCAATAATTCAAAAGTTGTTACCTTTAACTAATTGGACAGAAGCTGTGTTTATGTTACAAAAAGAGGTTGTGTCTCGTTTGGCGGCAAAACCTGGCAGTAAAGATTACGCATATATTTCAATATTTACGTCTTATTATACAGAAAGTCAAATATTGTTTGATGTTTCTGCAAAATGTTTTAAACCTCAGCCAAAAGTAATATCTTCAGTTATAAAACTCAAAAATAAAATGTCTATAGCGCCAGAACCTCTATTTTTTAAATTTATAAAGCACTCTTTTAGTATGCGCAGAAAAACAATTTTAAAGGTGGTATCATCATTTGAGGGACTAAACAAAAGTCAAGCTTTAGAAATTGTGGATAACTTAAAAATATCTCCTCTTTTGAGGCCTGAAAAACTTGATATTTCTGATTTTTTAAGTTTGACAACGGAAATAAAAAAGTATACAATTTGTCGAGTATAAATAATATGTTTTTTGGATAAGTTTAAAATAAAAAATGTATAATGTTGGCAACTTATCAACACTTGTGAATAACTTGGGGATTATATGAGTAAAGTGGTTTATAGTATATGGGAAAAGGTTGTGGATAACATTAAATTGTCTGTTTCTTCAGAAACGTATAATTTATGGATAGAGCCATTAAAACCTTTATCTTTTGAAAATAATGTTTTCACTTTAGAAGTGCCGAATGTTTATTTTTCTCAATGGATATCGAAAAATCAACAAAAAAATATAGAGCAAATAATATCTTTGGAATGTGGTAATAGAGTAGCGCTAGAATTTAAACCGCAACAAGATTTAGCTCAGGTAATAATAAAATCAGGAGACACGCCAGAACATACAGATGTTAATATGCCTGTTCAACAATCTGTTGTTGCTCAAAAAGATCAAATAAATCCTAAATATGTTTTCCCTGGATTTGTTGTTGGAGCTTCTAATAGGTTTGCGCATGGCTGTTGTGAGGCAGTAGCTAAAAATCCTGGCAAACAGTTTAATCCATTATTTATGTATAGTGGAGTAGGGTTAGGGAAAACACACTTGTTGTATGCTATAGGAAACTATATAAAGCAATCAATTCCAAATTCCAAGGTAATGTATGTAACTTGTGAAAAGTTTGTTACAGAATTTATAGAGTCTATAAGATTTGATAAGGTCTCAGCTTTTAAAAGTAAATATAGAGGATTAGATTGCTTATTAATAGATGATATACAGTTTTTAATGGGAAAAGAAAGTTCTCAAGAAGAATTTTTCCATATGTTTAACAATCTTTTTAATTCTAAAAAGCAAGTAGTTGTTTCTTCAGATAGGCCTCCTAAAGAGCTTGAGGGTGTTGAAGAAAGATTAATTTCTAGGTTTGAGTGGGGGGTTATTGCTGATATACAACCTCCAGATTTGGAAACAAGAATAGCTATATTGCGTAAAAAAGCTGAAGAAGAAAAAATATATGTTCCAGATGATGTTGTTATATATATAGCTTCTCAAATTAAGTCTAACATAAGACAACTGGAAGGGTCTTTACTTAGAATTACAGCATTTTCTTTGTTTACAGGGACGCCTCTTACAGTAGATTCTGTCCAGAAGATACTACACGACATTATAAAAGCAGATAATTCTGCGCGTATTACAATAGAAAGTATACAACAAGTTGTTGCAGACGAGTTTAATCTTGATATTAAAGATATGAAATCAAAACGAAGGACAGACGTTATTGCTTTTCCAAGACAAATAGCTATGTATTTAGCTCGCACATTAACCGATGAATTTTCAACAAACGCTATAGGGGATGCCTTTGGCGGAAGAGATCACTCAACGGTAATGCATGCTTGTAATAAAATAAAAGAGAAAATGGATTCAGAGCCATACTTTAACGCAAAAATTAACCAGATAATTAAAAAGATTCGTAATATCTGAAAAAGCTTGTTTTTTAATTGGAAATCAAACCTTTACGCATCCCCTACTAGACAAAACAAAGAATTCATTTTAGCTTTTCCATTGGTGTTAGTGACACTTAACCGTGTATCTCATCATTTCTTATTTATGGGTATGATGAACAATCTCTTCAATTATTAAAATTCTTACTTTTTGTTGCTACAAAAGTCATTAGTTGATAAAAAGTAGCTTTTATACCTTTTTTTATTGTTAAAGACTTTTGAGGTTCTTTAAATTCAATAGTTAACGACCCTTCAACATACCCTAGAATATTCTCTCCTGCTATTAATAATAAAAGTTTCTCCATCATCACTAGCGCAAAATTCCCAGGCACTAGTTTTTACAGTGTCTGAGCTACTAACTGCAATTTGAGCAAGAGAAAATACACAAAAGAAAAAATAAATAAGTTAAACTTTACAAAGCTAACTCTCCTATTCTTTTTATGAGTTCAGAATGGTGCTCTATTCTCCACATCCTACAATCATTAAGCTCTTTCAAAATATTTTTTAAAATAGAATATGGTAGCTTATAGCGTTGTCCCAATAAGCAACATCATGATGTCCTGGTCTAACTATATAGTCGTGAGGAATATTTTCTTTTAGTAGTCTTTGATGAAATTTTTTGTTTGCGTTAAAAACAAGAGAGTCATCATAACCACAGTCAATAATAATTGCCATTTTGTAAGTCTCTATATTATTTATAAAATTATATAAGAAATACTTTTCCCAAAGAGCTTTCTTGTTACCTAAAACGGAGCTTATATTAAAATCTTTGTTGGGACTTGCGTCTAAATCAACAGAATACTTAGTTAGAGCAATAATATCTAAAGCTCCACTAGTACTTCCGGATGCCCCAAAAATGTCTGGATGTTTTAAACTGATCCATAAAGCGCCATATCCTCCCATGCTAAATCCAGTTATTGCTCTTGAATTTTTTGTTGCAATAGTTTTGTAATTTTTGTCTACATAGTTTACAAGTTCTTGCCAAATAAAAGTCTCATATTTACTATTACTATCTATAGGACTGTCAACATACCAATTATTTTGTCCATTAGGGCACACAAAAATAATATTATATTTGTCAGAAACATCTTTTAATTTTGGATGTATTGTTATCCACGATTTTTCGTTTCCACCATACCCGTGTAGTAAATAAATAACATTGCACTTAACCTTTGTGTTGTTTGGGGATATAATCAACGTAGGAATATTTTTGTTCATTGAAGGGCTTTTTACAAGGACATTATCTATTTTGCAGGCATATAAAATAGATACGGTAAACAATAACGTAAACAGTACAAAACTTAAACGTTTAAGCATACACTCTCCTTTTTTTATATATGAGGTTTTAAAAACCCCGTACGTAAACGGTTTGTATTATTTTCCTATACAAAAAGTAGAAAATATAGTATCTAAAATATCTTCTTTAACGTTAATACCTAAAATTTCGTTTAATGCATTTTGTGCTACTTTAGCTTGGAAACATGCAAGTTCATCTGCATTTTTTGAAGACAGTTCTAATTTTGTTTTTTGTAATGCTTCTAAAGCATTATTTAATAAAGTACAATGGCGGGAGTTTATCATTAAGTTAATGTCTTGCATGTTGTTTATGCCTGCGATTTTTGCAAACTCGTCTAAAAGTGTAAAAATGCCAGTTTCTTTTTTTGCAGAGATTTTTATTTTACTAGTAAGCAAATTTAACAAGGTAGAATTTTCATCAATAACTAGCTTTTGAGGTAAATCAGACTTGTTTAATAACCCAATTATTGGGATGCTTAATTTTGCATTGTTTAGTATGTTAGCTAACTGAATGTCGTTTTCGTCTATTGGGAAAGAACTGTCAAAAATCCAAACTAAAATGTCTGCTGAAAAAATAATTTCTCTAGTTTTTTCTTGTCCTAAAAGTTCTATAGAGTTTTCTGTATGTTTTCTGATGCCCGCAGTATCTATTATTGTAAGAGGGATTCCGTGACAATCTATAGTTTCTTCTACTGTATCTGTAGTTGTACCTGCAATTTCTGTAACTATTGCTCTGTTTTTACCTAAAATTGCGTTAAGTAAAGAAGATTTTCCAGCATTAGGTTTGCCAATAAGTGCAGCTTTTATACCATTTTGGAAAGTTTTGCTTGCTTTATAACTCTTTAAAAGAGCTTCTACATCTTTGATACAAATTTCAAGACGAGATAATTTTTCTTCCCTAGACAAAAACATAATATCTTCTTCAGGATGGTCTAAAGTTACTTCCATAAAAGCCAAAAGATTTGTAATAGAATCTTTTATATTTTTTATCTTTGTAGAAAACACACCTCTAACATTATTTAAAGCAGCTTTTGCAGATGTGGCAGTCTTACTTGTTATCAAATTACAAACAGCTTCTGCTTGAGCAAGATCTTTTTTCCCGTTTAAGAAAGATCTATAAGTAAACTCCCCAGGCTCAGCAGGTCTTGCTCCAGTTTTATATAAAAGATTTAGAACCTCTTTTATTATTACAGGATTGCCATGTACAGATATTTCTACTAAATTTTGGCCAGTATAAGTGTTAGGAGCATAAAAAAAAGAGCAAAGTACTTCATCTTTTTTTTCATTACCATCTACAAGATACCCATATTTAATTTGATAGTTTTTCTTAGAAGACGTTTTAAATACTTTATTTAAGATATCAAAAGCGTCGTCTCCAGACATGCGGATTACTGCGATTGCAGATTTTCCCACAGGGGTCGATAAAGCTACTATAGTGTCTTCTTTTAAATAGTTCATTGCGCAATTAGACATTACCTTATTATCATTTTTCCAATAAATATAAATACAATAATTAAATAAAAAGAAAATAATTGTTTATTAGCTTGCTGCATAGATTTGTTATTTGTTAATAGTTCATACCCAATAAATAAAATAATAGTAGTTATAGATATTAAAGAAAATATTAAAGATGCAGTATAAACTACAATAGAGACAATAATAAAATACTTGTCTTGATTGTACTTTAAGCCAGCAGCATCTTTTAAGGTATAAATAAATAGCGCTATTAATGAGCTAGTTATACTGATAAAATAGAGAAAAGAAAATTTTATACATATACCAAGCAATATTCCAAAAGCAAAAACCAATAAAATTTTTGAAGTTACTTTTGACATAGGACCTCTTTATTAATTGCAATAAGTATATTATACAAATATTATATTGTTTAAATCCAAAGATATGTTAAATGATAAATAGGTTTTTAGAGAATCCCCAGTCAGATATAGTTCCCAAATTGGTAAAGCCAAAGTAGTTTCGTTTAAATGAGAGGACAAATAACAGCACCAGTACTGACTTTTAATTTGAACTATTCTAGCAAGTGAAAATTTTAATATCATTTTAAAGGGAGGGCATTTTTTACTTCTATTGAGGAAAGAGTCCATCCCAAATAACTGTAATAATATGGTTAGTTATTTTCAGTAACAATATTATGGATAATAGAATTTTGAGAATAGGAACTAGTATTAACTAAATAAACAGAAGTAGTTGACAAATCAATATCAGAGGAAGTAAAAGAAAGGGTGTTGTT
>JAISYS010000045.1 GCA_031269735.1 Candidatus Endomicrobiellum cubanum | reverse complement strand
AACAACACCCTTTCTTTTACTTCCTCTGATATTGATTTGTCAACTACTTCTGTTTATTTAGTTAATACTAGTTCCTATTCTCAAAATTCTATTATCCATAATATTGTTACTGAAAATAATTACGTTAATTTTGTTAATGCTAAATTTAATACACATACTAAAACAAATGAATGTATTAGAGATTGCATGATTTAGTATAATACTGAAAATATCACAAAGGATTAAATTATCAATTCCTACTTAACTATACTTTTTCTCTTTTAAATATCTAAATTTAATATTTTATAAGATTCTACAAAAGTAATATAGAAATTTTTTAGATTTAGGATGTAATAAAATGAATAGAAGTCCCGGCACTTCAAAATTATTGCAAGTTTTTCAAAAACAATTCCCATATTTCGGAACAAACAAATCCAGGGAAATATTTAGGCTTATCAATGAAATTTCCAAAATCGAAAAAATGCCATTTAACACATTTTTAAACCTTTTAACAACACATGACTATGAAACTTTAAAAAGTACTCTATTACAGCGTAGATATCCTAAAACTTTCCATAAAAATTCTTTAAATTCATATTATTTGCCAAAATATGAATTTGATCCTTCCAAAATGGCAGATATTTCACAAAAAAAGTTTTATCCAAAAAATATCTACTATGAACACGATACGGCTAAAAGCGAACTGTTTTCAAAAATTAAAGTACTGTTTAAAAAATCGGACTTTAAAGAAATAAGTTCTTTAAAAACCTTTATTAAAGAACATCATTTTACTTTAAAAGACTACAATAATAGATGCAATACCTTATTTTTAGTTAAAGAAAAATACGATTTCTTTAAGAAATGCCCCTGTTCACAAAGCGTAGTAAATTGTGGATATTCTATTATGAACTTAGGCATAGGATGTATTTATGATTGTAGTTATTGTTTTTTACAAAGTTATCAAAATGTAGAGGGAATTATTATCCCTTATAATATAGATGATTATTTAGTCGATAACAAAATTGTAGCGGCTGAAAAAGGCTTTTTTAATTATAAAAGAATTGGTAGTGGTGAATTTACAGATTCTTTGATTTTTGACAATATTACAAATTTTTCTCAAAAAATTATTGCTTATTTTAAACTAAAAAAAGGCATTTATTTTGAGTTTAAAACAAAAAGTACTAACATCCATAACCTTCTATCTTGTGGAGGCGTAGAAAATATTGTAGCAGCTTGGAGTGTTAATACAAAAAAAATAACTGCTGAAAATGAATTTAAAACACCATCCATTCAAGACAGATTGCTTGCAGCAAAAAAATGTGCATTAGCTGGCTTTAGTACAGCTTTTCATTTTGATCCGGTAATTTATTATCAAGATTGGAGACGAGATTATCAAGATATAATAGATATGATTTTTGATTTTGTACCAAATAATAGCATCAAATGGATAAGTATTGGCACACTTAGAATGCCCTCTATACAAAAACCAATCATTGAAAATCGTTTTCCTCAAACAGAAATTCTTAATGGAGAACTACTTTTAGGCAAAGATTTTAAGTTAAGATACGATGATAATTTAAGAATTGAAATCTACAAACATTTAACTAAATACATTAAATCCAAAAAATCAAAAACTATTGTTTATTTGTGTATGGAAGATAATAATATATGGAAAACAGTTTTTAACAGCTAAATCATTTTTTATGCTAACTGTATGTAAATTTATAAAAAGATAAATTTACATTTATATATATTATCAGTTGTGTTTGTATAAAAAATAAGATAATATATTATACACTTGCTAATAAAAAGAATAAAAATGGATACTATATTAACTATTAAACAGAGTCTGGCGAATCGTGTTCGCAAACGACGCAAAGAAATTAAATTGTCACAGTTTATGCTAGCAGAGAAATCACAAGTATCTCTTGGCTCTATCAAACGATTTGAGCGAAGTGGAGAAATATCATTATCTTCTCTTTTGCGCATTGCTGTTATTCTTGGCTATGAAGCAGATTTCAACCAACTTTTTGTACGTAAAAATTACCAAAACTTAGATGAAATAATAAATGCAAAATAAGCTTATAAATGTATTTTATCACGGGAATAAAGTAGGACGTTTAGCCATGACAGACACGCGTTGTTGTGCCTTTGAATATGACGGAACATGGTTGTCTAATGGTTTTTCCATATCTCCTTTTAAACTACCTATTGAAAAAAAAGTTTTTATAGCAAATCTAGAACCTTTTGATGGAAACTTTGGTGTATTTAATGATAGCTTACCTGATGGTTGGGGTAAAATGCTTATAGACCGTATGCTTATAAAAAAGGGGGTCAATCCTGCACAAGTATCGATTTTAGACAGACTCTCAATTGTAGGAACCAATGGAATGGGAGGGCTGGAATACAAACCTGAAACAAATTTAACTACAACTCCTATAACAACAAACGATATAAACAAACTAGCCGAAGAAGCACATAATATGCTAAATGAAACCACATACACAGAAAACGCACTTGACGATCTTTTAAAACTAGGAGGAGCTTCAGGTGGTACACGTCCAAAAGTTTTGTTGAGAATAAATAATGAAAGTTGGCTTATAAAATTCTATGCATTAAGTGATCCTAAAAATATAGGAAAACAAGAATATGAATATTCTATAACAGCAAAAAAATGTGGTATAAATATGCCTGAAACATGCCTCTTCAAAAACAAATACTTTGGAGTAAAACGATTTGACCGCAAACCAAATGGAGAAAAAGTTTTTATGGTCTCAGCAAGTGGATTATTGGAGACCTCGCACCGTTATCCTACACTTGACTATGTTGATTTACTCAACGCAACCTTAAAATTAACAAAAAGCTATGCAGAAGTGGAAAAAATGTTTAGGATTATGTGTTTTAATGTTTTTACCCATAATCAGGACGATCATTCTAAAAACTTTTCATTTTTATACGATAATAACAGTTGGATTGTATCTCCTGCTTATGACATTGTGTATGCAGAAGGAATAGGTGGAGAGCATGCTACTTCAATTAATGGAGAAGGTAAAAACCCAAATGAAACAGATATAATTAATGTTGCAGAAAAGGTAGGACTAAATTTAAATAGAGCTAAACATATCCTTAGTACAACAAAAACTCACATATACAAATCAAATATCCAGAAATACTTTAAAAGATAATAAAAACCATTTATTTTTACAATATTTACATGAGGTTGCTAGGTAGAAAATATATTAAATATAAAAAATAATGTTAGTTTTTTTGTTAATGATTATCTTGGGCTATAAATTAAATTTATTTCAAAAACTATTTTCAACTGAGGAACAGAATTTTCTTCACTTAAACAACAAAAAAATTCTTGATGATTTTGATTATCTTTATACAGTGTTAAAACAGTCCATTGGTTTGTGTTGCTGAACGAAATGGCCTAAATTTTGATAACCAATATAAAAAATATCGCGAAAAAATTTCAAGATCTAATAATAATTTTGAACAAATAACATTGATCTACGAGTTTTCAAAATTACTTCCAGCCCATAATGGACTTTTTCTAGGTGACATAGCGTATTGGTATAAAGCCTATAGAGACATACCTAACCGTCAAAATTGGTCTAAAATATTGTCTAATGAGTCCAACAATAAGAAATCATAAACTTTATTTTAATTTCAAAAATAAAAAGAAACAAAATGACATCCAAAAAGATATAGATCAAGAAGTATTACAAAATAACAATATTTATTAAATCTAACAGAATTGCTTACGTAAAAATTATGACCATTTAATTATTGATATCACTGAAAATGGTGGTGGGTCAAGTAATTATGTTTAGAATATATTCTACCTATCTTTAAGGAAGAATATTACATAAATTCTATAGCCTTATTTAAAATTAGAAATCACGTAGTGGCTTTTATCAAAGAAGCATTGAAAGAAATTCATTTGATAGACGAATTTTTGAATTTTGATACTCTTAAGTCTAGATAAACAGCAACAATTATAGGAAATGGCTCTTATAGATGGATGTATACTCAATCCCGTCCTAATTATGTTACCAAATTCAAAAATGATTTTGCGATACTCTTTAGATTACAGTATAAATCCTGATGGCACATGTAATGCTGAGATTGGAACCATCCTAGACATAAAATCATCTAATAGAGAAACTCCTCTTGAAACTTGTTTAAAAGTAATTAAAAATTTATAATTAATCAGTTCAGTTTTTGATCAAATAATGATATATATGAAAACATGGTATAGTATTCCTATGAGTAAATATAAAATCCTATTTATTACCTTAATACTTTTTGTGTATTCTATCTCAAATGCTCAAAAAGAAGACATGCTTCTAAATAAACAAAATATTATAACTCAAGATATTCCAATCCCTTCTACAAGTTTTGAAGACAATTCGAATATATCTAAAGCATCAAAAGCTTTACAAGAAGCTGCTAATGATTCTGAAACAAAATCTAAGATTATTTTAGCACAAGTTTATTATCAAAAATCTTATGACGCATTTAAAGCCAATCATTTAAAAAATGCAAAGAAAAATTTTAATTTATTTTTAGACACTTTAAAGTCTGCTGATATTGACCCTTCCTTATATTTTTTTATTTTTGATAATTTAGGCGAAATTATAAAACAATTAAATAGTATATATTCTTCTACAACAACTACAATAACACCAATTACTAAAGAGTACTCTATTGCTATGTCTGCAGAAGATAATTCTCTTGTAGAAAAGTATATCTCTATATATTCTTCTAAACCTGCTAAAGAAAGAGTACAACTTGCTTTTGAGCGAAGTGGGGCATATAAAGATATTATTTTAAAAACTTTAAGAGAAATGAATTTGCCAGAAGAATTATTATATTTACCTATAGTTGAAAGTTTATATAACAATAACACTGTATCTGGAACAGGAGCAGTAGGGATTTGGCAAATTATGGCACACAGGGGCAGAGCTTTAGGACTTCAAATTAATTATTGGATAGATGAACGGAAAGACCCAGAAAAAGCTACAAAAGCTGCATGTTTATATTTGAAGCAGTTATATCTTATGTTAAATGATTGGCATTTGGCACTCGCCGCATATAACAGAGGAGAATATGGACTTATTAGAGATATGAAATTCTCTAACGCTTCAAATATTTCTGAAATGGTTAGTAGAAATGCTATACCAAAAGAAACACAGAATTATGTTCCACAATTTATAGCAGCAGCAACAATCGCCAACAATTTAGAGTCTTATGGCTTTAATGATCTCAAATATGACCAACCTATAAAATATGACATCTACCATACTGACAAAGTTATAGATTTAAAAATTGTCGCAAGGTGTGCAAATACAACGTTAGAAGAAATAAAAAAGTTAAACCCTGCTTTGCAAGCTTGGAGCACTCCTTTAGGATACCCAAACTTTGCATTGAAAATACCTTATGACAGCAAAGATATATTTTTAGAAAGTATTTCCAAAGTTAAAGATTTAAATCCTTCTCCTGGATTTGTAAAACATAAAGTTGTAAGAGGTGAATATTTAGAAAAAATAGCCGCTAAATATAAAACTTCTCCAAAAGAAATTTATAAAGATAATCCATCTTTATTAAAACATAAGTACTTAAAACCAGGTCAAATTCTTATAATTAGACCTGGAAGGAAATATTTTAAATAATTCTTCTAAGGTACTTATTAAAACTACATAAAGCTAATTTTTATTTTCCAAACTTACCTAATTTTATATACGAACCATACAATATTTCCCGATCGGGAAATATTGTATGGAATAAATGCCAATAATGATTTTGCTATTCTTAGAACACTAGGGCATGACTGTTCACGGGCATTGTGTCATTACACTCTCAAGAAGAACCAGCAAAAAAACTAGACTTTATGAACTTGACGGCTATCCGCAAACAGAAGAATCTTTGTATGCACATATTGCATCACTGCCAGAACACTCCTTTTTTATGGCAAAGAATAATGATGTTAGACTTTCTCTGGCAGGAACTATAAAGCACCCATAAGTTTAATTGATGGTAAGATTTTGCATCCCAAAAAACAATGCGTCATCTACACATATTTTAAAACCATTAATAAAAAGTCTTAAAGATAGCGCTCTAAATGAATATATATATACATGCGCTTAGCAAACACAACTGGGACTAGTGCTCCTGAAGTTACAATTAAAACAGCTAAAAATATATTTACTTATTGAATGCTATGATAGAAAAATAAGTGAAAATAAGGCTAAACGAATCCATCAAGAAGATTTTTGCCAAGCATTAAGAGTGTTAAGTATTAACAAATATCAAGCTGATGGAGGATCTGGATTTAAACAATGTTTTGACCTTTTGGATATAACACAAATGCCTGCAAAAGATAAGCTAACTTTTATTAAGATAGTTATGTTTAATTATTTGATTGGAAATAACGACACGCATGGCAAAATTTTTTTTACTATATAAGAAGAACAAACCAATACTAGCCCCTGCCTACGATATCTTGTCTACTGAAATATATCCTACACTAACAAAAAAATGGCGATGAAGGTAGACTCTTCTTATGAAAAAGATGGATTAATAAAAAAAGTTGGCAGACGTTATGCGAGAATATTGAATATTCTTTTGCAATGCTTAAAAAAGAAATTTTAACCATATGTGAAATTTTGCCAAAAGCTATTGATGTAGAAATAAGCCTATTAAATAAAAAATTTGAACTAGATGTACCTAATAAACTCAAAGAAGTTATCAAAAACCTTTCCATATAAAAGATTTAATAATTAAATTTTACTTCACTGTGTAGTTAATTTTACAAAGAAACCATTCTTTATATATACAATCACATATAACAATCAATATCCTCATCAGTTTCTATTAAATACCTACCTCTCTACAAAACATAATATACATTATAGGGCATCATTCTAATCTCATAGAAAACTTTTTACAAACTTATTATCCTAAAGTTAAGTTGGTAAAAAATGAAGATTATTTAACTACAAATAATATGTATTCATTGTATTTAGCGTTGAATTTTATTTTAGATAAATATAACTTTAATTTTGATATTTTATTTATTAGTAATGGTGATTGTCTTTACGAATCAGATTTAATGAATGATTTTGTTAATTGTAAGTATAATAATGCAATAGGCGTTGATGTAGGTAAATATTTTGAAGACTCAATGAAAGTTGTGGTTAAAAATAATAGGATTATTGATATATCAAAGAACATTTTGCCAGAAAGTTTTTATGGCGTTTCAATCGACTTATATAAATACTCAAATAGCGCTGTAAAAAAGTTGTATGAAATTGTGAAAGGTTTTGTTGAAATTAATAAAGATTTAAATCAGTGGACCGAAAAAGGTATATCTATTTTACTTAAATCCATAGAAGTGTTGCCGTTCAACATTAGCAATAGGAAATGGGCTGAAATTGACAACATTGATGACTTGTTATATGCTAATAAAGTATTTACAAAAGTCGATATAAAACAAAAACAAGCTTTTCTGTGTGATTTAGATGGGACGTTATTTATTGGCGATAGTCCAATAAATAATGCGATTAAGTTTGTTATAGAAAATCAAAATAATTTTGATTTTTATTACATAACAAATAATACTTCTAAAACACCAAAAGATTACGTTGAAAAATTAAATAAATTTGGGATAAAAGCAAATATTAAAAATATTATAACACCTCTTTATTCTTTGATTAATAAAATTAAAGAAAAAAAATTTAAATCAGTATATCTAGTTGCAAATAAAAAAGTATACGATTTCTTAAAGTCGGAACTAGAGAATATTAACTTAGATTTTGATTTAGGTAATAATGAAGCTGTTATATTAACTTATGATACAGAAATTAATTACAATAAACTTAAGAAAATAGCAGCACTCCTTAATAAAAAAACCCAAGTTGAATATTATGCTACACATATGGATATTGTATGCCCAAGTGAAGATGGCAATGTCCCAGATATAGGTTCTTTTATAGAACTTATTAATTTAACATCACATAAAAAGCCATCTATTGTTTTTGGTAAACCAAATAAAAGTTTAATTGAACACATAGTCAATAGATATGGTGTTGAAAAAGTTGTTGTGGTTGGCGATAGGATTTATACGGATGGACAACTTGCAAAAAAAGCTCAATGTGATTTTATATGCGTGCTGTCAGGGGAAACTACCCTTATTGAGTTATCTAAGATGACTTCAGATTTTTTAGTTTTAAAAGATTTGGGCGAATTGAGCTAGGAAACATTAATGCTGAAGTCAGGAAGAAGTGTACATACAAATTTTATAATATTATTACAAAATACTCATTATATTAAACATTTTGTAATTATACTGATTTAAAATATAAGGTCAAGGGATTATGGAATTATTAATTTAGCAGATCTAATAATCTTTGTATTTCTTGGTCAATTTCTGGCTCTGCAGTATATTCTTTAGACCCAATAGATATAACTACCGTTCTTAATGGCTTTAATCTTTGCACAAATTTTTTTATGCTGGTATTAGTTCTATCTTGAATATATCTTGAAATTGCAAGTGCAGTAAAACATATAGTTAAATGTGCTTCTATTGAATGTCTAGTTTGATGAAATATAGGTCTTGCTTTTAAATCTGACTTTGCCATTCTAAACGATTTTTCTACTTGAAAAAGATTATGATACGCTTTAATTATTTCCTCCTCGTCTAGATCTAAATTTGTTACGTACCCTTTTATTCCTGCTTTTAGTTTTGCTTCTTTTATTAATTTCTGATTTATTTCTTTATGCGAACGTACTATTTTTAAAAATCGTGATTTTTTTATCATAGAATTATCAGATAATTGCATTTGTGCTTTTTTAATTTGCTTATGTATGTTTAATAAATCTAGCTTTGCCCTTTGTTGCTTATATTGATAAATGACTCTTCTAATAGCAATTTTTCTGGTTATTTTATTTATAAATTCTTTAGTAGTATCAAATATTTGTCCATCTGGTAGTTTTTCTGACTCTTTTGCTTTTCGATATTCTTTTATTGCGTATGGTGTTTTTGCTAGTCTAGACCCTACTATAAATTTGAATCCGTCTTCCTCTAGTATATCTAAATTCTCTGCTGATAACATTGCTGCATCAGATACTACAGTTATATTTTTAATACCGCAATTCCGCTTAAATTCTTTCAATACAGGTATTATTGTTTTTGTTTCTGCTTGATTGCCTTCAAAGGAACTTATAGCAAGCGGAAACCCTTTTTCATTAACTAGTAGTCCAACTATTATTTGTGGTTCTAGTCTCCTTTCTTTACTTAGCCCCCTTTTCCTATATTCGTCTTCTTTTTCTATTTCAAAATAGAGAGTTGTTACATCATATAATAACAATGCTGCTTTATTTAATTTTGCATATTTAATAAATATACCTGCCACTTTTTTGCTGTAACTCAATGTTACTATTCTTTTTAAACATCTATGTATTGTGGTGTTTGAAGGGGATTTTAATCCCAGCTCTTTTAGTACTCTTATACTGTCTAGTTTTGAAGTTGGTTCTATTATTCGTGTTATCACAAGTTCGCGAAATGTTTTGTCTAATATCTTACTAAGCTCTAATTTATCATAAACTTTCCCTAAAGTGTAAAATAAAAGTTTTGAGTATGACTTTTTGTGCATTATTTTTGTCTGTAAATACTTACCTGGTTCAAATATTTTAAATTTCCCCTGTCTAGGATCTTCTAAACTATCCTGTGCTAAAAACATTAATGTTTTTAATTCTTCTTCATTATGTGCTGTTCCTATATGTTTGACTTTTACAACTTTTCTCCCTTCTTTACTAATAATTCTGACTTTCGTTGTTCCATTGTTCAATTTAGACTGATGTATGTATCTCCCCATGTCAATATTTTATCAAAATGATAGTGTATTAAAATATGTTATACTTAAATATAATGGAGAAAAGGTTTAATTTTAGTTTAATAATTGAAAAAAGGATTTTTAAATGCTTCATTTGCCGGTTGCATCACATTTGTTACTTAGAAAAAATAATGAGATTTTATTGTTAAGAAGATTTCAGACTGGATATGAAGATGGAAATTATAGTCTTGTTGCTGGCAAGATCAATGGTGTAGAAACAACAAAACAAGCGATGATTCACGAAGCAAAAGAAGAAGCAGGTATTGATATTACTGATAAAGATTTACAAGTTGTACAAGTTATGCATCGTAATCGATACGGTGATGAACGAATCGATTACTTTTTTGATTGTTGTAAGTGGCAAGGTGAAATAGTAAATGTAGAACATCATAAGTGTGATGATTTGTCTTGGTTTAATATAAACAATTTGCCAGATAATACCATAGATTATATTAAGTTTGCCTTAGAACAAATATCTAAAAGGGAAAAACTTTACATTTTTTGGTTGGTAAAAAAGTTATTAAAAGTATGCCTGTGCTAACCTTCTTTAGTTCTATTTTGTAACAGATTATTCTCTCAAATGAAAGAGTTTGTATCTCAGTACAGAGGTCTAAAAATGGATGAAGTTGGCTTTGTTCTTGA
Source organism: Candidatus Endomicrobiellum cubanum (assembly GCA_031269735.1). Classification (GTDB taxonomy): domain Bacteria; phylum Elusimicrobiota; class Endomicrobiia; order Endomicrobiales; family Endomicrobiaceae; genus Endomicrobiellum; species Endomicrobiellum cubanum. The sequence continues at coordinate 24,596 of JAISYS010000045.1, read as the reverse complement.
ATGTAAAGCTCTTATTCTCCGATTTTACCAAAAGCCAATGATGGCCTCTCTCCAGAATATTCTTTTGTTGTTCCTCCGCCTGATAAAAGTTGGAGTATAAACAAGAATATTGATGTTGTTCCATTAGGGAAATTGAAGAAACTTCTTTCCGAGAATGATATAATTAACTAAAGTTGTAAAATCTAAGGGTCTCTAATAAAAACCCTAAAGTAACAGGTGTTTTATGGCTAAAGAATTCATACATTTACATAACCATACTGAATATTCTTTGCTTGATGGGGCGTGTAGGCTTACAGATGATAAAGGAAATCCTGGAGAGCTGTTTAATCTCACAGCTAATGAATATAAGATGTCTGCACTTGCAATTACTGATCATGGCAATATGTATGGCTCTATGGAATTTTATTGGGCGGCAAAGCAAAGCGGGATAAAACCAATTATAGGTTGTGAAGTTTATGTTGCTCCAAAGTCGCGTTTTGATAAAAGTATTGACAGAAGCTCTGAGGATGGAGATAATTATAATCATTTGACATTAATTGCTAAAGATTTTCAAGGCTACCAAAATCTTATGCGACTAGTTAGTATAGGGTTTACTGAAGGGTTTTATTATAGACCTCGTATTGATAAGGAAGTTTTAAAAAAATATAGTAAAGGGATAATTGCTCTTTCGGGTTGTGTTGCTGGCGAAATTGCAAAATCTTTATTAAGAGCTAATATTGAAAAAGCAAAAAAAATAGCTGTGGAGTACCGAGACATTTTTGGCAAAGACAATTTTTATATAGAAATTATGGACAATGGTCTTGAAGAACAACAGAAAATAATGCCTGATTTTCTTGATTTATCAAAGAAAACTAATATCCCACTTGTTGCTACAAATGATTGCCACTATCTAAGAAAAGAGGATGCTGAAATCCAAGATATTTTGCTTTGTATAGGGACAAATAAAGAATTGAACGATCCTAAGAGGTTGAGGTTTACCTCAGATCTTTTTTACTATCGTAGCGCAGAAGATATGATAAAAACGTTCTCTTATGTGCCAGAAGCTATAAAAAACACTTTAGTAATTGCAGAAAAAACAAATCTTGAAATAGGCACAGACAAATTGCTTTTACCACAATTTCCTGTTCCAAAAGAATACAAATCTGATTCAGATTATCTTGAGACTTTATGTACCCAAGGCCTTAAAACAAGATATCCAGATTTAAAACAAGAACATAAAGAAAGATTAAAACAAGAACTTTCTGTTATAAATAGAATGGGCTTTGCCTCGTATTTTTTAATAGTCTCAGACTTTGTAAAATATTCTAAAGATCATGGGATTTCTGTAGGACCTGGCAGAGGTTCTGGAGCCGGATCTATGGTTGCATACACTTTAGGCATAACAGATATTTGTCCTTTAAACTATGATTTACTGTTTGAAAGATTTTTAAACCCGGACAGGCGTTCAATGCCTGATTTAGATATAGATTTTGCAGATTCTGGCAGAGACGAAGTTGTAAAATATGTGCGCCAAAAATATGGTGAAGATAAGTGTGCCCAAATTATAACATTTGGATCAATGCAGGCTAGACTTGTTATAAAAGATGTAGCAAGAGTCTTAGGGTTTACTCCTACTGAATCAAACAATATTGCAAAACTTATACCTCAAAATACAAGTATTAAAGATGCTCTAGAAACTTCAATAGATTTGGCTAAACTTGTTAAATCAGATGAAAAAATTGCAAGACTTATATCTATTTCACGAAAACTTGAAGGGCTAAAAAGACATACAGGTGTACACGCTGCTGGCATGGTTATAGCAAATGAAGAAATTACAAATTATTCCCCGCTTGCAAAAGGATCAAAAGATATTATTACAACTCAGTATGATGGTGTCGTATTGCCGCAACTAGGACTGTTAAAGGTTGACTTTTTAGGATTAAGAACACTTACTATTATTGATGATAGTATTAAATTCATACATAAGAACAATCCAGATTTTAATTTGAATGATATTCCTTTAGATGATAATAAGACTTTTCAACTACTAGATGAAGCAAAGACAATGGGCGTGTTTCAGCTTGAAAGTAGAGGTTTGCGTGATTTAATAAGAAAACTTAAGCCAAGTTCAATAGATGACATTATAGCTTTAATTGCTTTATATCGGCCTGGACCTATGGGGTCAGGTATGTTAGACGATTTTGTAGATCGCAAACATGGGAAAACAGCAATTACTTATGATCATCCTTTACAAGAACCTATACTAAAAAGTACTTATGGTGTTATTTTATATCAAGAACAAGTAATGAAAATATCTGTAGCTTTAGCAGGTTTTACTCCTGGAGAAGCAGACAATTTACGTAAAGCAATGAGCAAAAAAATTCCTGAAGTTATTGAAAAACAAAGAGAAAAGTTTATAAATGGTGCCAAACAAAAAGGTATTGATAGAAAAATATCTGAAAAAATATTTAATAATATTGCAGCTTTTGCGGGGTATGGTTTTAATAAATCTCATGCTGCTGCTTACGGTATAGTATCTTATAGGACAGCTTATTTAAAAGCAAATTATCCTTTAGAATATTTAACTGCATTACTCAACAGCGAAATAGGACGTTCTACAATAAAAGACAATGAAGAAAGCAAACTTATGATGTATTTAGATGATGCAGAGATTTCTGGTATTAAAATTTTGCCTCCAGATGTACAATATTGTGACGGGGAATTTAAAATAGAAGATAAAAATATAAGATTTGGACTTCTTGCTGTTAAAAATGTTGGCGAAGGCTTAACTGAGTCTATAGAGAAGGCAAGGATAATGAGTGGATCTTTTCAAAAATTTAAAGACTGGGATGACTTTTTGCAAAAGATTGATTTAAAGTCTACAAATAAAAAAGCACTTGAAAGTCTTGCAAAAGCAGGAGCTTTTGATTCTTTTGGGAATGAAAGACTACAAATCAGAGCAGACTTAATTGCTAGTATAGATTCATCTGTAGATAAAGCTTCAAAAATAAAACAGGATAAGAATTCGCCACAGGGGTTTTTGTTTGACAGTGCAGAAACTATTAGTGTATCTTCTCTTCAAAAATCAAAACCTTTAGACATTTTTGAAGCTTTAGATTTTGAAAGAGAAGTTTTAGGGTTTTATTTTTCAGGGCATCCTCTTACACCTTTAAAAAGAGAACTTATAGCTTATTCCAACTTCAGATTAGACAGACTGCCTGAACCTAAAGAAAATGTTGATTTTAAAACAGCGCAAATAGTTCGTGTAGCAGGGATGATAAGTTCTGTAAAAAAACTTACTTCTAAAAGAAAAGAGCTTTATGCCAGATTTAAAATGGAAGACTTGCATGGCAGCGTAGATGCTATAATGTTTCCAAAAAATTTTGAACGGTTTAGTAGTTATCTTGTTCCTAATAATGTTGTTGTAGTAAAGGGTGGTCTTATGGGATCTCAAGGACAACCAGAAATTATAGTGGACGATATTATAACTCTAGAAGAAGCAAAGAAGAAGTTTCCTCCTAATAGTGGGGAAGTACACATAAAATTTTCGACTACACGATATGACGATATTTTAAATGAACAATTAAAAAAGACTCTTGAAAATTATAAAGGAAAATCTAGAGTTTTTATAGATTTAGAAGATTTATTACATGGGAAATTCTCTATTGAAACAGGATTTCTTGTAGAATGTTCAGATAAATTTATAAATGATGTTGAAGCTTATATAGGGAAAGATTCTGTTGAACTTCACTATTCAAATTGAATGGGAGATACAATGTTAGACATGAAATTTATTAGAGAAAATGTTGAATTTGTAAAACAAGCAATGCTTTCTAGAAACAAAAATGTTGACTTAGAACAACTTTTAAAATGGGATATAGAAAGAAAAGCTGTAATAAGCGAACTAGAATCTTTAAGACTTAAAAGGAATAAAGAATCTGAGCAAATAGGTAACCTCAAAAGAGATGGGAAAGAAGCATCTCAAGATATACTTGCAGAAATAAACGAACTGAGAAATGTAATACAACAACAAGAAAAACAATTGTTAATGATAGAAAACCAAATGGATGATTTTTTGCTTAATCTTCCAAATATTCCTGATGATAGCGTCCCAATAGGGAAAGATGAAAAATACAACAAGGTTATAAAGCTTATTGGTAACCCAAAAGAATTTTCTTTTAAACCTAGACATCATTGGGAAATTGGCGAAAAGCTTGGAATTTTAGATTTTGAGATAGCATCAAAAATTTCAGGGACACGCTTTTCAGTATTTAAAAATGAAGGGTGTGCTTTAGAAAGAGCAATTGTTTCTTTTTTTCTTGATACTCACAAAGAAAGAGGCTATCAAGAAATAATGACCCCTTATCTTGTAAACAGTGCTTCTATGAGAGGGACAGGGCAGCTCCCTAAATTTGGTGAGGATGCGTTTAAATGTGAGGGCGACGATTTGTATCTAATACCGACTGCAGAAGTTCCTGTTACAAATATTTATAGAGACGATATTCTCGATGAATCTAAGCTTCCTCAAAACTTTGTTTCTTATTCATCATGTTTTAGAAGGGAATCTGGGACTTACGGCAAAGATACAAAAGGACTTATAAGAAACCATCAGTTTGATAAAGTGGAGCTTGTAAAATTTGTAGAGGCTAAAAATTCAAACATGCATCTAGAAAGCTTAGTTTGTGATGCAGGACATGTTTTAGAGCTTTTAGGACTTCCCTATAGAGTAGTTCTCTTATCTACTGGCGATATGGGGTTTTCTTCAGCAAAGACTTATGACTTAGAAGTATGGCTTTCAGGAGATTCAATATATAGAGAAATTTCGTCGTGTTCAAATTTTAAAGATTTTCAGGCAAGAAGAATGAACATAAAAGTAAAATATAAGGACAAGAAAAAAGAATTTTTACATACTCTTAACGGATCAGGGGTTGCCGTGGGGAGAACGTTTGCTGCTATTTTAGAATATTATCAACAAGAAGATGGATCTGTGATGGTTCCAGAAGTTTTACGTAAATATACAAATTTTGATGTTATTAAACCAAAAAAGTATTCTGACTTGAAAAATAAATTTACAGAAATTGAAAAAATTGTCACCAAAGGCAAGCTTGTTTATCTTACAAAAAATTGATACGGGTCAATGGTGATTTTGAATTTACAATAATATGAAGATTTGATACAGATATTGAGTTAAAACCTGACAAAGCTGACATTGTAGTAAAAGTAAGCTCTTCCGTTATAATCACAAAGATGTTTTTAAGATAAAACTCTATTACCGGTCAATCCAAGAGGATGTTAGTTAAAAAAATACAGTTTTGAGTAAAATAAAAAAACCATCTAATTATATAGATGGTTTTTTTATTTTACTCTTTATTTTACTTTTTTTTCGTAGTCGTTTTCTTTTTTGTCGTTTTAGTTTTAGATGCTACTTTCTTTACAACCTTTTTTTTAGCGGCTGACTTTTTTGTTTTGCACCCGCATCCACAAGCCATATTCGGCTCCTTTTTGGGAAAAGATTCCCTTGTTTTTCGCCTAAAGCACAAAACGCTTTAGCTAAAATAGACAGATAATATATAGTAAAAATAAAAATTTATTTCAAGTCGTTGGGCGCTTGTCTAGGAGGAAGATTAATACTTCTCATTACAAAAATTCCAGAAATAATGGCACCAACAAAATAAATAGTCCAAAGATAGGTATAGTAAGTTCCTGCAATAGCTGCGACTCCAGCTATAATAAAAGCAAATCCAAATATAATAAGACTTGCTTCAAGATATCTCCATTTTGTAGGTATCAGATTATAAACATCTGTAAGCTTATAATCATGTCGTCTATGCCTTACATAAGCTGCAGCAAGAAGTAAAAACCCCACAGGAGAAACAAGCTGGCAAATTAAATGTATTAAAACAAGCTGTATTGAAGATACAGAATGAAACCATATAGAATCATAAATAGTAATATTGCCCCATACGGATATAATTTTCGACTCTGTTACGGCAATGCTATTTATAAGAGAAAATATAGTCCCCATTAATACGCCTATTGTATAAGCTGCAAATTTACTTGAATGTGGTGCTCCACTTGGTGTTGGCACCCAATGAAAAATAGCTACAAGAATAGATGGCGAAATGACTGCCATTAAAAAAAACTGTCTTGTACAATTAACTATTAAAGACCAAGGGTGAGACCCTAAAATATTTTGCAGAGGTCGCGTAATAAAGTAAATGCCAAATAATATAAAGGCAGTTTCAAGTTTTCTAAATCCGATTTCTCCAAACATTATAGAACGAAATTTGCTTGTGCGATTTACTTGTAGTGCCATAAAAAAATACATAAGCCCTGCAAAAAATGGCAAAAAAAAAGTTACTATGAAATTAAAATTCATTATATCTCCAAAATAACTAATAATTAAAATTATCTTTTATTATTGAATGCTTTTAATGTATTTTCTAAAAGCATTGTTATTGTCATGGGCCCAACGCCACCTGGCACAGGCGTTATATCTATATTCATATCTTTAACGGAGTCAAAATCTACATCACCGCACAAACCTTCAGAGGTTCTATTAATCCCAACATCAACAATTACTGTATTATCTTTTATAAAATCTTTGTTTATAAATTTTGGTTTCCCAATAGCTGCAACTATGGTATCTGCATTTTTACATAAATTTTTTAAATTGTTAGTTTTTGAATGAGCCATTATTACAGTTGCATTATTTGCTAGCAACATCATAGAAAGAGGTTTGCCAACAAGGCTAGATCTCCCAATAACAACGGCAGTTTTACCTACTATATTTATGTTAGACATTTGTAACATATGTATAATTCCAAGTGGCGTACAAGAAACTAAAATATTTCTTTCTATAATTTCGTCCCAACTTTTTGAAATGCTTAACAACCCTACATTAAAAGGGTGTAGTCCATCTACGTCTTTTAATGGATTTATACTATTAATACACTCTTGCGCATCTTGATTATTTGGGAGAGGAAATTGTAATAAAATACCATCAACCTCCTGATTGGTGTTTAAATTTTTTATTAATGCGATAATATTTTCCACAGCTGTATCTTCATTTAAACTGTGATGAAAAGATTTAATACCTACATCTTCACATGCTTTAATCTTAGATTTAATATATACTTGGCTTGCTGGGTTTGCCCCAACTAAAATTGTTGCTAATCCTGGAACTTTCCCAGTTTGTTGTTTAATTTTTTTAATTTTATTTTTAATTTCTATTTTTTTTTCATTTGATATCTTTTTGCCATCAATTAGCCTCATCATTACCCTCTTTTTAATAAACGATAGCATATTTTACAAATAATTATAAATTCTTTGCAACGTATAAATATTTTTAGTATAATCCAAATATGCGGGATGGAGGGGTCGCATAGTTGGTCTAGTGCGCTGGTTTGCTAAACCGGTGTACGGATGAAAGTCCGTACCGAGAGTTCGAATCTCTCCCCCTCCGCTTTAGTTTATTAGTCAACAACAACTTGACAAATAAAAAAGTATTTATTATATATTTCTTTTTAATGCTTCAACTCTAGACTTGATATTTAGAGTTGCGAGTTAGTACTACGGAGGTACAGAGATGGCAGTACGTTTACGTTTGCAAAGAAGTGGAAAACCAAAAAGACCTTATTATAAAATTGTAGCTATTGACCAAAGGGCAAAAAGAGATGGACAACCTATTGAGATTTTAGGGCAGTATGATCCAATAGCTCAAGATAATAAATGCAATGTTAATATGGAAAGAATCAATTACTGGCTGAATATAGGAGCAAAAGCTTCTGAAACTGTTGTCGCATTGATAAAAAAGAATCAAACAATATAGTAGTCGTCAAGCAGTGTTAAAGTTCTTGTTTTAAAACAGGGGGGATTTATGAAGGATTTGGTACTTCTAATTGCGAAAGCTTTAGTTGATGATTCAAATCAAGTTGAAGTCAAAGAAGTTGCTGGAGAAAAAGCTACTGTTCTAGAACTTAAAGTTGCAGCTGGAGACAGAGGAAAAATTATTGGGAAAGAGGGAAGAATTATTAAAGCAATAAGAGTTATTGTAAATTCAGCTTCTGCAAAGCTTGATAAGAGAGCAACTGTTGAAGTAGTAGAGTAAAATAATGGATTTGAAAAAAAATGATTTAAAGTGGAAGGTCTCTGATATCTTGGGCTTTGAGGTTTTTAATCAAAATGGCTACAGATTAGGGATTCTTTCTGATGTTATATCTACGGGTAGTAATGATATTTGGGTTGTTAAATATTATAATGAAGAAGTTTTAATTCCTGCATTAAAAAATGTAATAAAAGAAGTTAACATTGCAAGGAAGAAAATTTTTGTTGTTTTACCCAAAGAGTATGATGATATTTATGGCCAAGTAAAATCGGCTGATGATACTTTTGAGTATAACGGTTATTTTGTTTATGAAGATTGATATTCTTACAATATTTCCGAAAATATTTCAGGGGTTTTTTTTAGAAAGTTTGATAGGGAAAGCAGTAAGAAAAGGTGTTTTAGAAGTAAGGCTAACAGATATAAGATCTTTTTCTAAAGATAAACATAAAAAGGTTGATGATAAACCGTTTGGCGGTGGTGTAGGTATGGTTTTAAAGCCAGAACCTTTATATGATGCTATAAAGAGTGTCGGGGTGAAAAAAAAGAACAACCTCTACAAAAATTTTTATGCTAAACCGTATGTAATTTATATGTCACCTCAAGGCAAGACTTTAAATAATGAAATTGTAAAAGAATTTTCAAAGTTTAAACATTTAGTTTTTGTTTGTGGACACTATGAAGGTATAGATGAACGTATTATTGACTATGTTGATGAAGAAATATCTATAGGTGACTACGTACTTACTGGTGGCGAAGTCTCAACCATGGTTGTAGTAGATAGTGTCGCAAGAATGCTTCCTGGAGTTATAAAAGAAGAGTCTTCAGTAAAAAACGATTCTTTTTACAACGGGTTTTTAGATTATCCACATTATACAAGACCAGCTATATTTAAAGGACGTAAAGTGCCTGATGTTTTATTGTCTGGAGATCATAAAAAAATTGATCAATGGCGGAAAAACGAATCATATGAACGTACAAAAAAACGGCGACCGGATTTATTAAAAAAGCTAATTTTAGAAAATTTAAATAGGAGCAGCAAATGTCATTGTTAGAATATGTTCAATCCTCACAAAAAAAAGATTTAGGTGTGTCTTTTAGAGCTGGCGATCAGCTGAAAGTATATTTTAAAGTTATTGAAGGTTCAAACGAAAGAATTCAAGTTATTGAAGGTATAGTAATCCGTATAAAAGGCAGTGGCCTTTCAGAAACTTTTACGTTAAGAAAAGTTTCTTTTGGCGTAGGAGTAGAAGTAATTTTCCCTATTAATTCCCCTCGTATTGAAAAAATTGAAGTTGTAAGGCACGGAAAAGTGCGTAGAGCAAAACTTTATTATCTGAGAAACCTTTCAGGTAAAGCTGCAAGAATTTCTGAAGATTCTGCAAGAAGAGTTGCTGTTGTTAATAAAGTTAAGTCAGCTCAAGTACCTTCTGCAAAGTAACTAAAAAATAGATGGATTTATTTGCTTTTGATAAATTTTTTTACTGTAAAGGACTCAAGTTCGTAGCTGGTATTGATGAGGCAGGGCGAGGTCCTTTAGCTGGGCCTGTAGTAGCTTCAACCGTAATCCTTCCTAAAAACTGTCTAATTGACGATTTAAACGATTCAAAGCAACTATCCCCTAAAAAAAGAGACCTTCTTTTCAAGATAATAAAAGAAAAAGCTTTATTTTATACTGTTTCTATTGTAGACAATTATATAATAGATAAAATAAATATTTTACAAGCTACGCTTCTTGCTATGAAAAATAGTGTTTTGCAATTAGAAATAAAACCGGATATTTGTTTAATAGATGGCAACTGTAAAATAAAAGATTTAGATATTGCTCAAGAGACAATTGTTGGTGGAGATGCAAAAAGTGCTGCTATTGCGGCAGCTTCAATACTTGCAAAAGTTACAAGAGATAATTTAATGGGCGAATATGCAAAAAAATATCCTTTATATGGTTTTGATAAACATAAAGGATATGGTACTAAGAAGCATATTGAAGCTATAAATCAACATGGTGTTTGCCCAATACACAGAATGTCTTTTGCTCCAATATGCAATATGCACAACTAAAAGGTTCTAAAAATATTATGGGATTATTTTGTGTTTTTTAAAACAAAAACTACAAGAGATTTGGGTTTTGATAAAGAAAAAGAAGCAGTAAAGTACATAAAAAATCTTAAGTATAAAATATTAGTAACAAATTTTACTACTAAGTTTGGCGAAATAGACATAATCGCAAAAGATAAAGATACGCTGGTTTTTATAGAAGTAAAATATAGAAAATCGCTATGCAGTGGCACTCCTCAAGAAGCAGTAAAGTTCACCAAGCAACAAAAAATTATTAAATCTGCTATTGTGTATATAAAGAAAAATAACATTAAAACGAACTTCCGTTTTGACGTAGTAGCATTATATGATGATAAAATTGAATTGATTAAGTCTGCGTTCGTCCCTGCAGATAATCAGTTTTATATTTAATAATCAAAATAGTTTGTCAAAAGTTTATTTAATTGACTCTAAAGAAATGCTTTGTTATAATTTTACAGATATAACTATACTATCTGCACAGAATTCTACCATAATAAAGTCTATCAATAGAAATAAATATTAAATAGAGAGGGTTATTCAAAATGAAGGTTAACTTAAAAGAAATAATCTCAAAAATACTAAGAAAACAAAAAGAAGATAAAAGAATTAAATTTTTTACAGCTATAAGTACTATGTTAGCGGTAATAATTACCATTATTTTTATTGTATATTTTAAATGCCATCAAAGTAATATGGCTTCTACAAAACTAGCTTTGGTTTATACTTCTTTTGCTCAAGGTAATCAAAAGCAAGGTATAGAATTGTTAGATGAGATGATATCTAAATACCCTAAAATGCCTGCAGCATACCAAGCAAGACTTTTAAAGGCAGACATTTCTACCCAATTAGGTGTGTATGAAGAAGCTCTAAATTTGTTAAATGATACTGTAAAAGATGGAAAACCTGAAAAAATAAAACCTTTAGCTCAGGTAAGAATAATTTATGTTTTTGATACGAAACGAGATTATTTTAATGCTATAAATGCTTCAAAAGACTTTGTTAATAAATACTCAGATCATTTTTTAATAAAAGATATTTACCTAAATTTAGCGGAATATTACCTTCTTTCAGGTTCTAAAGATGAAGCGCTAAAAACGTTTAATGAGATTTTAGTTAATTTTCCCGCAACTCCAGAAGCAGAAAAAGCTCAAAAAAGAATTAACGAAATAAAATAGAATTATAGAAGGATCTGTTTATGAAAAAATTTGCTTTAGCTATAGCATTTACATTTATGGTTACTATTTCTGCTTTCTCTCAAGGGACAATGAATGATAGTTTTAAAGGTAGAATTGCCTTAGGTACAAATACTACATGGATAGGAAGCACTGCAGTAGCAGCAAGATATTATTTAACAGACATAATTGGCCTTGAAGGGTTTTTAAGTTTTAGGACAGTTTCAGGTAATTATAGCGGTAGGTTTGGTAATGCTTATGCTGTTGGTATAAAAGCGTTAAGAATAATTAAATCGTATAAAAAGTTGAAGATTTACACATCGTCTACAGTAGGACTACATTCAGGTAAGTCTTCTCAACAAGACGTAACCTTAATTGCAGGACTTGGCTTAGAATGGTTTGTTTTAGATAACTTATCTTTATCATCAGAATGCGGCCTTAGATTAACTTTAGGAAATAGTTTTACTCGATTTGCAAGCGATGTAGACGATATTCCAAACGTAAGTATAAGGTTTTATTTATAAAAATTATGAAAAATCTAAAAGATATCAAAAGAGTATTAACCATAAAAGAAATGAAGCAAGAAGTTTTAAATCTTCAAAAAGAGGGTAAAAAAGTAGTTTTTACAAATGGATGTTTTGACCTATTGCATTTAGGTCATATTAGTCTTTTTAATAAAGCAAAAAGCTTAGGCGATATTTTAATAGTTGCAATAAATTCAGACAAATCTTTGAGTTGTCTTAAAGGGCCTAAAAGACCATTAGTTTCCCAAAAAGATAGAGCCAAACTTATACTTTCTTTAAAGCCTGTAGATTATGTTGTTGTTTTTGGGGAACAAACACCATCAAAAATTTTAAAAGAACTTCGTCCAGACATTCTAGTTAAAGGTGGCGATTATAAGCTTTCAGAAATTGTTGGCAGAGAGTATGTGCATAAAGTGTACAGATTCCCATTTATAAAAGGGAAATCAACTACAAATTTAATAAATCTAATAGTAGATAGATACAGCGGGCGAGCCGTTTAAAATAATATTATAGTAAAATGTTTCATATCTTAAACCAAAAGAGAATATATGAAGCATTAAATGAAGAAGGGCAGATAAAAAGAATAATTAATATTATATTTTTTTATTGAACGGAGCTTTTTAAAGATACTACCTAGAATATATTTGAAAGATGTTGATATAGTTGTAGTTTAATTTAAATAATAGAGCTTTGAATTAAAAAGAAGAAGGGAAAGATGAAAAAGTTACCGATAGGTTTGCAAACACTAGAAGATTTAAGAAAAAGAAATGGTATATACGTAGACAAGACAGAGCATATATACAAAATGGTAACAGAAGCAGGCAAGTTTTTCTTTTTATCACGTCCTCGTAGATTTGGCAAATCTTTACTTATAAGTACTTTCAAAGAGTTGTTCAAGGGAAGTAAACAATTATTTGAAGGGTTATATATATATATGACAAATGGGTCTGGTCTAAAAAATATCCCGTTATTCATTTAGACTTTTCCGAGATTGAATATGAAACAGTCGAACAATTAAAAGATTCTCTTGAGAAGTTTTTAGATGACACAGCCATAAGAGAAAATATTACACTAGATAAAACAGAGACACGACTTATAAATGCTAAGTTTGCAGAACTAATAGAGAAGTTGCATGAAAGTACAGGTCAACAGATAGTGGTATTGATAGACGAATATGATAAACCGATAATAGATAATATTATAGATAAACAAGTATATGATAAAGTAAAAAGAATTCTTCATAACTTCTACCAAGTTATAAAAGGCAACGATACCCATTTAAAGTTTGTTTTTATGACAGGAGTTTCTATTTTTTCAGGATTAAATAATCTCAATGATATTACTGTAGATGAGAGATATTCTGCTATTTGTGGATATACTCAAAAAGAACTAGAAATGAATTTTAAAGACTATATTTTATTATTGTCCAAAAAATTAGATTTAAAATATGAAAAGATTATTGCTTTAATAAAAGAGTGGTATAACGGATATTCTTGGGATGGAGAAATGTCAGTTTATAATCCGTTTTCAACGCTTATGCTCTTTGATAAAAATATATTTGAAAATTATTGGTTTCGTACGGGAACACCTACCTTTTTAATAGAACTTCTAAAGAAAAACAATCAACTGACTGGAATATTTGAACCTATAGTAGTAGATGATATAGCTTCAAATAGTTATGATGGTGGGGATATAGACACGATTGATCTTTTATTTCAAACAGGCTATTTGACGATAAAAGAAAGGAAGATATATTTAGGAGTACCAGAATATACTCTTAATGTTGCAAATTTTGAAGTAAAAGATTCGTTGGTTAGATATCTTCTAAATGCGTATAGTAACTATCCGTTAAAGGAATTAAAAGGCCTACAAACAACAGCGCATCAACAGTTACAAGATTTAGATGGGGAAGGGTTGTCAGAAAGTATAGGAAAACTTTTTGTAAATATTCCATATCCGTTGCATATAGTAAAAGAAGCATATTGGCATTCATTGTTTTTACTGGCAATGAATGCTTTAGGCTTTGATTTTAAAGGAGAAATCCTAACGAACAAAGGAAGAATAGACGCAGTGTGGAAAGGGAAAGATTTTGTGGTAGTCTGTGAAATAAAATATAGCGTTAAAAAAACTATTATAAAGATGTTAGAAGAGGCATTAAAACAGATTGAAGACAAGAAATATTATGAAGCGTATTCAAGCAAAAAGGTAGTTTTACTTGGTATTGCGTTTAATGGAAAAGATGTAAAGTGTAAATTTGGAAAACTATATTCAAAAAATAAAAGTTAGTGAAAGAAAAGAGTAACTTTATAAAACTGTTTAGAAAATGTGTTTAAATTATATTAACATAACTGTAGTTTAATACAATATACTGGCCCACTTTTAAATTTGAAACAATAGTAGATAGATATGGACCTAAAAAGACGTAAAAATAACCTTGATAATAAAATCAACAATAAAAAAATAAATCTTTGTTCTATTAATAATTCCTATTCAGAATCTGTATTAAGAATTATCGATGCTAATTTAAACCGTTGTCGCGAAGGGCTGAGAGTTGTAGAAGATAGTTTAAGATTTGTTTTAAATGATGGGAAACTCTATAAAAAAATTCGTGATGTCCGTCACAATACAGATAAAATTTTAAGAAACATCTATAGCTGTATTATAGAAAAAAGAAACTCTTTTGATGATTTAGGCAGACAAATGCCAGAAACCTCAAAAAAAGATTTCCGGTCTATAATTATTGCTAACTTTAAAAGAGCGCAAGAATCTTTAAGAGTTTTAGAAGAATATTCCAAAATTTTTTATCCTGAATTTTCGCCAGAATTTAAAAAACAAAGATATGAAGCTTATACCATAGAAAAAGCAGTTTATTTAAAATATAAAAATTTTTTATGGCAAGATAATACTAAAAGGAAATAAAATGACGTTAATTGAACTTGTTCGGGGAAAGAAAGAAAGTGATTTAATAAAGAAAGTTGCTCAAATAGAAAGTTTAAGTGAAGAATTTATTAGGGAAGGTGTTGCAGCAGGGACTATAGTTATACCTAAAAATATAAATAGAAACGTAAAAAAAATTGTCGGCATCGGTGCAGGATTAAAAACTAAAGTTAACGCCAATATTGGGACTTCACCAGAACATATAAATATCACAGAAGAACTTACAAAGCTTGATATTGCAGTTAAAGCTGGAGCAGATGCGGTGATGGACTTATCCACTGGGGGAAATTTAACACAAATAAGAAAAGAAATTCTTGCAGCTTCCCCTGTTCAAGTGGGAACAGTTCCTATTTATGAAGCAGCTTGTAGAACAGTTGCAAAAGGTAAAAAAATATCTCAGCTGGATGGAGATCTTTTATTTGATGTTATAGAAGAGCAAGCAGAACAAGGAGTAGATTTTATTACGGTTCATTGTGGTATTAACAAATCTACTGTAGAAATATTAAATAGACAAGGGCGTTTAGCTGGTGTTGTAAGTAGAGGAGGCTCTTTCATAGTTAAGTGTATTAACGCAACAGGGAAGGAAAACCCTTTGTACGAGCAATACGATAGACTTTTGGCAATTGCCAAAAAGTACGATATTACTTTAAGTTTAGGAGATGGGTTTAGACCAGGGTGTATACAAGACGCTTCAGATGGCCCTCAAATTGCAGAACTTTCAGTTTTAGGAGAACTTGTTTTAAAGGCAAGACAAGAGGGGGTTCAATCTATGATAGAAGGGCCAGGGCATGTGCCTTTAAACCAGATAGAAACAAATGTTATGCTTGCAAAAAGAATGGGGCATAATGCCCCATTATATTTTTTGGGTCCTTTAGTTACAGATATAGCCCCGGGATACGACCACATAACATCAGCAATAGGTGGAGCGTTAGCTGCCTCTTCCGGAGTTGATTTTATTTGTTATGTCACCCCTGCTGAACATTTGAGGTTGCCAAATATTGAAGATGTCCATGAAGGTGTAATTTCTGCAAAAATAGCAGGACACGCTGCAGATATTGTTAAAGGTGTTAAAGGTGCAAAAGAACGTGATAATGAGATGTCTAAGTGGCGTAAAGCAAGAAACTGGGAGAAACAAAAAGAGTTTTGTTTAGATCCAGAAAAATTTACAAAAGAAAGAGCAAAGTTGCCACCACGTCAAGAAGATGTGTGCACGATGTGTGGAGAGTTTTGCTCTATGAAAGATGAGTGAGTTTTTATTTAGTGTGTTTATTTAGATTTTTCTTTAAGAAAATCATATATTTTGAAAAAGTGACAATTGTTTTTGTTTTTCCAATCCAGACGTATGCACCAAGGTCCTTTTGAAATTTAATTTTAGTTGGGTTAGCAGGGTCTAATTCATTTATATACCAAGCAGAACCAATAATGTTTTTGTAACGCTTTTCTTTTTTTACAGTAGAGATAAGATGACCGCTTTGTATAATTAAAACTCCATATTTTTTTAGTTGTTGCTTTACTATTTCTTCGGCTTGATAAGCATCTGGGAAAACGCTTATAAAATTTATATGTAAAATTGCTGCCATGTTCGGGGTTTTCTCTTGGAAGTCTACAGAATAGTCTATATTTTCAACAAAGTTTGCGTAAGATATAACATCCCAAAAAATAAAAAAAAATAACACACTAACAATAAAAAAATATTTTTTCACAATAATACCTTTGATTGCAATAATTTATACAAATTGTATTTTACAATTTTAATGTTTTATAGTAAACTTATAAACTAAATATGCCGATAAAGAGGCCTCTGTGGGAATTATTGGATCCCCAAAAAAAGTAAAACTGTTTTGTGGAATAATTTTTTCAAACGAAAAAGTAAAACAAGATGCATTTTCTGTTTTAGAAAACAAATTTGGCAAGATAGATTTTATTAGTGATATTATGCTTTTTGATTTTTCAAACTATTATAATCCAGAAATGGGAGAAAATTTAAAACGTTTATGGGTTTCTTTTGAAAAGCTGATTTTGTCGTCACAACTTGCTGGTATAAAAGTTTTTACAAACTCCCTAGAAGAGTCATTTGCAATAAATTCTAAAAGACAAATAAATATAGACCCTGGATATATTACTCCAGCAAATGTTATCCTTGCAACAACAAAAGATTATAGTCATAGGATTTATTTAGATAGTGGTATTTATGGAGAAGTTACAACCATATATAAAAAAAATGGATACACAAAACTTCCATGGTCTTATCCGGACTATCTTTCTGATACAGCTACAAAATTCCTGCTTGAGGCAAGGCAGTCTCTTATAGCGCGTCTTAAGGAGTGTTAATGTTTTTTGTTATAGTGATTATAATATACTGTTTAAGTTTTATTTATATTGCTTGGCGTATAAATTTTGGATTAAATATAAAACCTCCGTATAAAAAATATTTGTACAGTTTATTTGGATTTATTGCTTTTTTAAGTGTTTTATCTTTTATTAATATTAGGCATACCATTCCCTTTGTTTGTTATATTGCATCGTTTGGTTTTATGTGTATGGGTGTAGGGCAGGTAATGGTTACTTTTTTTATTGCTAACGATATTATAAATCTTTTAAACCTCATATTTAAAATTAAAAAATTTAGATATTATTCTACACTGGCCACATCATTTTTAAGTATTATAGCTTGTATTATATCTTTGGTAGATTTCATTTTTGTGTTAAATGTGAAAGATATAAACATAAAAGTACCGGCCTTATCTGTAGATTCTTTAAAAATAGCTTTAGTTTCAGATATTCATATTGATAAATATACATCCCACATAATTATAAACAAAATTTTTGATAAGGTTAACAATCTAAATCCTGACATAATAATTATTGCTGGCGATGTTATAGATACAGACATTAATAAGAATGATAGATATCTTAATTTTGGTTTTCAAAAATTGAAAGCTAAATATGGGATATTTGCCGTAACAGGAAACCATGAATATTATACAGGATTGCAATCTTATCTAGATATGTTTGCCAAACTTAATATTAAAGTTTTAGAAAATGAAAGTATTTTGATGGGCAACATTATAAATGTATCAGGTATTAATGATATAGATTATAAAAATTCTAAAAATATTGCTAAAGCTTTATCTAACATAAATAAAAATTACCCTGTACTGTTTTTAAGTCATAGACCAGAATCTTTTGACTATTCTTCTAATATGGGTATTACCATAGTGCAGCTTTCAGGGCATACTCATGCTGGACAAGTTCCACCTGCAACAATAATTAGAAAATATTTTATGAAGTATTATTATGGGTTATATTTTAATAAAGGGTCCACTATGTACATAACTTCAGGTACTAGACTTTGGGGACCACCAATGAGATTTTTTAATACAAGCGAAATAGCTGTTGTTACTTTAGAGAAATAGGTTCCCATAAATTTTTAACAATATATTTTTTGGTATTCCCCTGCCTTGAGTATTATGGTTCCCCCAAACCCCCTTTTTTTCCTTAAAACGGTCAAGTCAGGTCATAAAAAGTTTTTTGTAGACCTAAATAGAAATATCAAGTACTATGCAAACTCATAGTCTTCCTCATAAGATATGTTATGAGTCATGCCTCTAAAATAGTTTAGTCCTAAAATTCTTGAGGCATAATCTATATGCTTTGTTTGGGATTCATAAATATTTATAAGTTCTCTCTTGTTTTTTCGCAACTTGGAAATATCAATGAAATGTGATGGCTGGTACAGCGTAGACCATACTTCATAGTATACTTTTTTACAATTCCTCAATTTTAACTTGTCAAAAAGAAAACTCACAGCTTTATGGTCAGGATGAGCATCTTTCGGACTTGGCATGAAGACATAATCATACTTGCAATTATACATTATTGTTTTCATAATAAATTTAAATCTTTTAAAGTTATCAATCAATTTGGTATCTTCTATATCCATCTTGTAGATCTTGGCCACATTAACTTTCTTCATAGCCAAATCAAACTCTCTATACCTAATTTGCACATTTTTTTCAGGTGTAATAGAAGCGTCGCCATAACACCCATTAGTAAGCAAAACAACATCGCATTGAAAACCATAACTTAACAAAAATCCACCACAACCAATACATTCATCATCTGGATGGGGCGAAAGTATTAAAAATTTATCTTGGGGATTTACGTTAAACTTTTTTGGATAAAGAGTCTTTGTTTCTTTAGCTTGCTTATACCTAAAGATTTTTTTAATTATTTTCATCATAAACTCCACTTTGCCGGTCAAGGCAGGGGAATCTTGCCAAATAATTGCTCCTGCGGTAAGATATAACAATATTTGTACTTTTGGAGAAATAAAATTTGCTTTTAAGCAGGGTGCTTTATATTATTTGAGGGTAACAAAAATCATCCTTTTATAATTGCTATTGGCTTTGTCCTAGCTATTTTCTTACCTAGCTTATATTTATTCATACTATCTATTATGCTTTGAGTATCTTTAAATGCTTTTTTATTTTGCTCAGCCATACTACCTGCCCCAACTCTATACAATTTAACCCTACCCTCTTCAAGATCCATGCAAGTATCTTTCTCATTATAATTTTCACGAGCAATATGTTTATCCTGAGTTCTTCCCACACCATGATTTGAGCTATAAAACGCACTTTTATTAAAACTATTTTCCATAATATAAGAGAATCCGCCCATAGCACTTGGCAATACAAAATACTTAGCATCTCCTAAAAATTGAACCCCGTTTCTATGAACTATTCTGTTAATATTTTCAATCCGTATACCATCATGACTAAATGAAGATATAATTTTAACATCTAGATTTTGTGTTTTAGCCCAGTTCTTAATAATTAAATCTCTATTCATCTCTCCAAAAAGCGAAGCCAAATTGTGCGCAAAGATAAGACTTTTGCCAATTCTAGAATAAGCTTTTATTGTTCTATAATCCGTTTGAGAATACAACAACTTAAATGTCTCAAACGAAACCAGCCCGCGTAAAGCAAAGCATAAAATCTGATAAAATCTAAAGCTAAAACGCTTTTTAAATCCTTCATATCCTTTTAGAAAGAACCACTCACTAAGATTTGAATATAACAAGTTAATATGATCACCAACTCCCACTGAGTCTGAATGAAGAATAAAAATATAATCCCCTTTATTAAATACTATATTATCTTCAAAAATCTCTATGATTCCATGAATCTCAAAAAAATGATTCCCTCCGCCAAGAGAACCTAAAGATTGTCTTGCTAATGCCATAATTTTATCCGACAAAGTATTCTTTGCTAATTTAATTGCTTTATCTATGGTTTTTATATTTAAAAAATTATATAAGGATGAATTTTTAATAAAGTCTATTTCTAAATATTTTGTAAATAAATCATACATATATTCTTCAGAATAGTTTTCAAATGCAACATAATCTTTAAGCAATTTTGAATAATTTTCAAAACTTGTTTGTACCTCCAACTCATTTGTGTTATTGATTTTACCAAACGTAAACCCACAATTATCCACTCCTAAACACGCCGGAAAAACATGCTTATCACTTGATATAAGCATTCCATTAACAACACGAGCCCCTCTTTTGTAGTGAACATCCGGATAAATGAAAATTTCGTTATGATCAAAATCAACTTCCTTATTGAACTTTGATATTATTTCTCTTGAACCATCTTTTGGAATTAAATTTTCATCAACAAAATATTTAACGCCCATTTAATAAGGCCTCCGCACCTTTACATATCTGCCCCATAGGAATACTAACTAAGAAAATTGGTATCTTTAAAGTAGACAAAGTGCCTCCTTCACCCCCACCCCACCCCCCTCATTATCTTTTATTAAAAAAGGAGATATAAAATTATTTGCTGCTCCTATCTCACATGCGTTATTTAAAAATAATATAAGAGACATAACATCTAACTTAACTTCTCTAAACTCAAAAATGTCAGAAATTGTTAAAATCAAAATCTCATCTGGTTTAATTATTTGATGCACAACCAATTCCGGTAAAATCTCTTTAAGATTGTTGTCTTCATATAAAACTCTTAATTTCCCTGTTGGTTGACAAAGATCCAATCGCATCGCCATATTTAACGGGCAAACTTCTTTCCCGTTAAAAAGAACAAAGTTATCAGCCAGTACCTCACAGCCATTTTTCTGAAGTTCATTAGATAAAGAACTTTTACCGACCCCCTCTAATCCTGTAATCAAAATATTTTTATTCCCTATTTTAACAAAGCTGCCATGAACAAGAAAAAAGTTACCCACTAAAGAGTACATTGAAAAAATAGGATAATCAGCATAAAATTTAGCGACTACATTTTTAGTACTTTTATAGAAAAACTTATCTTCTAAAAAAATTTCTGAATTAAATAAATGCATTCTATGATTTTTAACCCTGAATTGTTTTGAAAAAATCTTGTCTGTATTCAAAAAAGAATTTGCTATAGTTAACAGATTTGAATTATTACATATTATAGTAACACAAATCTTCTCTTCTAAGTTAAACGAACTAATATTTATTAAATAATTCTTCAATTGTCTTTGAGCAAAATCAGCTAACTGATCATCCCAAACCTCTATTTTTACTTCTTCTAGTAATGGCAATCTAAATTCTAGTCTTTTCACCTCATATCCTCTTTAATTCTTATTGATGTAATGAACCAACGAAGGTAATAACTATGCTTTCTCATTTAAAAGACGTACATGTTTGAATTATATACAACCCCTATATAAGCTTTCGCGATATCATCTTCTGTTAACAATTTTTGCTTATAAAATTCAAGTTGATTTTTATAATGAAATGTATAAAAAAAAGGCTCTACCTGCTTTTCTTCTACCAAACCACATTTTTGAAACCAAGCGTTATACCACGTAAATTCATATGGAGCTATACTGATTAACTTTTCGTAGGTATAATTTTTACACAACATAAAATCTTCTTTTAAAGAATTTAATACTTTTGCATTCAAAACTTGCATACCGTGGCATGTTCTATAACGTTTATCCACAAGGTCAATTTCTCTATAAATGGTTCTTATAAACTTTTCCCTATAAATCCAAAAATCTCTATACTCTTTCTCTATAGACAACTCCTTATCCTGTACAAGAACTGTGTAAGGGATATCTTGGTTTGCCAAAAAATCTGTAATAAAAAAATCCCTTAGAAAAATTACATCCGAATCTACACATAAATAGTTCAAAGCAAATTTAGTCTCCCAAAAAGACAGTTTGCATATTTCTTGGTTTACATATCCTACAGATAAACCATGATACTGATTTTGAGACATATATTTATCTGCATAACTTTGGTCACTTAATACTTCAACATTATCAAACCGAGAAAACTCTAGAAAATATTTTATTTCACTTTCTGGTACTGACACAAACATTTTTATGCCATCTCGATTGTGCAAAATGAAAGACTTTAGCATTCTGTCACAAATATATATATCTTTTTTGCAAGATTTACAAAATATAGCCATCATGTGCATGTGCCGTTTCTCCATTTTTTAAATTAAGTTCTCACGCCCATAAATATATCACCTAGATCCCCTATTATTATATTCTAATGCCTTTTTTAAATTGCTGAGCGATATCTAGTAAATAGTTTCCTTCATTTGCTTTAATTTCTCTTGCATATCAAGATATTGTTCCATCCGCATAAATATTGCCTCTTTCATTGCGTTATACAAATTGTTCTCATTATAAATAATAGAATTGCCACTATTAAACCCATACTCTTTAGCAAACTTCTCATTTATAAGACACGGTTTGACAAATCCCAAAATTAATTGCCTAGAACCACTAGTACATCCATTTAAATATCTATTGTGATCTTCACTAAATGGATCTAATAGAGGTAAAAAAAATCTGCTCTCTCTATGCTATCATAAAGATCGGCAAAACTTAACTCTCCTTTAGTTTCTATATATTCAGCTGCTTTAGAACCAGCATTATCTTCAACCCAACGATCGTCAAAATATTTGCCTACAATAACAACTTTAAAATTTTTTATCTTCTTATCAATCATTTTTTTTACAGAATCAAAAAGAATGTCATGATTTCTAACATGTCTGCCTCTGGCAATAGAAATAAATGTAGTTAAATCATTTTTTTTTGCAATTTTAATATTACCAAAAAAAATATTACTCAACATCGGAGTATTTCCAAAACCTGAAATCGTAAACAATCTTTTTTGCTTTAGATATATTTCTTCTCCATATTGTTTTAAACAAGGATTAACATTGTGTTCAACCATTAATAAACCAAATTTGCTTCTCGGTATAAAACCAAGAAAATTGAGGTATGAATCAGACCAAAAAAGATCAGACCAATAGGCATGATGAGGAAAAGAAAACATAGTCATACTCTTCTACTTTTTTCAGTTTTAACAAAGTTTTTATATTATTTGCTGAACCATAAAAAACTTTTGGAAATGTATTCCATCTAGAAAAAATATCCTCAACTGAATTGTTCGGTCTTAGCAACAAATCAACATTGTATCCCAAATCATTGAAATATTTCACGAATCCAGATAAAACTTCTCCATGGTAATTGTTAGGTTCAACCATAAGAATGCTTTTTGGAGAAATATTGTGCTTTTTAAACTCTTTAGTCAACAATTCACAAAATATAGTTTCTTGTTGTTGTAACTGTTGTTGTAATCCTAAATATAGCTTATTAAATTCTTCTCTTAGATCTTTTATTTGCTTTTGTAACTCTAAACGCTTTAGCTTTAGCTCGAATTTTAAACCAAAAATTCTAACTACTTTA
Organism: Candidatus Endomicrobiellum cubanum; assembly: GCA_031269735.1. GTDB lineage: Bacteria > Elusimicrobiota > Endomicrobiia > Endomicrobiales > Endomicrobiaceae > Endomicrobiellum > Endomicrobiellum cubanum. The sequence continues at coordinate 1,035 of JAISYS010000045.1, read as the reverse complement.
TGTAATTCTACATTTTTAGCTCCCAAAATATTCTCAAAAAATTTTGTAATATCTTTATTCATTATATATCTCTTTTAGCCATTATTATTTTATCAATTACTTTTTTTAATCCCATAATATGATTTTCTTTCGAATAAAACTTCTTAATAAAATCTCTGGTATTTTGTCTATAATTTCCCTTTAATTGTCTTTTCATTGCTCCCGCCAAAATTAATGGATCTTCTTGTTTAGTCAAAGTAATTATATCATCATAGCCTTGAAATTGCGCTGTCTTTTTGAATTCCATCATACCGTCTAAATTCGAAGCTATAACAGGAATATTCATTGCTAAAGCCTCTAAAATTACAACAGGAAGTCCCTCACATCTAGATGGGCAAACAACAAGACAAAAATCTCTTAACTTAATTTCTGGCATTGTTGTTGCAGATAAAAATTCAATATCAGCATTAAGCTTTTTAGATAATTTCTGAAATTTCTCTAAATCTAAACCTTTACCGTAAAATCTAGCCTTAATACTAGGAAACTCATCCTTTATCTTCGCCCATGCTCTTATAAATACATCAATCCCCTTTACATCATAATAGCTTGTAATTCCTCCAATATATTTACCTAAAGATTCTGCTGGAACAAAAATATCTGTATCTATAGGATGATCAATAATATCACACCTAACGCCAGATGTACTAAATATATACTCTCCCAAAAATTTAGAATGAGTAACAACTGCAGAAGGAACAGATTTATCACAATCATTTGTATCCGTTCTATGTACAAACTCTATAGACGGAATTTTAGTTTCAGCTACAGCCTTTACAGCATAATCTGGTATCCAGTGGTATATAATTAGAGAGTAATTAACTAGCTGTTTAAGTAAGTCTTCTCTATTATCTGCTCTTACATATTCGAAAGGAGCTAGTTCTTTATAGTCTAAACCACCACATACAATAACATCAGCATCTAATAATTCTGCTTCAACTTTTATAATGGACTCTACTCCTCCACATATAGCATTTCTAGTTAAGATAACATTTTTTT
>JAISYS010000029.1 GCA_031269735.1 Candidatus Endomicrobiellum cubanum | reverse complement strand
ATAATATACACTAATTATGTAAAATAATATATAGTTGTTTAGAGGACAACTTCATTTTTAGAAAAAACAAAAATTAGATGTTTTTATATAAAAACATCTGTTTGGGTTCCCCCAAACCTCCTTTTTTATGAGTGATTTCCCCTTTTTTTCCTTAAAACGGTCAAGTCAGGCTCTAACTAAAAATATTTCCAAATAAGCAACGAACTTATTTATAAATTCATGTTTTTACTAATGGTAAAATTTGTACAGATATACATTTTTTGTTAAAATATATATTCAAATTTTTATTGTGTAAAATTTAGAGGACTACATGAATTTTCAAGAAATTATTTTTAAACTACAAAAATTCTGGGCAAAACAAGGTTGTTTAATATGGCAACCTTACGACTTAGAAAAAGGTGCTGGAACATTTAATCCTGCTACATTTTTGCGTTCTTTAGGACCAAAACCTTGGAACGTAGCTTATGTAGAGCCTTCAAGAAGACCAACCGATGGCAGATATGGAGAAAATCCAAACAGATTACAACATTATTACCAATTTCAAGTTATTATGAAGCCTGCTCCTAAAGATATTCAAGCAATTTATTTAAAAAGTTTAAAAGTTATAGGTTTAAACCCTAAAAAACATGACATAAGATTTGTTGAAGATGATTGGGAATCCCCAACACTCGGAGCCTGGGGACTTGGGTGGGAAGTGTGGATTGATGGCATGGAAGCTACACAATTTACATATTTCCAGCAAGTTGGAGGCATACCTCTAAACCCAATACCAGCTGAAATCACGTATGGTACTGAACGCTTAGCAATGTATGTCCAAAAAAAAGATAATGTTTATGATTTAGCGTGGAATGACCAATTAACATATGGTGATGTGCACAAAGAAGATGAAAAAGAATGGTCTTGCTACAATTTTGAGCATGCGCAAGCAGATATGTTAAAACAACATTTTGCAGATTGGGAACAACAAGCGCAAAAACTCTGCCAAAAAAATTTACCTCTTCCTGCTTACGATGCTGTAATAAAATGTTCGCATTTATTTAATTTGCTAGATGCTAGAGGAGCGATTTCTGTGTCTGAAAGAGTTAGTTATATCTTAAGAGTACGCACTCTTGCAAAGTCAGTCGCTGAAGAATATCTGAAAGTACAACAAAATTGAGGTATATAATGGGTACTTTAAACACAAAAACTGCATTACTTGAAATAGGTGTAGAAGAGCTCCCTACATCATATATTAACCCTGCTTTACAACAAATCAAGCAAGCTTCCACTAAGGCTCTTACAAATTATGGTTTAATTTTCAATAATATAAAAACATATGCTACGCCTAGAAGACTCGTTCTAATTATTGAAGGTCTTTATGAAAAAAGTAATGACACAATTGAAGAACTTCTAGGTCCTTCCATAAAAGCAGCAAAAGATCTTAATGGCAACTTTACAAAAGCAGCTTTAGGTTTTGCTGTAAAAAATGACACCACTCCAGAAAAACTTAAAACTAAAGTTAGTGATAAAGGTGAATATCTTTGTTTTACAAAAACAATTAAAGGTGAGCCAACAAAAAAACTATTAGGCATAATTTTTCCTGAGGTTATAAAAAGTATAAGTTTCCCTAAAAATATGATTTGGGAAGAAACTGGTTTTAAATTTGCTAGACCTATAAGAAATATAGTCGCTTTATTTGGCAAAAATTTAATTAAATTTAAAATTGCAGATGTAACATCTTCTAATTGGACAGTTGGTCTGCATACTTATGATAATAAGAAAATAAAAATAGACATGTCTGAAAACTATCTGCCTATATTAAAAAATAAGTCTGTAATAGTGGATCAAGATGAAAGACGACAAGAGATAAAAAATTCTATCAAATCTTGCGTTAATAATATAGGAGACATACTGTCTGACGAAGCTATTATTGAGGAAGTAAACTATCTAGTGGAATATCCTAGCGCGATTTGTTGCTCTTTTGACAAAAAATACCTCAATCTTCCTAAAGAAGTTTTAACAGTTTGTATGAGAAAAAGCCAGAAATGTTTTGCTGTAAATGATAAAAATGGGAGCTTTTCAAATCATTTTGTTGGTATAAAAAATGGCACTTCAGCATACCAAGATATAGTTAAAGAAGGTTACCAAAAAGTTGTCTTGGCTAGACTTGCTGATGCAGAATTCTTTTATAACAACGACTTAAAAAATGGCCTACAAAACAATGTTGAGAAATTAAAGGGTATAGTTTTTCATAAAGAAATAGGTACAATTTATGAAAAAACTTTGCGCATAAAACAAATTGCGCTGATTTTTAACAAAGAATTTAATTTAAACATAGATAATACCTTAATAGAAAAAGCTGCTATGTTATCCAAAACAGATTTAGTAAGTGAAATGGTTTTTGAATACCCTGAACTTCAAGGCATAATGGGTAAAATCTATGCTTTAAAACTTAATGAAAATTCAGAAGTTGCACAAGCGTTACAAGAACACTACTTTCCGTTAAGCTCTTCAGGAACTTTGCCGACAACAAAGTTAGCTTCTATAATATCTATGGCAGACAAAATAGATACTTTAGCTGCAAATTTTTCTATTGGATTAGAGCCATCAGGTTCAGCAGATCCATACGGTCTTAGGAGATCGGCTATAGGTTTTATAAGAATAGCTCTAGAAGTAATGCCTAAGGAAGATTTATCTCAAATAATAAAGAGTGCATTTGATTTCCTTCCGAACAATATAAAAAACAATAACAATACAACAAACCCTCAAGATAGACTAACAAATTTTCTATGGCAAAGAATAGAAAATCTCCTAGAAACTCAAGGTTTTGACTCATCTGAGATTAAAGCTGTTACAAATGAAGCAAAAATATATGGCATAAAAAAACTCGGTTCCTTAAAACCAAAACTTTTATCTTTACAAAAAGCAAAGCAAAAAGGAGATTTTGTTTCTGTATCTGGCATATTTAAAAGAATAAATAATATTCTAAATCAAGCAAAAAAACAAAACATAAACATTACATCTACAGTAAATCAATCTTTGCTCATTGAAGAATCAGAAAAAACTCTATTTGAAAAAGCCATATTTGCAAAAGGTTTAATTGAAAAATATATAGCAGGTTGTGATTATGATAGAGTATTTGATATAGTCTTAGAATTAAAAGTGAACATTGATTCTTTCTTTGATAAAGTTACGGTGATGACAAATGAAGAAAACATTAAATCTAACAGAATAGCTATCTTACAATATATAAAAAATATATTTTCAGGATTTATAGATTTTTCAATATGTTTTAAATTTTAGACAAGTTTTTTAATGCTGTAGGGCCCATATGTATTAAGATTTTTGTTAAAGTTACAATTAAATGGTGATTATTTGATTTATGATTAATCTTTCAAATATTTTTAATTTTTTCAGGGCCTTTAAGGAGATGCCCCTCCTCTCATATTTTTTAATTTCTAATGTTTTTGTTTTTTCTAAAAAAGAAGAAGAGAATATTATTTTACATAATATACATTAATTATGTAAAATAATAGTATAAATAGATGTTTAGATTTTATACTATTATTTATGTTTAGATATA
>JAISYS010000011.1 GCA_031269735.1 Candidatus Endomicrobiellum cubanum | reverse complement strand
TTGTCCCATAGGGAAAGCTTAATAGGTGTTGATGCAAAAGAAAGTACAGTAAATACTGCTAATGAAAGTAAAACCAGTACACCTTTTTTCATTTACTCCCTCCTTTGGAGATAGACATTATTTGTAAAATGCAATACTTTGACCGTAAGTAAATAAATTTTGCTACTTTTCTTATGTTCAATATGTATTATAGAAGCTTCACATACTAGTTTAGAGAGCCCATTTCTTTTTATTTGTAGTAACTAACAAACCTTTGCTAAATTATTTAAAAATAAAAAATTTTATATATTTTGAGTTTAGATAAGTCCATAAGAGAATTTCTCTAAGCTAGCATCAGTATTTTTATTGGAAATAATCAAACAACTTAGTTAAATCGAATTTTTTATTTTTAAATTGTGTATATTTATCATATAATTTTTTCTTTGATTTTGCTAATATCGGTGAACTTATCCCGTATTCTATTGCTATAGATGCTTCTATATAAGCACAAAATTTATCGCATACTTCTACTAATGAGCCATCGATAGCATTATATTTGTCATCGTTAAAGTTATCAATATCTTCTACTTTTTTTTGTACACCATTTTCAATAATTTTGTCTGCAAATTCATCTTTTATAAAGTACTGTATTTCTTTATGCCAGCTTTCAGGTATTAGAGGCAATATTTTTTCGTCTACTTGTTTGGTTTCGTACTGTTTTATTATATCATCTAAATCTGGTATAGAAGATTTTACAGGGGAGATTATGTCTTTTGTAAGTATTTCTGGTAGATCATGAAAAAGTGAAGAGTAAAAATTGTTATATTTTCTAACTTTAGAGACATTCATTTCCATGGAAAGTAAATAGGCAAAAATTGCGACACTTAACATGTGTCCTAAAACTGTTGTTTTAGGTGTTCTAAAAGTTTGCGCCCATCTTTGCTGAAATCTTAACTGGCCGCATAAATCTAAAAAACCATAATATCTTCTATTAATTAATAGTTTACTTATACCAATTAAGTCTTCAAAAGAAATTACAGTGCCTTCTATTTCTTGCTTAGTTTTTTCTATACCATAAAGCATAGAATTCCAAGGATAAATTATGTTAAATTCCCATCTTGTTGAGAGGCAATGTGCGGCACTTAAAATTCTTCTTTCAAATTCTGCATAATGTTTGTCTAGGAGATAATTCTCGCATCTTTCTGCAAAGTCAGGCCCAATTGCATTTAAAATATCTTTTAAATTTGACAATACCCATTTATTTAATTCTGATTCTTTTTTAGACATTATTTCTCTAAAAATTTCAGGTTTTAAATCCGTAAGCATTATTCTCTGAAAAAATTCAAAAATTCCCCCCTCAATAAGTTTTATCCAATCAATATTTTTCTTATTATTTTCTTCAAATTTTGCAAGAATATAAGCTATTATTATCTTATGTGCTTGTTTATCGATTTCATAGAAATCTAAAGGGCGTATATGGTCGTTCCATCTTAAAATGTTTGCTGCGGAAAAGATTTTTAAAATTAAATCTTTTGTTATCATTCATCACCTCTGTAAATGAGCCTTTTTAAAACCATTAACCACATCCTTGTTATGTTTTTAAACACTATGTGTTACAATTTGTGCTTATAACACGATAAACTCCCAAAAATTCACAACAATTATAGGTATTAAAGTTTTTTAGAAAGATCCAAATAATATTTTCTTTCTTGTAAAGATATTTTTTCAATAGAATATCTTAACATTATTTTAGGCATAAGACTAGAGTATTTATCTAAAAATGATGTGAGAGTTTGTTTATTTTGTTTTCCAACTTCTCTAAGCATCCAACCAACAGCTTTGTGTATAAGATTGTGTTTATGGTTTAATAGTAGCTCAGAAAGTTTTAAAATCTCGTCAAATCTTCCATGTTTTATAAAATATAGAGTTGAGACTATGGCAATTCTTTGTTTCCAAAGATTTTTAGATTTTGCAAATTCCCAATAACCTTCCAAAGAATAATTATACCAATAATGCCCTGTTATTTTGTAGCAGCTCAAATCTACTAAATCCCAATTATTTATATATCTTGAGTTTTTTAAATATAGCTTAACTATTTTTAATTTTTCTATTTGAGGTGCTGACTTATATTTTTTGATTAAAATTAGTAAAGATGCAAATCTTACTTCGTGTACTCGGGATTTTAATAAATTTTCAGTTTCTTCCAAAGTTATTACTTTAGAATATTTTTTAGTAATGTTACGTATTTGAGGTACTTTGATTCCCCAAACAACGTCATTTTGAGCGTAAGCACCTTTTTTAACGTTAAGAAGTTTTTTACTCCAATCAGCAAAATCTGCGTTTTTCAGTTTTGTTAAGTCTTTCAAAATTTGTTTTATCATTATAGGTTTATATATTTTTTTAAAAGAAGAGCTAACCCGAAATATGTTATAGATGTAAACACAAATAATGCAACAAATTTTATTTTTAATATCTTCAATTTATAAAAAATTAAAAATAGCAATGTGTAAAAAATACTAAAAATAATAGCATAAATGATTAAGTTTAAATACATAACATCTCCTTTATAAAGATCTTTTAATAGTATGTTTTTTTAAGTAGTAACCAGTAAAAGATTTCTTGTTTTTCATTATATCTTCAGGCGTGCCTTCTGCTACAATGGTACCCCCTCTCTTTCCACCTTCTGGCCCTAAATCTATAACCCAGTCTGCAGTTTTTATGACATCCAAATTATGCTCTATAACAAGTACTGTATTTCCTGTATATGTGAGTCTTTGTAAAACTTCTACAAGTTTACTTACATCTGCAAAGTGTAGCCCAGTTGTAGGTTCGTCAAGAATGTATAAGGTTTTTCCAGTAGCTTTTTTTGCAAGTTCGCTAGCGAGTTTTATTCTTTGAGCTTCCCCTCCTGAAAGAGTTGTAGCAGCTTGGCCTACTTTAATGTATCCAAGCCCGACATCCTCAAGTGTGGATAAAGTTCTTTTTAAGGAAGGTATGTTTTCAAAAAATTTAACACTTTCTTGAACGGTCATATTTAAAACTTCGTCTATGTTTTTGCTTTTATAATTTATTTGTAAAGTTTCTTCGTTAAATCTTTTACCATTACAAATATCACACTTAACATATACGTCTGGCAAAAATTGCATCTCAATTTTTAAAGTTCCATCACCTTGGCAATTTTCACACCGACCGCCTTTCACGTTAAAAGAGAATCTTCCAGGCAGATAGCCTCTTGCTTTAGCTTGAGATGTTTGAGCAAACAAGTCTCTTATAACTGAAAATGCTCCTGTGTAAGTTACTGGGTTTGAACGAGGAGTCCTTCCTATAGGAGACTGATCAACTATGACCACCTTGTCTATATTTTCAATACCCTCCATAGTTTTAAAGTTACCGGGTTTTTCTTTAGAACCATAAAGTATGTTTGCCAGATTTTTATACAATATTTCGTGTATCAAAGTAGATTTTCCACTACCAGAGACCCCAGTAATACAAACGAATAGACTTAAGGGAATATTTACATCTATATTTTTAAAATTGAACTGTTGTGCTCCTGTTATTGTGAGCCATTTGTCTTGATGTTTTTTTCTTTTTTTAGGGATAGGTATTTCTAAAGTTCCTTTTAAATATTGTCCAGTTAATGAGGTTTTTGATTGCATTATTTCTTTAGCATTTCCCTTTGCTACTATATGGCCTCCATTAGTGCCAGCTCCTGGCCCTAAATCTAATATATAATCTGCAGCTCTCATTGTATCTTCATCATGTTCAACAACAATTAAAGTATTGCCTAAATCTCTCAGTTTTAATAAAGTGCTTAACAGCTTGTTGTTATCTCTTTGATGTAACCCAATAGAAGGTTCATCAAGAACGTAAAGCACTCCAGTAAGTCCGGAACCAATTTGTTTAGTTAAATGTATTCTTTGAGCCTCTCCACCGGACAAGGTAGAACTTTCTCTGTCTAAACTTAAATATCCAAGTCCAACATTATTTAGAAATAGTAACCTTTCGCAAATCTCTTTTAGAATACTCTTACTTATCAACTTATCTTTTTCGTTAAATTTTATGTTTTTAAAAAAGTCATAGGATTGTTCTATAGACATTTTTGTAACATCAGCAATAGATTGATTTTCAATAAATACTGATAAGGCTTCGTTTTTTAATCTTTTGCCTTTACATAAAGGACAAACTTTTTTTGCCATATACTTATTGTAGATTTCGTTTTTTACAAACTCAGATTCCGTTTCATTATAACGTCTTTGCATATTTGTTATAACGCCTTCAAAGTCTTGGCTGCCATATAACAAAATATCTTGTTGCTTTTTTGTTAATTGTTTCCATGAAATATCTATAGGAATTTTATTCTTTTTTGCGGCTTCTTTAAGCAATTGCCCATAGTATCCGCTCCAACTATTTTTCCAGCGGTTTGTTCTAGTTGTTATTGGGTCTGACCATGCTACTATTGCTCCTTGTTTTATGGAGCGGTTGGTATCAGGAATTATTAAAGTCTCGTCTATTTCTATTTTTTCACCAAGTCCACCACATTCAGGACATGCTCCAAAAGGAGAGTTAAAGGAAAAAAGTCTAGGTTCTATTTCAGAAAAGTTTATACCACAATCAATACATGCATATTGTTCGCTATAGACCATTTCTGAAGAAATGTTTCCATTTTTTATTATAGCAACTGTTACTGTGCCTTTAGATTCTTTTAAAGCGGTTTCAATAGAATTTGCCACTCTTTGTCTTAAATCGTCTTTAAGTTTTATTCTGTCTATGATTATATCTATAGAGTGTTTTTTATATCTATCTAGACTTATTTTTTCCTCTAGAGCATAGATATTTCCATCAACTCTGACTCTAGAATATCCGTTTTTTAATAATCTAGAAAACAGTTCTTCATAAGTGCCTGACTTTCCTTTAATTAAAGGAGAAATTATATTGATCATAGTTTCATTAGGAAGCTTCATCACATCATCAATTATTTGTTGAACAGATTGAGGTTTAACTAATTTCCCACATTTCGGACAATGAACAATGCCTGTTCTTGCAAATAGTAATCTTAAATAATCGTAAATTTCAGTTACTGTACCAACTGTAGAACGTGGATTGTGAGATGGATTTCTTTGTTCTATTGAAATCGCAGGAGATAAACCTTCAATAATATCTACGTCAGGTTTATCCATAAGTTCTAAGAATTGTCTAGCATACGCTGATAGAGATTCAACGTATCTTCTTTGCCCTTCAGCGTAGATTGTATCAAAGGCAAGTGAGGATTTGCCGGATCCAGACAGCCCAGTAATAACAACCAAGTTATTTTTGGGTATATCTATATCAATATTTTTTAAATTGTGTTGTCTTGCACCACGGATTTTAATTATATTGTTCATTTATGAACATCCTTTATTTGACAGACTCATTAAGTACGATATCTTTTGCAACAGGTAACATTTCAGGGTAGTCTACATTATAATGTAAGCCTCTACTTTCTTTTCGTTGTAATGCAGAATTTACAATTAAATCTGCGATACAAGCTATATTCCTTAATTCTATATTTTCTACTGTTACTGGGGAATGTTTGAAAAATGTGTTAATTTCACTTTTCAATATAGATATTCTTTTTTTTGCTTTAATTAATTTCTCATTTGAGCGTGTTATACTTAAATAATTCCAAGAAGCGCGTCTTATTTCTTCCCATTCCTGCATATATACAAGGGAATTGTTTTTTGAAGTTTTATATTTGTTAGGAAGATTTTGTAAATCATAATATTTTCCATTTAAAAGCCGTAAAGAATCTTTATAAACTCTATCTGCATAAACTATACCTTCAAGTAGAGAATTTGAGGCTAATCTATTTGCTCCATGTATACCAGAGCAAGATGTTTCTCCTAATGCATACAAGTTTTTTATATTAGTTCTGCCATGCTCATCTATTTTTACTCCTCCACAAAAAAAATGTGCTGCTGGAATTACAGGTATCATGTCTTTTGCCATATCTATGCCATAGTCTAAACATTTGATATAAATATTAGGAAAACGTTTCATAAGAAAACTTTTACTTTTTGAAGTAATATCTAAATAAACACAATCCTGTCTTCTTGTTTTAAGTTCTTTGTCAATTGCTCTTGCAACTATATCTCTTGGAGCTAGCTCTTTTTGAGGACTATACTTATCCATAAACTGGCTTCCATCTTTTAAACGTAAGATAGCTCCTTCTCCACGGACAGCTTCTGATATTAAAAAAGATTTAGCATTTTTATTATATAAGCATGTCGGGTGAAATTGCACAAATTCCATATTTGCTACATCAGTCCCAGCTCTATATGCCATAGCAATCCCATCACCTGTAGAAACATCTGGATTTGATGTATAAAGATAAGTTTTACTTGCGCCTCCACAAGCTAAAGCTATTATTTTAGCTTGAAAAATTTCAATATAATTTTTTTCATTTGCAAAAACATATGCTCCACAGCAAATATTGTTTTCATTAACAATTAAGTCTATAGCAGTATAATTCTCAAAGACAGTGATGCTTTTATTTTTTAGAATATTCTTTATTAGGACATTTTCTATTTCATTGCCAGTAACATCTCCGGCATGTAAAATTCTTCTTTGGCTATGCCCGCCTTCTAACCCTAAATCAAATTCATTAGGATTGTTTTCTTTTTTTGTAAATTCAACCCCAAGACTTATAAGTTCGTTTAATCTGTCTGGAGATTCTTGAACAAGTTTTGTTACTTTGTCTTTATCACAAAGTCCAGCTCCAGAAACTAGAGTGTCTTGTATATGTTTTTCGAAACTGTCAGATTTGTCTATAACGCAGGCTATACCGCCTTGAGCTTTATCTGTTGAGGAATCAAATAATTTCTTTTTTGTAATCAGTGAAACTTTAGCTTTTTGTGCAACTTTTAAAGCCAAACTTAAACCCGCTATACCACTCCCTATTATTAAATAATCTGAACGTATCATTGTTGGCTACCTAGTCATTATTATATTATCTATCAGTCTAGTTTTTCCTAACCAGACAGCAACTGCTAAAATAACTTTTTTGGTGTTTTTATCAGCAAAAGATAAGTCTTTAAAGTTTACAATATCTACATAATCTATTTTAATTTTAGGAATTTTATTTAATTTGTTTAGAGCGGTTTGCTTTAAAGCGCTCAGATTTTTATTTTTAAAATCTATAGAAGCTTTTTTTAAAATTTTATGAATTTTAGAAGCCATCTCTTTTTCTTGAGGTGATAGATATGTATTTCTACTAGAAATGGCCAATCCACTCTTTTCTCTTACAATTGGGCAAGACACAATTTTTGTTTTAAAATTTAGATCCCTAACCATTTGTTCTATTATCTTTAATTGCTGAAAATCTTTCATCCCAAAATAAGTATTACAAGCATAAGATATATTTAAAAGCTTGGCTACTACCGTCGCAACACCTCTAAAATGAGCAGGTCTAAATTTACCGCACATAATATCTTGTAAGTCTCTTACTTCTACAAAAGTTTTATGAGAATTTGGAAACATTTCGTTTACTGTTGGCATAAAAACGTAGTCAACATGGTTTTTTTTACAAAATTGTAAATCTTTTTTTATGGGTCTAGGATATTTTAAATAATCTTCGTTTGGGCCAAACTGTAGAGGATTTACAAAAATCGAAACTATAGTAACATCATCATTTTTTTTTGACTTTAAAATTAAAGATTCATGACCTTGGTGTAATGCTCCCATTGTTGGAACAAGTCCTATCTCGTCTCCATTTTTTAAATGTTTAAATGCAGCTTTTTGTAATTTAGATATGGTTTTAATAACTTTCATATATATATATTCCTTTTTTCTGGAAACTTACCCGTTTTTACTTCATCTATATAATTTTTTACAGCATTTTGAATAGTTTTTCCGACATTTCCATATCTTTTTACAAATTTTGGAGTAAAGTCAACAAACATACCTAACATATCATATACCACTAAAACTTGCCCATCACAATAACGTCCTGCACCTATACCTATAGTTGGTATAATTAAAGCTTTTGTAATTTTTTTTGCTAAATCTTCAGGTACTGCTTCGAGTACGATAGCACAGGCTCCAGCTTCTTGTAAAATTTTTGCATCATTTATGAGTTTTAAAGCATCTTTTTTATTTCTTCCTTGAACTTTAAATCCTCCGAGTTTATTGATAGCTTGAGGAGTCAACCCTAAATGCCCCATTACTGGAATTTTTGCATCAACTATAGCTTTTATTTGTTTTATGACTTCACTGCCGCCCTCAATTTTTACAACTTGTGCCCCACCTTCTTTAACAATTCTACCTGCATTTGTGACAGCATCCTTTACATCTATTTCGTAAGACATAAACGGCATATCAGCAACAATTAGAGCACCACTATTTCCTCGTTTTACAGCTTTAGTATGGTATATTATGTCATCTACTGTTACAGGAATTGTGTTTTCGTAGCCAAGTTTTACATTGCCAAGAGAATCTCCAACAAGCAACATATCAACATCTTTGGAAATGAGTTTTGCCATAACATAATCATAACAAGTAAGCATTGTTAATTTTTCATGTTTTCGTTTTTTATCTAGAATTGTTATAACAGTTTTTTCATTCATTTTTAACTATCCTATATTTTAATTATCTGAGTTTATTTTTATGATTTTAACCTTTTGTTTTTTAAGAGTCAATAACTTTTCTTTTAATATTAGTTGTATTGTTTTATTTAATGTAGGATGCAATAAATTTTTTTCAATCTCGTTAAGAGGAACTAAAACAAACAACCTATTTTGTACATCTTTGTGAGGTATAGATAATAAATAATTATTCAAAACTTTTTTATTAAAAAATAAGATATCTATATCTATTATACGTGGTCCCCATTTAATAGTTTTTTTTCGGCCTAAAATTTGTTCTAGTCGTTTTAAAAAAAATAGTAGGTCACAGGGATTTAAGTTAGTTTTTGCTTTGATTGCAATATTGTAAAAAGGCTTTTGCTTTGGTCCAATAGGAGATGTTTCATATAAAGAAGATACCTTTATAATTCTTATAAGTAGACTACTTTGCATAAAAGACAGGGCAGTAAATATATTCTCTGCTCTGTTACCGATATTTGATCCTAAACCTAAATAAATTGTATATTTCATTATTTTTTTACAATTAAACGCCCCAATTACCTTGCTTAATTAAATTTTATATTATATTCTTGTATAAAAGTCGAACTTATTATAATACATTTAATATTTAGTTTCATAATTAAACAATAAACGATGTTTAAACCAAAATTATTTACTCTATTAAAAAATAAGCCAAAGGAATTTACTTTTAGTCGCATTATCACAGATATAAATGCAGGACTTATAGTAGCCTTTGTAGCAATTCCTTTGTCAATAGCGTTTGGAATTGCTTCTGGAGTTGTTCCAGGAAAGGGACTTATAACTGCAATAGTCGCCGGGTTTTTAATTTCTTTGTTTAGTGGTAGTCGTGTTCAAATTGGTGGTCCTACAGGTGCTTTGGTCGTTATAGTATATGGTATAATTCAAAATTATGGAACAAATGGTTTAGTTACAGCAACTGCAATGGCCGGTATTTTATTGATACTTATGGGTTTGTTAAAATTTGGAAAAGTTATTAGGTATATTCCTGATCCCATAACGACTGGTTTTACAAACGGAATAGCTGTTATTTTATTTTCAACACAAATTAACGATTTTTTTGGTTTAGAGCTTAGCAACATTCCGGCTAACTTTATAGATAAGTGGGCTTTATATATAAAAACTATTGGGAACTTAAACATAGCAACTTTTATTATGGGAGTTGCTGTATTGTTGTTTGTTGGTTTTTATCCTAAAAAATTTAAGTTTTTTCCAGCGTCATTAGCTGTTCTTATATTTTCAACGTTAATAGTACATTTCTTTAATCTCCCTATAGACACAATATTTTCTCGTTTTGGAGATATAACAGAGTCCATAGATTTTGCTCCGCATATTCCTGGATTAAACGTTGCTTTAATGAGTAAACTGTTTCAACCAGCGTTAACAATAGCAATTCTTGTAGGAATAGAATCTTTGCTTTCTGCAGTAGTGGCAGACGGCATGATAGGAAAAAAGCATAGGTCAAATACAGAGTTAATAGCACAAGGTATAGCTAATTTAGGTTCTGCTGTTTTTGGTGGAATTCCTGCAACCGGAGCAATAGCAAGGACTGCTACCAATATTAATAACGGAGGCAGAACTCCTATTGCTGGCATAGCACATGCAATTTTTATGCTTGTCTTAGTTCTTGTTTTTATTAAGTATATTGTGCTTATCCCAATGGTGACTCTTGCATGCATACTTTTTACAGTAGCATATAGAATGATGGATTTCGGTGCTTTTAAAGAAATTTTAAAAGCACCAGTAAGCGATTCTATAGTACTTATTACTACGTTTGCTTTAACAGTTTTTGCCGATTTAGTTTACGCAATTGAAATAGGGATGATTTTAGCATCATTTTTGTTTATGAAAAGAATGTCTGATATTGCAAATATTGACACATCTTCACATGATGTTTACGAAGGTATAGATGAAGATAAAATAGAAAAAAAGAGAAAAATAAAGGGTATAGTTTTGTACGAAATTAATGGCCCTTTCTTTTTTGGAGCTGCAAGTACTTTTGTAGAGTACATAGAGAAAATTAAAGATTGTAAAGTTATAATTTTAAGGATGAGAAAAGTTCCTGCAATGGATGAGACAGGGTATCATGCTTTATACAAGATATACAAAAAATGTGCGTCTTCAAATACAAGTCTAATTCTATGTCAAATACAGAAACAGCCTTTAAAAGTATTGAAAAACTACGGTTTTATAGAAATTTTAGGGAGGGCCAACTTTGCATTAAATATAGATACTGCATTTAAAAAAGCTGAAGAATATATAAGTTATGTTGAAGAATATAATAATACATTCCATATAAAATAATTTTTTCTAAAAAATACAGGGAATGGTCTATTTCCCAACGTCTAAAATCCTGTGCAAAATCTTTTTTAGAAAAAACAAAAATTAGATATTTTTATATAAAACTAACTGTTTGGGTTCCCCCAAACCACCTTTTTTATGAGTGCTTTTTCCTTTTTTTCGTTAAAGCGGTCAAGTCAGGTTCTAATGAGTATAATTGCTATAAATTTTTGACAAAGCAAAGAAAAAACGATAAACACAAGTTTTTTAACACAGTATAGCAAAAGGATATTCATTTTTTAGAGGAACTCTTTAGCAACT
>JAISYS010000048.1 GCA_031269735.1 Candidatus Endomicrobiellum cubanum | reverse complement strand
TTAATGAGGTTGTCGTGCGTTCAAGCCGCACCGGGCTCATTTGCTCCCATCGTCTAGGGGTCTAGGACACAGGATTTTCAATCCTGCGACACGAGTTCAAATCTCGTTGGGAGCGTTTGTTTTAAATTTAATGGCGTTTTCGCCAATTTCTAAACCGTTTAGACTTTTTTGTAAAAGTTTAAACGGTTATTTTGCGGAAGGTAATCATGTCAACATTAGTCGTTTTAGGTACGCAATGGGGGGATGAAGGTAAAGGTAAAGTTGTACATTATCTTGCAAAACAAGCAGATTATATTGTTCGTTATCAAGGTGGCAACAACGCAGGACATACTCTCATATACGAAAATAAACCGTTTGTTCTTCATTTAATACCATCGGGAATACTATTTCCTGATAAATACTGCCTAATTTCAAATGGAGTTGTAATAGATCCAAAAGCTTTAAAAGAAGAAATTTCCTTGCTTAAAAAGACCAAAATTCCTGTAAAGAACAGATTTTTTATAAGTGAACAAGCGCATGTAATATTGCCTTACCATAAATTAATAGATGGTATTCTTGAAGAAGGTGATGTTAAGATAGGCACTACAAAAAAAGGAATAGGACCTTGTTATGCAGATAAAGTAAAAAGAATAGGCATAAGAGTAATAGACTATTTAGAGAAAGATGTTTTTATGGATTTGTTAGAAAAAAACTTTTTAGAAAAAGCGCCTATATTAGGTAATAGTAATGTAGATATAACAAAATTGAAAAAAGAAATTTTGAAAGATAGAGAAGACCTTGCAAAATTTATTAAACCTTTTGCTGCTAATACAGGTCTTATGATTGAAGAGGCAATAAATAAAAATAAAAAGATTCTTTTTGAAAGTGCTCAGGGTACGCTTTTAGATTTAGATTTTGGAACGTATCCTTTTGTGACTTCTTCTAATCCTATAGCTGGGGGTGTATGTGTAGGTGCTGGTATAGGTCCTACTAATATAAATAATGTGCTTGGTGTAGTTAAGGCTTATACTACAAGAGTTGGAGAAGGTCCTTTTGCTGTTGAACTTTTTGATCAAATGGGAGATTTCTTAAGAGAGAAAGGGAAAGAATATGGTGCAACAACAGGTAGACCTCGCCGTTGCGGTTGGTTTGATGCAGTTGTTGTGCGCCATAGTGTTAGAATAAGCGGTGTAAAACATTTAATTCTTACAAAACTTGATTGTATGGAAAATATAGAAGCAATAAAAATATGTGTTGCATATAAATATAAGGGTAAAATTTATAAAGAGCTTCCAGCATCAAGAACAGTTCAGAAATATGCAAAGCCTGTTTATGAGCAAATGCCAGGTTTTAATGGACAAATTAAAGGGATTAGAGAGTTTAAAAAATTACCTATTAATGCTCAAAAATATGTTAGACGTTTAGAACAATTAGTTGGAGCTCCTATAGATTTGATTTCGCTTGGAAGAAAAAGAGAAGAAACTATAGAAGTAAACAAAAATATTAAATGGTTTTAAATTTGATGTATATAGAGATGACTCCTTATGAAAGTTAAACTTTTACAATTTACTCAGGAACCTGAAAAGATTTGTGCATTAGCTGCAGGGCTTTGTTACAGTTATAAAACTGTAGATGAACTTGCACAAAGTTTTGATAAAGAAAAAATTGAAAAGCTTTTATCTAAAGTTATTTCTTCTGGCCATTATTCTGTGTTAGAACATGCATCTTTTACTTTTGGTATAGAGGGAGTTTCTAGAGCGTTGCTTGCTCAACTTACAAGGCATAGGATAGCGTCTTTTTCAGTGCAAAGTCAACGGTATGTTAAGTTTAAAAATACCCTTGAATTTATCGTACCAGAAAGTATAAAGAAAAATGCAGAGCTTTTAAAAAAATATAATAATTTTTTAATTGAGGCAGAAAATCTTTATAAAGAAATCTTAAGTGCAGAGATTCCTGCTGAGGATGCAAGATTTATTCTTCCTAACGCCAGTGCTACAAAAATTATATTCACAATGAATGCAAGAGAGTTAAGGCATTTTTTCTCCTTAAGAACTTGCAATAGAGCACAGTGGGAAATACGGGAAATGGCTTGTCGTATGTTAAGTCTTGTTAAGCAAAAAGCGCCTTTACTTTTTAATGATGCTGGCCCAGATTGTATAAGAGAAGGTTGTCATGAAACTTTTACATGTGGAAAACCTTGGAAGAAGATATGACCGTATAAAGGAGAAGTATAGTGCACGATATATTTGCGCTTTTAATAGCTTTGGCAAGTATTCTATTTTTTGCAAAAATTTTTGGTGAAATTGCTTTAAGGTTTGGCCAAAGCGCTATAATAGGAGAGCTTTTGGCGGGTATCATTATAGGTCCTAGTTTTTTAGGTATCGTACATGAAACAGCAATTCTCTCTGGCATATCAGAACTTGGGGCTATTATACTTCTTTTTGAAGTTGGCCTTTCTACAGATATAAAAGAATTTTTAAAAGCGGGCCTTTGGGCTACGGCAGTGGCTGTTGTAGGAGTTATAGCCCCTTATTTTTTAGGGTATTTTGTATTTTTATATTTTGGGTTTACAAGTACTCAAGCAATTTTTGCTGGCGCAGTTCTCACAGCTACTTCAGTTGGTATTACAGCTAGAGTATTTATGGACTTAAACCGACTTGAAACTCAAGAAGCTAAAATAGTTTTAGGAGCAGCAGTCATAGATGATGTTATAGGTCTTGCTATACTTGCAGTTGTTTTAAAGCTCATTCAGGGTGGAACTGTTACCCTAGGGACAGTTGCTTCTATAAGTGGTACAGCTATTTTATTTTTAGTTTTATCTGTTTTAGCGGGAGTCCTTATCTCTCCTTCTATTTTTAAAATTGTTACAAAGATGAAACAGTCTCATGTAATATTCATTGTAGGTCTAGCATTTTGTTTTATTATTTCTGCGTTTTCAACAAAAGTTGGACTTGCGCCGATAGTAGGTGCATTTGTTGCAGGTTTAGTTCTTTCTACAGTAAAACAAAGTGAAGAAATAAAAAAGGATATCAAACCTGTTTACGCGTTTTTTGTTCCTATATTTTTTGTTTTAATGGGGACAAATGTTGATATAAGCACTTTTAATCCTTTTATTGCTGTAAATAGAGAAATTATAGTTTTAATGACTGTATTGTTTGTAGTTGCTTTTGTTGGTAAAACAGTGGCTGGATTTGTGGTACTTAAAAAAGGGATTAATAAACTGTTAATAGGTGTTTCTATGGTCCCAAGAGGGGAAGTAGGTTTAATATTTGCTGGTATTGGTTTAAAAAATAATGTTTTTGGCATAAAAGATTATAGTGCTTTAGTTGCAGTTATAATACTTACAACTTTTGTTACACCACTGATACTGAAGTATCTTTTATCAAAACAAAAAAATTAACGTGATAAAAATTTTAATTTTCTTTTTATTATTTTGTACAGGTCTCTTTCTATTTGCTAATGATAATGTAAATATGTCAAATTCAAAAGAAGTTATTTTAGAGGAACCTTATAAACCAATAAGACCCCAAAAAAATAAAAAAAGTGTAGATGCTAAAGAGTTTATTGCAGAAAATGTTTATTCCATATATAATAAAGCTAGTACAGTTAAAAACAGTTTTGAAATTGACAAACTATTTGAAAGTATAAAACAATTTTTTATATCAACAAAAAAAGCTGTTTTAAAAATTAAATGGTTTATTTATAATTATAATAGTAAAAATTAACAAATCGATTAAATCTAAAAAATCTGTGTCTTTTATAATATTGAAGTTTATCTTTAGATATAGCTTATCGTAAAGTAGCAAATATTTAAAATCTAATTTTATTTTTATAGATAAAAAAATTATTTTCTCCTAATGATGTAAAAAGCTAAAATGGGTTTTTAGATAGACTTAAAATATATAAGTTTTCACTAAAACTGTCTACGGAGAGATAAATGAAATCAAACTATGAGAAATTTAGATCAGTATGTAGTATTTTAGAAGAGCATGCCTTTGACAAGTCTAAATTAATTCCAATTCTGCAAGCTACACAAGAAGAGTACAAATACTTACCTCAGGAGATTTTAGCTTTTATATCTTCAGCTTTAAATATATCTCCCGCAAAAGTTTATGGTGTAGCAACTTTTTACTCCCATTTTTCATTAACTCCCAAAGGCAAGCATATAATAAGGATTTGTGATGGAACAGCTTGCCATGTAAAAAAATCATCAACTATAATAGATGCTTTAAAGAAAAAACTGAATTTGAATGGTTCGGAAACCACAACAAAAGACATGCTTTTTACTTTGGAAACAGTTGCTTGTCTTGGAGCATGTGGCCTTGCTCCAGCTATTGTTATTGACGGCAAAGTATATGGGCAAATGACTGCGTCCAAAGCTGTTGCTCTAATTGATAATATATGTTAAGGGTTTTAGACACAACCAATACAAAGGAGTAAAAGTATGGCCATAGATTTGGAGAACATAACCAAAGGATTTAATACCTTAAACAAAAATATAAAGAAAAGAATTGTTGTATGCGCAGGGACAGGTTGTGTGGCAAATGGTTCTTTGGATGTATTTAAGAGTCTTGTAGATATGTCTAAAGAAATGGGTATAGATGCTCATATAGAATTAAAAGAAGAAAGTAAAGGAACTCTGATTTCTAGAAGTGGTTGCCAGGGATTTTGTCAACATGGACCTTTATTAAACATTTTGCCACAAGGGATATTGTATACAAAAGTTACAAGTTCAGATGTTAAAGAAATTTTAGAGGAAAGCGTTTTAAAAGATGGTATTGTAGGGAGGTTGTGTTATCATGATAATGGCAAAGTTTGTAAAGGGCAAGGTGATATACCTTTTTACACAAAGCAAAACAGAGTGGTTTTGAAAGAATGTGGTGTTATAGATCCTGAAAATATACAAGAATACATAGCTAGTGGTGGATATAGGGCCGCTAAAAAAGCTTGTGTGGATATGACAGATAAAGAAATTTGTGATGAGCTTATAAACTCTGGCTTAAGAGGGCGTGGTGGAGCAGGTTTCCCAACAGGTAGAAAGTGGGATTTCACAAGAATTCAAAAATCAGAAAAAAAGTACATGATTTGTAATGGGGACGAAGGAGACCCCGGCGCTTTTATGGATAGAAGCGTTATGGAAGGTAATCCTCATAATGTGATAGAGGGTTTAATAATTGCAGCAAAAGCAATAGGTGCAGACGAAGGTTATATATACGTTAGAACAGAATATTCTTTAGCAGTTTCTAGGATGCAAAAGGCTGTAAAAGCTGCTACAGAAATTGGTGTGCTTGGCAAAAATATTTTTGATTCAGGGCACAATTTTACTTTACATGTTATGGAAGGAGCAGGAGCCTTTGTTTGTGGAGAAGAAACAGCACTAATAGCTTCCATTGAGGGGAAAAGAGGCATGCCATCGCCAAAACCGCCTATTCCTGCCCAAAGCGGTCTTTGGGGTAAACCTACTGCTATAAATAATGTTGAAACGCTTGCCAATGTACATATAATAATTAATTATGGTGCAGATGCTTTTAAAAAGAATGGAACTCAAAATTCTTCAGGAACAAAAATCTTTGCAATAACAGGGAATGTTTTAAATACAGGACTTATAGAGGTCCCATTTGGGACAACTCTAAGGCATGTTATTTTTGATATAGCAGGAGGCGTACCTGATGAAAAAGGCGTAGTAAATGAGGACAATTTTAAAGCCGTACAAATAGGTGGTCCGTCAGGAGGTTGTTTAACCAAAGAGCATTTGGACATGAACTTAGACTATGACTCTTTAAAAACTGTTGGGGCGATGGTTGGTTCTGGTGGTTTTGTTGTTATGAGTAAACATAACTGTATGGTAAATGTTGCAAAATTTTTTATGCAGTTTACTCAAAGCGAATCTTGTGGCAAATGTGTTCTTTGTAGAGAGGGTACTTTGCAGATGCTTTTGATGCTTACAGACATAACGGAGGGCAGGGCAGATAAAAATACTTTATCTGTCTTAGAAGAACTTGCAAATGCAGTTGCAATAGGCTCTTTATGTGGGCTTGGAAAGACAGCTCCAAACCCATTGCTGTCTACTTTGAAATATTTTAAGGAAGAATATGATGCGCATGTACAAGATAAACAATGTCCCGCAGGAGAGTGCGCCAAACTATTAAATTATCAAATCACAGATAAATGTATCGGTTGTGGTTTATGCGCAAGCAAATGTCCTGTAAAAGCTATTTTAGGAAAACCTAAAGAACAGTATAAAATTGATGTATCAAAATGTATTAAATGTGGAATATGTAAAGATTCTTGTAAATTTAATGCTATTTCCAGGAGTTAATTATGGAAAAATATTTGATAATAAATGGTGTAAAAATTTTTTTTGAGAATGAAAAAAATATTTTAGAGATTATACAAAAAGCTAAAATAGAGCTTCCAACTTTTTGTTATCATTCAGAGCTAAGTACTTATGGTTCATGTAGGCTTTGTATGGTTGAAGTTGAAGGTACGGGTATTATTCCTGCATGTTCTACTCCTGCAACTTCTGGAATGGTTGTTAGTACAAATACTGAAAAAATAATAAGCATGAGAAAGATTATAGTAGAACTATTACTTGCAAATCATGATAGAGAATGTACTACTTGCCAAAAAAGTCAAAGTTGTAAACTTCAAACTCTTGCAAGAAGACTTGGAATAGAAAACGTTAGATTCAAAAATGTTGTTCATAAAACAGACAGAGATCTATCTACATATGCTTTAGTTAGGGAGCAAGATAAATGCATTTTGTGTGGTGATTGTGTAAGATTTTGTGACGAAGTACAGAGTATAGGAGCGCTAGGATTTGTAAATAGAGGTTCGAAATCTGTAGTTTGTCCAAATTTTGGAAAGGATTTAGAGTTGTCAGAATGTGTGTATTGTGGACAGTGTAGCAGGGTCTGTCCAACAGGAGCAATTATTCCAAGATCAGAGGTTAAAGATGTATGGAAAGCTCTAAGTAATAAAAATAAAAAGGTTGTGGTTGCTATTGCTCCCGCTGTTAGGGCTGCAATTGGAGAAGTTTTTGGACTTGCCAAAGAAAATGGAACTGAAGCAGCGGGGAAAATTGTTACAGCTTTAAAAATGATGGGTTTTTATAAAGTATTTGATGTATCATTTACGGCAGACATGACCATAGTAGAAGAAGCTAATGAATTTCTAGAGAGGATAAAAGAAAATAATAACCTCCCTTTATTTACTTCTTGTTGCCCAGCTTGGGTAAAGTTTGTTGAACAATACTATCCGGAATTTATCAAAAGTCTTTCAACTTGTCGTTCTCCTCAAGGGATGTATGGATCAATTGCCAAAAGGATTATGCCAAAAATTTTAGGTGTAAACAAAGAAGATTTAGTCGTTGTTTCTATAATGCCATGTACAGCTAAAAAGTATGAAGCAAGAAGAAAAGAACTTGCAAATAATGGAGAGATAGACATTGATTATGTTATTACTACTCAGGAACTTGCAATGATGATAGAAGAGGCAGGATTAAGGTTTCAAGATTTAGATGCTTATGCTTTTGATATGCCGCTTGGTTTTAAAACAGGGGCGGGTATAATATTTGGGAATTCTGGAGGGGTAACAGAAGCTGTTTTAAGGAATGTGGCAAGTGGTATGACTGATGGGCAAGATGAGTCTGAACAGTTTAGTTTTGTAAGAGGTGAAGATGGAAGAAGAGAAGCAAAAATAAATCTTTCTGGAAGGGAATTAAAAATAGCAATTATATATGGTCTCAAAAATGCAAGACAAGTTTTAAGAGAGTTAAAAGCCGAAAAAAGAAAATATGATTTTATAGAAGTTATGGCCTGTCCAGGAGGATGTGTAGGAGGTGCAGGTCAGCCTATTTATAATGATTTATCTACAAGAAAAAATAGAGCTAAAGTTTTATACGAAAATGATAAAACTTTAGAACTTCATAAACCGCAAGATAATCCTTATGTTCAAAAATTATATAATGACTACCTTGGTAATGCTCCTGGTAGTACGAAAGCTCATGAGTATTTACATACGCATTACAAATATAGAAAACGCTATAAGGAAAGTGTAGTAATATCAGATAATAGTAGTAATGGCGGTGTAGATATTAAAGTTTGTTTTGGTAACCACTGCATGAAAAAAGGGTCAAAAGAAATTTTAAAACACATTGTCGATTATGTTGGAAATAAAAACTATAAAGATAAAGTAAATATATCTGCATCTATATGCTTAGAAAAATGTTTTAGTGCTCCGAATGTGAAAGTTTCTAATACAACGATAAGTAAAGCTTCGGATAAATCCGTTGAAGAAGCAATTGATAAAGAAATTAAATAAGGGTTTTTAGATAAGGCTTATAAAGTAGGTATATATGAGTAGAATTATGGGTGTAGATTATGGTCTAAAGCGCATAGGAATAGCAATGACAGATATTTTACAAGTTGTTGCTAGCCCTTTTGATGTGATTGAAAGTGTTTCTTTAAAAAAAGATGCTGCAAAGATTGTAGATATTGCAAAAAAAAACGATGTGTCGTGCATAGTGTTTGGCCTGCCAATAAACATGAATGGCACGCAGGGCGAAATGGCCCAGACCGTGCGTAAGATTATAGAAGAAATTAAACTGATATCAAATGTTGATGTTACAACAATAGATGAGCGTCTCACCACATCCCAAGCAGAAAGGATGTTGGTGTGTGAGGCAAATGTGTCAAGACACAAACGTAAGGGTTTAAAAGATAAAATAGCAGCTTCTTTTATTTTGCAAACTTATTTAGATATGAAATCTAATAAAACTCTATAAGAAATTTTATGAATATTTCTAAAATCTTAATACGTATATGTGAAATTTTTGACAATAGAAAGGCAAAAACCGTAATTTATTATGTGATAAACACAAATTTTTAACTCAGCAGCAGAGTCAGAAATGGTATGTAAGTATATGTGTTAATGTTTTTACAGACCTTATAGTAATCAAAATCAAGTCATTTAGTCTATTATTCTTGAGGATTTAATGCATTATATAGTAGATGGTTACAATGTAATAAATTCAGATGATATGTTTGTGTCTAATACGTTAGAAAACAGGCGTAATATATTAATTAAGTTTATCAGAGAATTTAGGCCGCATGGCAGTTTGAAAAATTCTATATCAGTAATTTTTGATTCTAAATCAAAAAATCTTTGTCAAACAAGAGGTTATAGTAAAATTTGTATGTGTGATATAGAAGTAATATTTAGTGATGGTGTATTATCTGCAGACGACATTATTGTAGAAATTGTAGACATGTCAGAAAATCCATATAATATAACGGTTGTTACAAACGATAGAGGAATAATACGTAGAATTGGTGCAAGTGGAGCAAAGCATGAAAGCGTGGAAGTATTTTTATCTAAAAGAGCTAAACACGATAATGTGCAGAAAGTAAGAGAATTTGACATTGATGTAAAAAATGACATAAATAAGGAATTTGAAAAATTGTGGCTAAAAAAATAAGAATTTTTCTGATTATACTAGTACTTAGTGTTATTTTTTTATCTATATATTTGTTGCTTCCAGATAGACAAATTACAATAGTGGTAAATCAAGGCGCTACTTTTTTTTCTGTTGCAAACCAACTTAAAGAAAACCATCTCATAGTGTCAAAAAGATTATTTATGAAAATAGTTAGGTTGACAAATTCAAGCAATAAATTAAAAGCAGGCATATATACTTTTTCTTACAAAGGCACTATGGTTACAATATTAAAAGATTTAACGACAGGATCAAAGAATAATATAAAGGTTACTGTACCTGAAGGCAATAATATAAAACAGACAGCTCAGATAATATCTAAGACAATAGAAATAGATAAAGAAAAATTTATTAAAATTTCTACAGTACGCAACCTAGAAGGTTACTTAATGCCAGAAACGTATTTTGTTGTTCCTGGTGTTAGTGAAGAGCAAATAATAGATATGATGTACAATGAATTTAATAAAAAAATAACGCCTGCTATGTTGCTAAGAGCAAAAGAAATGAATATGGATTTTAAAGATATTGTAATTCTTGCATCAATTATTGAAAAAGAAGCAGTAAAACCTAATGAAAAGTCTATAATATCTGCAGTTTTTCATAATAGACTCAAGAAAAAAATTAGGTTGCAATCTTGCGCGACTGTTTTGTATGCTATGGGGATAAATAAAGAAAAACTTACTATAAAAGATACAAAATTTAAATCTCCTTATAATACGTATTTACATTTTGGTTTGCCCCCCGGTCCTATATGTAGTCCCGGAGTAGGCTCAATAAATGCGGCATTATATCCTTCAGACGTGAGAAGTTTATTTTTTGTTTCTAAAGGAAACGGAGAACATTTATTTGCAGATGACTTAGAAGAGCATAACAGAAACAAGCAAGAAGTTTCTAAAAGGCAGGTTAACATATAAAATGCAATCAAGAAAAGTTTACTTAGATAATAGTGCCACTACAATTGTAAATGCTGAAGTTATAAAAGATATGGAAGCATACTTCGCTAATATTTATGGTAATGCCTCAAGTATCCACTCTTTTGGAAGGCAAGCTAAAGAAGCTTTAAATAATTCTAGAGAACAAATAGCTTCTCTTTTAAACGCAAGTGTAGACGAAATATTTTTTACTGGTTGTGGTACAGAGTCAGACAACATTGCAATCTTTGGAATATTAAATGCTCATGATTTTAAAGGGCATATAATCACTACAAAAATTGAACATCATGCTGTTTTATATTCTTGCCAATATCTTGAAAAGAATGGTTATAATGTGACTTATCTTGATGTGGACAAAGATGGAGTTATTTCTTTAGAAGATTTTAAACGGACTGTTAGAGATGACACTGTTCTTGTAAGTATAATGCATGCAAATAATGAAGTAGGAGCAATACAACCTATAGAAGAAATAGGCGCATATTTACAAACAATAAATGAGAGCAGGAATAACAAGATTTATTTTCATACAGATGCAGTTCAAACAGCAGGGAAAGTTCATTTAGATGTTAAAGCATTAAAGGTAGATTTGCTAGCAATTTCTGGCCATAAGTTTTATGCCCCAAAAGGTATAGGTGTTTTATATGTAAAAAAAGGGACAAAAATTAAACCTATAACTTTTGGAGGCAGTCAAGAAAGTGAGCTTAGACCAGGAACGGAAAATATACCTTACATTGTTGGCATTACTAAAGCTTTTGAAATCGCTAATGCTTATTTGGAAGAAAATAATAAACGAGTGTTATTTTTAAGAGAGGAATTAAAAGAGGGAGTTATAAAAAAAATTCCAGAAGTAATAATAAATGGAAGTGGTAGTAAAGCTGTTTCTAGTATTTTAAATGTGAGTTTTAAATATATAGAGGGAGAAGCGCTACTTGTGATGTTAGATATGTGTGGTATAGCTGCTTCTACAGGTTCAGCTTGTGCTGTAGGTTTGGGAGGTTCGCATGTTTTGCAGGCTATGTGTGTTGACCCAATAGCAGCTCAAGGAACTATAAGGTTTTCTTTTGGATGTTATAATACCCAAAACGATGTTGATTATGTTTTAGAACACTTGCCTAAGATTGTTGAAAAGTTACGTTTAATGTCGCCAATGTACAAGGGAAAAGTTCTAAAGTAGGGTTTCTAGGTACTTATAAATGATATTTTTGGAGAACTGTAAATGCATAGAAATACGAAGGAATGTTAAAGAAATTTATCCCTAATTGGGTAATTTTATTTAGACGTCAATTTCTAGCAAATAGAAAAGTAAAATATGGTCTGCAGAAAAGAAAAACATTAAAATTTGAAGTGCATATTACGGACCATTGTAATTTAAATTGTAAGAGCTGTAGTCATTTTTCTCCATTATCTAAAGAATATTACCTTGATTTAGCGCAATTCAAAAATGATTGTCAAAGACTTGCCCTGCTATCAAATGGCAAGGTGGAAGATGTTAATTTTTTGGGTGGAGAACCATTATTACATTCTAATTTGTGTGAATTTTTTATACTGCAAGGATGAATTTTAAGGCAGCAGGATTATCTATTATTACAAATGGAATATTATTATTGAAATAGACTAAAGATTTTTGGGAAAGTTGTAGACAAAATAAAGTACAAATTTACATTAGTCATTATCCTATAAGTTTAGATATGGAAGCAATTAATTCACTTTCAAAATCTTATGGTGTGAAAATAACATATGCTTCTTCGAATGGAATGATAGAAAGGGAGGGCAAACTTGAATGGTCTGCCATGAAACTAGATGTTAATGGTTTTCAAGACGCAGAGAAAAGTTTTAGGTTGTGCGGACAATCTAACAGCTGTATCAATTAAAAGATGGAAAGCTTTATATTTGCCGCACCATACCCTACATAGAAATATTAAATGAATATTTTGGTCAGAGTTTTAGTGTTAGCCAAGATGATTATATTGACATATATAAAGCAAACAGTATTGATGAGATATTAGATTTTATCTCATGCTCCTTCGTTTTGTCGATACTGTAATATGGAGCAACAAAACGAAATAGATTGGTCTCATTCTAAAAAAGAACTTTCTGAGTGGGTCCAAACAAATTCTTGATACAGAATATAAAAAAAAGTACAATACAAATCATTTTAAATATTGGCATAGGAGGAATAAATGTACATTGATTTTGTGTCAGATTGGCCAGCGTATGTTTTTATGTTGTTTTTCATTTTTTTCTTTGTGTATATAATTATAAAAGGTAATGTTAAATAGATTATTTTTGGAGAATTGAAATGGCTGATAAATTTTCTTTTGATATTGTTTCTGAAGTAAATATGATGGAAGTTGAAAATGCTGTTAACCAAGCGCAAAAAGAACTTTCAAATAGATTTGACTTTAAAGGGAGTAAATCTTCTATAGAGTTAAATAAAAATGATAAAAAGATTACACTTGTTGCAGATGACGATTATAAAATGAAAGCTTTAAAAGATATGTTAGAGGGTCGTTTTGCAAAAAGGGGTGTTTCTATAAAGTCTTTAAATTATAAAACTCAAGAAAAAGCTTTTGAAGGGTATATTAGGCAGGTTGCTGAAATTGTTTCTGGACTTCCTTCAGATAAAGCAAAAGAGTTATCAAAACTTATCAGAGATTCTAAAATAAAAGTCCAGACACAAATAGATAGCTCAAAAGTAAAAGTGACTTCTCCCAAAAAAGACGACTTACAGCAGGTAATAGCTTATTTAAAAGAAGTTTCTTTTTCTTTGCCTTTACAGTTTACTAATTATAGATAATAAGAGGTGAAAAATGTCTGTAAGCAAGGGTAAGATTCTAGTTGTTGATGATGAGCAAGCTATAAGAGATCTCTTGATTCAAGAGTTTGTAAGTTTGGGCTATGATGTTTTGTTTGCTGTTGATGGGCAAGACGCAATATCAAAAATTACTTCCAACAAAATCAATGTAGTGGTTTCTGACATAAAAATGCCCAAAGTTGACGGTATTACTCTTTTAAAAACTATAAAAGATAAATCTCCAGAAACGGAAGTTGTAATAATGACAGGGCATGCTACTATGGACAATGCATTATATGCTATGCGTAGTGGAGCTTACGATTTTGTTCAAAAACCTTTTAACATAGATGAACTTTCTGCTCTAGTAGAAAAAGCTATGGAAAAAAGGGAACTTAAAATACTTTTAGCCTTATACGAAAGTTCAACTGCTATATTTTCAAGCGTAAAATTAGAAGAGCTTTTTCCAGTTTTTATATCTCTTCTTAAGAATGCGATTTCATCAAACGATGTTTCAATTTTTTTAGAAGATACGAAAAAACAAATGTATTTAGCAGCGTCTTCTATCCCTATATTTGATGTTTATAGAAGAAAATTGGAAATTTTTGTTTCTAAAATTCATCAAGGAAAATCAGGTAATTATGAGCCTTTAATTATCAATAGTAGTGATATAACAGAAAAATTCTCTGATATATTTGACTCTACAACAGAAGTTAAAAGCGTTTTAGTTTATCCGATGGTTTTTATCTGGGAAATAATTGGTTATTTAGTATTCACAAAGACTTCTGATGATGTCATATTTACACAGTCAGATTTGAGAAATATTTTAGTTTTTGTTTCCCAAATGGTTCAATCTATTAACAATACTAAACTATATGAGAAGTTAGAGGCTAAAATTGTAGAATTACAAGCCACTCTTTTAGATTTAGAAGCTGCAAAAGAGGAGATAAAGTCTTTGAAAGAAGTAAATTCATGTCCTTAAAAAATCAGATTATAAATGTCGTTTGTGAGAAAATTGTTTTTCCTGGGCGATCTCTTTGCAGATGTGAAGATGGTTTAGTCTTGTTTACAGACTGGCTCTTGCCAAAAGAGACTGCAGAAGTGTTAGTTGTAAGAGACAAAAAAACTTATAGAGATGGTATTTTAAAGAGCATTGTTTTAGAATCTAAAGATAGAATTAATCCTAGATGCAGTTCTTTTGGTATTTGCGGAGGGTGTTATTTCCAGAACCTGTCTTACGAAAATCAATTAATTCTAAAACAAGAGTATTTAAAAGAACTTTTAAGCTTTACAGATTTAAATATTTCTACGATAATACCAAGTCCTTTACAATGGTATTATAGAAATAAAATGGAATTCAGTTTTTTTAACAGTAGGGGCACTGTAGACTTAGGACTTCATGAGAAAGGAAATTTCAATAAGTATGTCCCAGTTCCACCTTGCTATATATGTGACAAAGATTTTATTAAAGTTGTAGATATTGTTAAACATTTTGCTAAAGAAAGTAAACTGTTTGCTTATGACAATAAAAAACATGAAGGTTTTTTTAGACATGTAGTTTTGCGTAAAGCTCAAAACAATAACCAACTTCTTGTAAATATAGTGACAAATGAATCTACAATGGGGCAAGATGTATTAAGACCTATTGTAAATGAGCTTTCAGTTTTTGTTGATAGTTTGTACTGGACTATAAATTCTAGAAGGTCAGATGCTGTAGTTGTAAATAAACTTATTTTATTGCATGGAAAGCCTTGTATAAGAGAAAAACTTAACGTTGGCAGTAAAGATTTCTACTTTAACATTTCACCTTTTTCTTTCTTTCAAACAAGCTCAAAAGGCACGGAAATTTTGTATAATCAGGTGTTAAAACTTTTAAAACCTTCCAAACATGATACATTATTGGATTTGTATTGTGGGACGGGTACTATAGGTTTATCTGTAGCTTGTAGTGTTAAAGAAGTAGTAGGTGTAGATATAATACCCGAGGCAATTGCAATTGCAAAAGAAAATTTGATATTAAACAATATCAATAATGCTCAATTTTTTGTTGCTAGTTGTCAGGATTGGGTGGATACAACAGAGTATAACTTTGACTTGGTAGTTGTTGACCCCCCTCGTGCTGGGCTTACAGAAAAAGTCATTAATTTTTTGCTTTTTTCAAAAGCAAAAAGAATTGTTTATGTCTCTTGTAATCCTTCTACTTTAGGAAGAGACTTACAAATTATTATTGAAAGTGGCAAGTACAATTTGACAGAAATTGTACTTGTCGATGTATTTGCGCACACTAGTCATGTCGAGGTCGTGGTAGCGTTAGAGCCTGACTTGACCGCTTTAACGAAAAAAAGGAAAAAACACTCATAAAAAAGATGGAAAGGGGGAATCCAAAAGGTCAAGTCAGGTTAGAGTTAGGTTTTTTAGAGAAATCCTTAAATTAGTTTTTATGAATAGGAGATGTAAGTAAATGAACAAGATTGTAAGAGTAGTAGTTATTTTTTTGTGTTATTGTTTTGCAGCAAGTGTATATGCAGATGTTTTAAATTTGGACAATTATTTAAATTTAGTTTTAAAAAATAATAGTGAGTTACAGTCTATACAATCAAACATTGATGCGGTTAAGGGAAAACTTGCTCAATTAGAAATGGCGTATTCGTATTCTTTAAATGCAGGAGTTAATTATGCTGACGATAAGAGTAAAAGGCCTCTTTCTTTAGATCTTATACCTGACGAGCTAGAGAAATTTGCTTGTGATGCAGCTATAAATAAGATGTTTGGCTTTGGTACTCAAGTTTCTGTTGGGTTAAACGGTTCTCAGAGTAACTATAAAATTGCAGATAAAGATGAAGATCTTGGCACTATTGATGTTGCTCCGTTTGTGAAATTAGAGCAGTCGTTATTAAAAGACATAAATGGTGCTTCTACAAAAGCCTCTATTGCAAAGTCTAGAGCTACCGCAAAGGCTGCTTTGTATTTGCTGGAGTATCAAAAACAAAGCCTTTTACTTAATGCAAAAATGGCTTATTGGAATTTATCTTATGCAAAAACGGTTGTAGATTTTAGGAAGAATGCTTTAAATAGAGTACAAAAAATTTTGGACTGGAACCAAAAAAGATTTAGTATGGACTTAGCAGAAAAGGCAGATATTTTGCAATCTCAAGCAGCAGTAAAGCTTGGCAATTTGAATTTAAAAATTGCTTGTGAACAAGAAAATAAAGCAAACAGAGTGGTAAATCAGTTTTTGGCTATTGCAGATGTGAATATTAAATATGCCGTTGAAAAGTTTGAAGAAAAAGGGGAATCTTTTAATAGTGATTACGAACCAGAAAAAAATTGTACAAGACTGGATGTTCTTTCTAGTTTAGAAGATGTAAACAGTGCTATGTATGATCAAATAGCAAATAAAAAGACTAGTGGAGCCGATTTAGTTTTGAGTGGACAATATGCTCTTAATAGTGTAAGCACTAAGCTTGATATTGTTCAAGATGATTTAACAAAAGCCAAAAAACCTTCATATTCGATAGGATTAAAGTATAGTTTGCCTTTAAACTTTAAATTAAGAGGGATATTAAGTCAAGGCTACGAAGCAGCAAAGATTTCAGCTCAAAAAAAAGCAGAATCATTATCCATTAAAGAGAATAATGATTGGCAGCAATTTTTAGATGATTGGAATGATGCAAAATTAAAAAATACTCTTGCTGTAGAAATAGAACAAATACAAAAACAAAGAAAACAAGAAGATGAAAAATTATTAAAAACAGGCAGAACTACAACTTATTTAGTTTTACAGACAGAACAAGCTTTAGATGACGCTACGCTAAATGTTCTTGGAAGTATTTTGGAGCTTATTAGAATATCTGAGACAGTAAAAGCATTTTATAATTACAATAAGTAAAAGTAAATTAAAGTTTAGAGGATAATATAATGAATTTAGCAAAAATAGCAATTAAACGCCCGACTTTTATAATAGCGTTGCTTATGGTGTTTGTAATTTTGGGAGCTGTTTCTTTAAATAAACTTAGCGTGAGAATGTTCCCTGATGTGGAATTTCCATATGTTTTAATTATGACTTCTTACCCTGGTGCAGGTGTAGCTGAAATTGAACAGCTTGTTTCAAAACCTATAGAAGATGCAGTCAGTGGTGTTTCCGCTTTAAAACACGTCAGTTCAATAAATCAAGATAATATGTCTGTAGTTTTTTGTGAATTCCAACTTTCAAAAAATCCTGACATTGCAACTCAAGAAGTTAGAGACAAAGTCGGGCAAATTAGACTTGACTTACCTGACGATATAAAAGAACCAGTAATAATGAAGGCAGATATTAACAGTCTTCCTATAGGAACTATCAGTTTGAAGGCAAAGGGTCTTACACCTAAACAGATGTATGATTTTGCAGACGATGTAGTTTCTAAAGATTTAGCTCAAGTTTCTGGAGTGTCGCAGATAAACATTATTGGTGGACAAAAAAGAGAAATACATATTAATGCAGATAAGAACAAACTTAAAAATTATGAGCTCACTCTTACATCTCTTGCAGCAAAAATTAAATCTAATTCTTTAAATATCCCTGCTGGAAAAGTAAACAGAGGTGCAAACGAAATAGAATTTAGAACTTTGGGGGAATTTAGATCTGTTGCTCAGATTAACGATGTTGTTGTAAATTTTTTAGGCAATGATAGACGTGTTACAGTTGGAGATGTTGCTGCTGTAGAGGATGGGGTTGAAAAAGAAGTTTCGCGTGCAAGAATAGATATTAAAAAAAATGGTAATTTTGCTTCTGAGCCTGCTCTTCTTTTGCAAATTTATAGACAAGCAAAAGGTAACGACGTAGCAATATCAGATGGGATAAAGAAAAAGATTGCCGAAGTCAATCAAAAGTATTTACAGTATGATGGGCGACCACAGCTTACTATGATTTCAGATTCTGCGCATGGCGTAAGAATGAACATAGAAAATGTTAAATCCACAATTATTGAGGGCGTTTTTCTTGCAATAATTGTAGTTTATTTATTTTTAGCTAGTTGGCGTTCAACCTTTATTACAGCGCTTTCTTTGCCAAACAGTTTAATAGGCTCTTTTGTTTTTATGTATGCATTTGGATTTAGCTTAAATGTATTGTCTTTAATGGCTTTATCGCTGGCTGTTGGTCTTTTGATTGACGATGCTATTGTTGTTAGAGAGAATATCTTTAGGCATTATGAAGAGGGATCAAATCCTATAAAAGCGGCTTTGGATGGAACAAATGAGGTTACTTTAGCAGTTATAGCCACTACAAGCACTGTGATTGCTGTATTTTTGCCTGTAGCTTTTTTAAGTGGTGTTATGGGGCAATTTTTTAAAGAATTTGGTTTAACAGTTGTGTTTGCAATGTTCATATCTATATTGGACGCTTTAACTATTGCTCCTTTACTTTCAGCATATATGATTCCTGACCATAATGCTAAAGAAGCAAAAAAAGGTAAACCTCAAGAATTTATAATTAAAATTTTTAGAAGGTTTACAGTAGAGTGGTTTAATGTATGTTTTAACATTTTGGAGAGAGCATATAAAAAATTAATATTATTTATTGTAAAAGCAAAAGTTGTAGATTTTGAATTTGGTAAAAATAAGAACCGTTTTTCTATAAGTTGGAAATTTACGACTCTTATAATTGCAGCGTTTGTATTTATCTTTACTATTGGCGTGGCAAAAAAATATTTAAAAGCTACCTTTATGCCTGCTGCTGAATGGGGCGAGTTTAATATTAACTTGCAATCAAAGCCAGGCACTTCTTTAGATCAAATGGATAGATATACTAAACAAGTTGAGGAAATATTGATGAACGATCCAAATATAGAGCTTGTTTCTGTGGCAGTAGGGCAAAGTGGAATGTTTTCTAACCTTGCAAGTCAATCAAGCATATATGTAAAAATGATTCCGGCAGAATCTAAAGGGGAATTTTTTGGGCTTTTTAGTAAAAAGAAAAACAAGAATATTTCTAAAAGAACACGTTCAAGTTCGCAAATGAAAGATTATCTTAGAGAAGTTTTTAAAGAAAAGTTTGGCGATGAATTGGAAGTTTCCATAGTGAGGCAGAGTGTTGGCGGTGGTGGGGAAAGCGAGTTTATTATGGAACTCAATGGAGACAATATAGATGTCTTGTATGATGTGTCTCAAGTTTTAATAAAACGGTTTAAAGAAATACCTTATTTTGTAGACGTGCATTCCAACTATAAAATTGGCAAACCCGAAGTGCAAATACAGATGGACCCTAAAAAAATGGAAGATTACGGTGTAAGTTCTGTTGTTGTAGGAAATGAAGTAAGAGCCATGATAGATGGCGCCTTGGCAGGTAAATTTAGAGATAATGGTTTAGAGTATGATATAAAAGTTAGATTTGCTCAAGACCAGCAGGATATCGCTCAAAATTTAGATGCTATTTATATAAACAATGTAAATAATAAGCTTGTAAAGTTAAAGAATGTTGCTTCTCTAAAAATGGCTGAAGGGCCTACTCAAATATTTAGAGAAGATAGAGTACGTTATATTTCAGTTGAGGGTAATCTTGCAGCAGGCGGGACAATAAACGAAATACAAAAAGAAGCTATTAGAATATTTAATGAAGAAAAGTCAAAACCTGAAAATCTAGAACAATGGAAACATGTGCGGTTTGGACTTTTTGGAAATGCTGAAGACATGGCGGAAATGTTTAAGAGTATTATCATTGCTGCGGGGTTATCTCTTATATTTATTTTTATGGTACTTGCAAGTTTATATGAGTCTATTATTACACCATTTACAATTATGATAGCTCTTCCTTTAGCTATTATAGGTGGGCTTTTGGCTCTACTTATGGTAAGGCAGCCAATAGATATGTTTACGCTTATTGGAATGATAATGCTGTTAGGTATTGTGGCAAAAAACTCTATACTTTTAGTAGACTATATCCAACAGCAGATGAGAGACGGCTTAAATATTGATGACGCTATAATAAAGGCTGGCATAGTAAGACTTCGTCCTATACTTATGACGTCTTTTGCTCTTATAGCTGGGATGTTACCAACAGCGTTAGGTCTTAGCGAAGTAGGCCAGTTTAGAAAAGGTATGGGAATTGTTGTTATAGGAGGCGTTATAAGTTCTACAGTTCTTACATTAATTGTCGTACCTGCAATTTTTGAATATATGGATAAATTAAGATTATTTTTGAGAAGACTTGCGAAAAGACCTGAAAAGAGAATGATAGATTATACAGAAGAACAACTTCATAAACAAGATTTATAAGTTATGAAGTATCTTAAACAGTTAAGGGGGCAAGCGTTAGTGGAGGCTGCTTTAATAGCCCCATTAATTGTTGTTTTTCTTTTCGCAGTTGTGTGGTTTGCTAGCCTTATGTTAACGTGGCAACAAATATTAACAGCTACAGAATATGGCATAGATTTAATTACCTATACTAATTTTGATAAAAAGTATATAGAAAATGACATAAAAAATTATCTTTGTGATGCAAAGACTCTGGGCAGAGTTTTAGATCTAAATAGGCTTATTGTAAAAGTGGAGATAAATGACTATAAACCTGTTGACGTTGACATAGATTTTATAAAGCCAGATATTACAAGTTTTGGCTCTTTAGATATTGTTAAAGGACTAGTACCAAAAAATTCTTTTGTAGAGATAACATATTCGTATAAAATACCTAAAATATTGAAGGTTATTGGCAAGGAAACTATTAAAATAAGATCGAAACTAGAAGTTTTATCAGGAACTGGAAGTAAAAAATATACATGGCGCAAATAAATGAGTCTGTCTTGCATATAATTTCTGTGAATATTTTGACAGAGCGAGGCGAAATATAGGAGTTAGGAGTTTATCGTGTCATAAACACAAGTTTTTTAACACAGCAGAGCCAAAGATGGCGCAGTAAGATATGAGTTAAGGATTTTAGAGTAAAAATAAAGGAGCGACATCAATGCTAAATTTTAATTGGATTAGAAGACACAAGGGACAGGGAATGGTAGAATATATTCTTATTGTGGCAGTTGTTGTAGGCATAGTTTTTGTTGCATATAAATCTTTAGGAAAAAAAGTTAAAAGTAAATTTGAAAGCGCAAGTAAGGTTATTCAAAAGGCAGATAAAGAGTAAGTTATGAGTAATAAGAAAATATTACTTATAGCTTTAATTTTTGCAATCCTTTCTGTATTTTTTGCATATATTTATATATCGGACCTAGAAACAAAATATAAAGTAATGACTGAGCCAGTTAAGGTCGTTGTAGCTTCACAGGTTATACCTCAGGGGACGGTTATAAAACAAGATATGCTTTTAGAAAAATATGTTCCTAAAGAGTATGCTCAACCAAGAGTATTTAATGGTATTAAGGAGCTTTTTTTACCGGATGGGGCCTGCGAATACATATCATTAAATACAATAGAAGAAAATGAACAAGTCTTATCAAGCAAATTATCAAAGATAAACGAATATGGAATAAGCAATTTAATTCCAGAAGGGAAAAAAGCTATATCTATAACTTTTGATATGGATAGTATAGGCATTTTATCTCCTGGCAGCAAGATAGATATTTTTGCAGCAATAGAATACACAGACTCTAATAAGCAATTACAAGAGACAGTATTTTCTTTAGTGCAAAATGTTTTGGTCTTGGCTGTAGGCAATAACTATATAGGGGCAGCCAGAAAACAAGATGATGAGATAGGCAATACTAGTATATTAACTTTAGCTTTGTCTACACAAGATGCCCAAAAAGTTATTCTTTTTTCTCAAAAAGGGAGTTTGAAATACCTAATAAGACCTACTGGTGACACAAAAGATTATGACATTGATCCTTTAAAAGTTACATCTGTAATTAAAGATCTATCAAGAGTTGTAAATAATCCAAATTATACAAAAGACATAAAACTTACAAATCAAAAAGAAGTTTTGGAGATAATAAATAAGTATGCAAGCATGAGTAAGTAACATGATCTCTCTAAAATCCTAATAGTTTATTTGAGGCATAAAATGTTTTTGATATCTCCAGAAGGTTCTTCTCTATTACAGTGTACCCTTATAGCTTTTGGGTTAGATTCAATAAATCTTAATAAAAAAGCTGATAGTATAATTGTTGATTTTTCAGTGCCAGATTCCAGTGTTTTTTGGTCTGTTTATAAAAGTTCAATAAAGTATATAGAAGATGTTTTGCCTGCTTTAACAACTGGAAACTTTAATATTATAAAAGATTATTTATTTACATGCAGGTCTAGCAGTATACTGTGTATTAAAGATCCAGTGGAGAACATAGATAGTATAGAGAGTGTCATATATCTTTTGTTTGTTTTAGATGAATATTTTAAAAATGTTTATGTTATTTTACCTTATCAGAAAAGCGAAAATGTTTTACGTTTAATTAAGGAAGCAAAACATTGCCTCATACCCTTCTTTTCTGATAGTTTATCTACAAAAAATACGATTTTATTTTTGCAAGAATATAGAGTTATTAATAGTAAACTAAATTTTACTTTGTTTAGATTTAATTTGGACTATAACTTTTATTGTGACAAAATGTTATTAGATTTTGGTGTAGGTACTATTATTGATACTGATTTTAGCAGTTCTCTTCAAAAACAAATATTGTCTCCGACATTTTCATATCGAGATAAAACAAATCCTTATGTTGCAGCTTTGGAAAAAATTGTAAATTTAAATTCTTTGCAAACAAAATCTACAGACAATTCTAATTATAGTTATTATCAAAATGAAAATGTTTATAAAGAACTTAAAAATAATTTGCAAAAAACTCTTATAGAGGAAATAAAAGAATTTGCTCAAGAAAAAGATGAAAAAAAATTAAAAAATATTACAAAAGGTCTAGTGTTTAAAATAATAAAAACTAATAACTTAAACATACCGGAAGAAATTTTAAATAGATTAAGTAAGGAACTTTGTGATGAGATAGCAGGACTTGGAGTTTTAGAAGATTTGTTAGAAGATTCTTCAATTACAGAGATAATGGTAAATGGACATCAAAATATATTTGTGGAAAAGTCAGGTAAAATATTTAAGACAGATTTATCATTTTCCAGCGAAGCAAATCTTAAAACAGTTATAGATAGAATAATTCATCAAGTCGGAAGACATGTTGACGAAGCTTCTCCTATTGTAGATGCTAGACTTAAAGATGGGTCTAGGGTTAATGCTGTAATAAGTCCTATATCTTTGGATGGCAGTATTGTAACAATAAGAAAATTTTCTAAAGATAAACTTTCAATAGATTCCTTGCTTTTTGCAAAAAGTATAAATCAAGACATGGTAGAATTCTTAAAACTCGCCGTACTATTAAAGAAAAATATTATTGTTTCTGGCGGTACAGGTACAGGTAAAACTACTTTACTAAATATAATTTCTTCTTTTATTCCTGAAAATGAAAGACTAATAACTATAGAAGATTCTGCAGAACTCAACCTGCAACAAAAACATGTTGTAAGGCTTGAAAGTAAACCTAAGTCTCAAGAAGGAACTGGTGAAATAAACATTGGAAGGCTTGTTATAAATGCTTTAAGAATGCGACCAGATAGAATAATTGTTGGCGAGTGTCGTAGTGGAGAAGCGTTAGATATGCTTCAGGCAATGTCTACAGGACATGAAGGTAGTCTCACTACTTTGCATGCAACCTCTCCTAAAGATGCTATTTCTAGACTTGTGGCTATGATTTATATGTCAGGGATAGAAATCCCAGAGAGGTCTATAATTACACAAATTGTCTCCGCCGTTGATATTATTGTACAACTTTCAAGGTATCAAGATGGATCAAGAAAAATATCTTCAATTTCTCAAATACATAAAACGAATGACGATAATATATATGAAATAAAGCCTGTTTTTAAATATGTTCAAAAATCTTTTGGCAATGGTGTAGTTGCTGGAGACTTTATGTTTTGTGATTATATCCCAGAATTTATAAGTTCTGCCTATCAAAATGGGTTTAGTGTAGATATAGAGTGTTTTAAATGAGAGAAATTTTATTTTTGGTCTCTTTATCTATATTTGTATTTTGTTTAATATATTTTATTTTAAGCATTAATTTAACAAAGAATAAAAAAATTAATAAGAAAATAGATTTTAAGAGCTTAATTATTAAAAGAAAAAGATTTGTCATTTTGTTCGGGATATTTATTGTATCTTTTATTGCAATAGAGAACATCATCTTTTCAGTTATTTTGTGCATTTTATATAGTTACTTTGATTGGCATTTAACCTATTTAAAAAAACAAAAGATTTCAAATCTTATTGATTTACAAATTGTAGAAGCTTTAACTATCATAAAAAATTCTTTACAGTCAGGACGTACTGTAATAAATGCTATAGTTGATGTAAAAAACGAACTTAAAGAACCAATAAAAAGCGAATTTGAGCAAATTTCTGATTCTATAACTTTAGGCTTAAGTTTTGATGAAGCAATAGGACAAGTATCTTCTAAAACGAGTAGTAAGGAATTTAAATTCGTGTTGAATACAATTAAAATATCTAAAGATACAGGCGCTAGCTTAAAGGATATATTTGAACAAATCATAGAACTGATATCTAAAAGAATTGCAACTAAGTCAAAAGTAAATGCATTAACATCTCAGGGAAAACTTTCAGGCAATATAGTCAGTTTAGTCCCTTTTATTATAATTTTTATGATGTATTTAATAGAACCGGACATGATATGTCCTTTGTTTGTGACTCTTGCAGGCAATATTCTACTTCTAATAGTTGTTATTATGGTTAGTTTAGGATCTTTAGTGATAAGAAAAATTACGGAGATAGATTTTTAATGATAATATTTTTTTATTTAAGTTTTACAATTTTTGTATTTCTTCTTGTTTTTATTATATGTAACAAAATATCTAAAATTGAAAAAGCAAGTAAAGTAGATAATTTTATCAACAAAACTCAAAATAGAAATTTTATAAAATTTCTTATTTTTAAGATCTCGTCAAAATTAGGATGTTGGTTTAAATATATAAAAAATAAAAAGTTCCTAGAATACATCAATAATATTAAATTGAATTTATACTCTCTTGGCGTTGATAACAAAAAAATTGATCCTTATGAGTTTTTTGCTTTACAGATATTGTTAGGTGTACTGGGCGGTATAATTTGTGTAATGTTTGTTAGTATTGATATTTTAGTTATTATCTTAGTTTTTTTAGGAGGATTTTTTCTGCCTTTTATAA
Source organism: Candidatus Endomicrobiellum cubanum (assembly GCA_031269735.1). Classification (GTDB taxonomy): domain Bacteria; phylum Elusimicrobiota; class Endomicrobiia; order Endomicrobiales; family Endomicrobiaceae; genus Endomicrobiellum; species Endomicrobiellum cubanum. Next base: position 11,481 of record JAISYS010000048.1, on the reverse strand, counting down.
AACTTAAAGAGCAATTAAAAAGAAGAAAAGATCTTATTTTAAGACAATTACCAGATATGGCAGATTTGTTGTCAATCATGTTAGATTCTGGCTTGGATTTTTATAGAGCTAGTAATAAAGTTGTACAGATAATGGAAGGCCCTTTAATTAAAGATTTTCAAAATGCTTTGTCAAAGATATACATAGGGTGTGATAAAAAGGATGCTTTTTCTGATATGGTTAGTAAAACAGACATTAAAGAACTTTCTTTTTTTGTTAGAGTAATTGACACTTCTTTGGATTCAGGTTCTGGTATGGCAGAGTCTTTTAAACGTTTATCAAATTCTTTAAGAAATGATATATATTCTCGTGCAGAGAAGAAGGCTTATCAAGCTCCTATCAAAATTCTTATCCCTTTAATTTTGTTAATATTTCCTACAATTTTTATAGTTATTTTTGGGCCAATTGCAATTAATTTTTTAAACTCAGGATTTTAAGTAAATTTCTATGAGGTTACATTTGCTTACATATGGTTCAACTTAAAAAATGTATTTTGGTATGAAATTTAAATTTTACACAACTTGAATATGCTTTTATGGAGATGATTTGGAATCTTTTGATGATAATATTAGAGTTTGCCCACATGTTAAAATTTTTTCTGAAAAATTGGTAACAATAATAAATAAAAATTAGAGCTTAGTTTTATAGACAAAACAAAAAATATTGTATAGAATTCTAAATATGAATATAAAAAGGTTAAAAGTAATAAGATTTATTATTTTGCTTTTTTGTAACTTCCTTCCTTTCTATTGCTATGCAGATATAGATTTCATAACTCAAAGTGATATAAACGATGACTCTAAGTGGAGTCAAATCTCAAATTCTAATCCAGGTATTTTTTTTGGGGATTTTGATATTTCTTCTCCACGATCAATTGCTGACAATTCTATAATAGGTTCAAATAGCCAAAGTATTAAAAGAACTTTAAGTGCATCGAATAATAAGTTTTTTAATTTTGATGCAGGACAAGGATATGTAACAATAAATAATATTACGTTACAAAAAGGTAGTCACAGGCTTTCAGGTAGCAATAATGGAGGTGGGGCAATATATACCGATACTCGCGATTTTAATTTGAATGGAACCATAGTTTTTGAACAAAATACTTCTAGTGCATGTGGTGGTGCAGTTTATGCTGGAGGAAATATTTGGATTTCAAATCCTACTGATACTATAGCATTTCTTTCTAATACATCTGCATATAATGGTGGTGCCTTGTGTGCAGTAGGTACTGCTACATTTTATGGTGGTGCTTATTTTATAAATAATAAGGCCTTACATTCTGGACAAGCTTATGATGGTGGTGCTATTTATTCTAGTGGAAGTGTTATATTTATGTCACCTTATGCTTCTGTAGAACTTTCAAGCAATGTTGCTGCTGGAAATGGAGGCGCTATTTTTGCTTTAAATAACATAGGATTTAGTAGTAATACTATAATTTCTTATAATAAGGCAGATGGAAATGGAGGCGCTATTTATTCTAGCGCAGGGTACGTATCTTTTAGATCTTATGTTACTGCAATAGGCAATGAAACTACATCTTCTCAAGGTGGTGCTATATTTTCAAAAGGGATAATAATAAATGATGGCGCTACTTTTAGCGATAATAAATCTGCTCAAGAAGGAGGAGCAATTTATGTATACGATAGTACGTTTTCTTATATAGGAGCTATTACTAGTGATGTTTTATTTAATAATAACAGTATGGCAATAAAAAATGAAATTAAAAGAAATGATATTTATATGGGAGGGCATTCTACTGGTGCCTCATTAAACACTTTAACTTTAGATACCAGAGATATGCGCAGTATAACTCTAAATAGTGGTATAAGATGTTCTAGCAGTGGTAATGATGTTATAAATAAAATTGGCAGAGGAACTCTTAATCTTAATGGGGATTTTATTCTAACAACTTTTAATGTATTAGATGGTTATTTAAGTTTTGGCGAGGGGTCAAGTTTTAAAAGCGACAATGTTTCTTTTTCATCATCAGCTACAGTTAATTTAGATAGGAAAAAAGACTATGTGATAGAAATATCTACTTTTAGCTCGAGTGCTTTATTTTATTATGATTTGGATTTACAAAGTAATAATATAGATAAATTTGTTATTACGAATTCTGCTAATTTAGATGGTACTAAAGTTAAAATAAGTTTTGTTGGTGTAAATAAAACAACTGTAACATACAATTTTATTTCTTCTTTACAAAATGCTCAAGGTAATATTTTGATAGATAATACTAATGGTCAGGGTAATATAATGCATAGAGTAAACTCTTATATAACTTATGATACTGGAAATCATACTTCTTGGAAGTCTGCCAATCTTAACATTTATGTTAATGAGTTAAATAACATTGACAGTTTGACAGACAATGAAAGGCAGGTTGCTTTTTCTCTAGATGGAGACTATGGTAAATCCCAAAACGATTTATTTCATATTATAGATGTAGTAGATAAAATGGCAAGTGTTTCAGATAAAAAAAATGCTTTGCTTAATTTGTCTGGACATATTTATGCAAATGCTATAACGGTACCAACTATTAATACGTATAAAAATAATATTTTGTCCAGATTAGATAGAAGTTATTACCCTAATAATGACAGTTTTTATAAGAGAAATTTTTGGGTACAAGGTTTTAATGCTCAAAATAATTTTAAAGGTACATTAGAGTCTCCAGAGGATTTTAATATTTTGAGTAACGGTGCTCAAGTGGGTTTTGATACCTTAAGGGAAGATAGTAGGATTTTCGGGATAGCTATAGGTTATAGAGATATGAAATCTAAACAAAATAGAGATAAAATAGATATTAAGGGGTACAATGTTGGTAGTTACTTGTCTATATTTTTTGAGAATAATTTTGAAATTAAAACTTTTGTTATTGGAGAAAGACAAAGTTATTTTGCTTCTAGGAATATTGATTATTTAAATAGAAATACTAGTGCTGATTTTGAAGGGTACAGTCTTAATTCGTCAGGAGAAATTTCTTATAACTATTATATTAGTAATAATTTTTGTATGAAGCCGTTTGTTGATATAGACTACTCACACGTTACAAGAAATGAGTTTTCTGAGACTGGCGCAGAAGATGCAAACTTAATTGTCTTTGATGGTTCTTATAATAGGGTAAATTCTTCTTTGGGTATTAAAGTAAATAATGGTATAAATAGTAAATTTAAGTGGTGTTTATCTACTCAAGCTGATTTATTATGTTTTGGCAAAGAAGGAAACTTTAAGAGTTCATTTAAAAATGGTACACAAAAAATGGATATTAAAGGTTTGAAGAGTGATATGGTATCAACTTCTATAGGGGCAGGTATTTTATATGATGCTTCCAAAGATTTGTCTGTTTATTTAAATTTGAACGGTAGATTTTCTCAACATCAAAATAGTTATTATGGGAATGTTGGTTTTAATTATAAATTTACTACACAGCCAACTGATTTCTATAAACGTGCCTAGGTAAAATATTTGACTGGTCTAAAAAAAATAAATAAAATATGCACATAAACGTAAATCTTCGGGGAAGGTGAAAGGTATTGCCTTATTCCTTACCGGCAGTGATAAAGAAATTCTTTTAAGCCTGCGACTCTGCATTTTTATGCAGACTGAACTAGTGTAAACCTAGTGCCGACGGTGATAGCAATAATAGTTTACTAAAATATTGTAAATTAACTATTTTTGCTTTAGTCCGGACAAGAGAAGAACAATAATTTATTTAAGCCCCGAAAATAATATTTTTGAGGTTTTTTTATTTTTATGAATAGTAAATATATGCAAATAGCAATAAATCTTGCAAGAAAGGGTGAGCCTAAAGTTTTTCCTAACCCGCAAGTTGGCTGTGTAGTAGTTAAAGATGACAAAATTGTTGGTAGAGGTTGGCATAAATATTTTGGTGGAAAGCATGCTGAAATAAATGCTATTGAATGTGCAGGTAAAAATGCAAAAGGTGCTGATTTGTATGTTACTTTAGAACCTTGCAATAGTTATGGGAAGTGTCCACCTTGTGCACTTGCAATTGTAAATGCCAAAATAAAAAGAGTTTTTTATGCTGTAAAAGATAAGAAAAATTTTGGGACAAAGGAATTTTTAGAAAAAAATGGCATAGAAGTTCATGAGGGACTTTTAAAAAAAAAATCAACAATTTTAATAAAAGATTATTTGAGACATTTAAAAGTAAAACCTTTAGTTTCTATTAAAGCCGCAATGACTTTAGATGGTAAGATAGCAACCAGATGCTATGATTCTAAATGGATAACTTCTCAAAAGGCAAGAAATTTAGTGTACAAAATGAGAACTTTATATGATGCTGTTTTGGTTGGCAAAAATACAGCACTTAAAGATAATCCATTGCTTACGTCACATAATAAAAATCTAAAAAATCCAATAAGGGTTGTCATAGATCCTAAGCTGGAACTGCCAAAATCTTATAAATTGTTTAATAATCGAGCAAATACAATAATTTTTTATGATAAGAATATTTCAAAAATTCCAAAACATTTTAAAAAAGAGGGAGTAATACTTACTCCAATAAATATTGAAGCGTCAAAAAGAAATTTTAATTTAATAATTGAAAGACTGAATTCTTTTTCAATAAAAAGAATCTTAATAGAAGGAGGGGGTGAAATTATTGCTTCAGCACTGTTTTCAAAAAGTGTAGATGACATATATTTTTTTATTGCTCCAAAAATAATAGGTGGAAAAACATCAATCCCAGTTGTTGGTGGTCAGGGTGTAAAAAGAATATCTGAAAGTTTAAATATAAAAAAAATGCAAGTAAAAAAAATAGGCATTGATTTTTTTATAAAAGGTAAAATTGGGAAAAGCAAGGGTTAAAAATGTTTACAGGTTTAATTGAAGATATCGGTATAGTAAAAAATATTTTTAGTTCTCAAATAGAAATAGGAACATCTTTAAAAGAGATAAAAAAAGGTGACAGTATTGCCGTCAATGGAGTATGTTTAACTGCGGCTATAGTAAAAGCAAATAGTTTTGTTGCAGATTATAGCCCTTATACAAATAAGAACACAGCTCTTTCTAAATTAGTAATCAATTCAAGGGTAAATTTGGAGAGGGCTTTACAATTTTCATCAAGACTTGGAGGTCATATTGTAAGTGGTCATGTTGATGGAACGGTACAAATAAGAGATATAAAAAAAATTGACAATTTTTATCAAGTGCTTTTTAATTGTAAAGAAAATTTTCTTAATTTTATGATAACAAAATGTTCTGTTGCAATTGATGGTGTTAGTCTTACAGTATCAAAAGTATATGATTTTGGGTTTGAAGTTTTTATTATACCAGAAACATTTGTCAGTACAATTTTTAGTCTGAAAAAGAATAATGATGAAGCAAACATAGAAATTGACATACTGTCAAAATATGTAAAAAAATTTATAAATGAAAGATCAGGTAGCATTAGTATTGAAATGTTAAAAGGAAATGGATTTATTTAATATGAAAAAGGAACAAAATTTTGTGTCAGTAAAAAATGCTATAAAAGAAATTAAATCTGGCAAAATGGTAATTGTTGTAGATGATCCAAATAGGGAAAATGAAGGCGATTTAGTTTGTGCGGCTCACACAATCACTCCTGAAAAAATAAATTTTATGTCAAAATTTGCAAGGGGACTTATCTGTGTGCCAATGCAAAAAGAAAGACTTCAAAAGCTTAAGATAGATGACATGGTTAATATTTCTACAGAGCAGAAAGGTTGTTCGTTTACGGTTTCTGTGGATTGTAAAATTGGCACTTCAACAGGTATTTCTGCTTACGATAGAGCTGCAACTGTCAAAAGACTTATAGACGAAACAGCTGATCCAAACGATTTTGCTAAACCAGGCCATATTTTCCCTTTAAAATGTAAAGATGGAGGGGTTCTAACACGTACTGGACATACTGAGGCTGCTGTAGATTTGGCTCAAATGGCAGGGCTTTATCCAGCTGGTGTAATATGTGAAATAATCAATGACGATGGTACTATGGCAAGAATGCCAGATTTATTGAAATTTGCTAAAAAACATAAACTTAAAATTGTAACCATTGAAGAGCTTGTTGCGTATAGACGTAGTAAAGAAACAGTTGTAAAAGAAATTGTAAGTGTTTGTTTTCCTACAAAATTTGGAGAATTTAAACTTACTTTATTTGAAGATTTGATAACAGGAAATTCTCATTTGGCTGTAATAAAAGGTGATGTTAAAAACAAGAAAAATGTTTTAGTAAGAGTACACTCCTCATGTGAAACTGGAGATATTTTTCATTCTTTAAGATGTGATTGTGGCGATCAGCTGGAAAAGGCGTTAACTTTTATAGAACAGGCAGGACAAGGGGTTGTTTTATATATGCATCAAGAGGGTAGAGGTATAGGACTGGCTAATAAATTAAAAGCTTATGAACTCCAAGAAAAGGGTATGGATACTGTAGAAGCAAACTTAGCTTTGGGTTTTGCTCCAGATTTAAGAGATTATGGCATAGGAGCTCAAATATTAGCATGTCTTGGTATAAAAAGTATAAACCTTATGACAAACAATCCTAAAAAAATAGTAGGTCTTCGAGGATATGGTTTAAAAGTTGCAAATAGAGTTCCTATTGAAATTAAATCAAATAAATCTAACAAAAAATATTTGAATACTAAAAAAGAAAAGTTAGGGCATTTATTAAATATTATGTAAATTTAAGGATGAGTTTTAATAACCCAGAGGTTTTATATACTAAAGGTCTCTAAAAACATTAACTTATTTGAGTTTGTATAAAGGGAGAAATATTATGAAAGTTATTAGTGGTCAGTTTAAAGCAGAGGGTAAAAAGTTTGCAATAGTTGTTTCTAGATTTAATGAATTTATAACAACCAAATTAATAAATGGAGCAGAAGATATTCTTAAAAGACATTCTGTATCTGATAATGATATTTCCATTTTTTGGGTTCCCGGAGCTTTTGAAATTCCGCCTCTAGCAAAAAAAATTGTAGATTCTGAAAAGTTTGATGCTGTAATTTGTTTAGGTTGTGTTATAAAGGGAGCTACCTCTCATTTTGATTATGTATGTTCAGAAGTTTCAAAAGGAGTTGCTTTAGCTGGATTTAATAGTAAAGTGCCTGTAATTTTTGGCATTTTAACTACAGATTCTATAGAACAAGCTATAGAGCGTGCTGGGACAAAAGCAGGTAACAAAGGTTCTGAAGCTGCAATGAATGCTATAGAAATGATAAATCTATACTCGCAGATTTAGAAAAGAAGTTATATTGAATTTATTAATTGATATTGTAATATTTTATCCTGTGATGGACACTAGTAAAATATGTAAGGATAGAGTTTTGTCTCTATTGAGAGGTGAGGATCAAAATGAATCTTGAAACAAATCGCATAGAATACAAGGAAAAACTTACAGAAGATCTTGAAAAAGAAGCAGTTGCTTTTCTTAATTCTAAAGGTGGCGATATTTATATCGGTGTTAGGAATGACGGCTCAATTTTAGGCGTGAGCAACCCTGATGAAATTCAGTTAAAAATCAAAGACAGACTTAAAGATAATATACGTCCAAGCATAATGGGGATGTTTGATATTTTCACTCAAGTAAAAGACGGTAAAACAATAATCGTAATAAACCTTGCAAGTGGAGCAGAAATTCCTTATTACATAAAACAGAAAGGGCGTTCTGAATCTGGTTGTTTTATCCGCGTTGGCTCGGCTTCGCAACCTATGACAGAAGAGATGATAAATAAACTTATGTCTAAACGTCATCCTATGTCGTTAGAGAATATTCCTGCAAGAATGCAAGATTTAACATTTGAACAGCTCAAAATTTATTATGCCGAAAAGGGCAAACAATTGAATGAACATTTTGCGGAAAATCTGAAATTATTGACAGCTAATGCTAAATATAATCAAATGGCGTATATGTTTGCTGATAAAAACAGAATTTCAATCAGGCTTGCTCAGTGGACAGGTAAAGACAGAACTTTGAAATCTTTTTAAAAAGAAGAATACGGTGACCAATGTTTACTTACGGCGTTAAATAAAGTCCAAATAAGGCTTGACGTAGCCAATATTACACAGTCAAAAAAGCAGGGTTTAAAACCGCGTTTAGATAAAAAATATGTAGATAAAAATGCTCTGCGCGAAGCGATAATAAATGCCTTTGTCCATAATGATTATTCTCGAGAAGACACTCCTATTTTTGAAATATTTGAAGACAGATTTGAAATAACGACTTATGGAAATATATTTGAGTTGATGTCAGAGGAAGAGTTTTTTACAGGTCGTTCTACTCCACGTAATCCTGGCATTATGAGAATATTTCAAGATTTGGAACTTGTTGAACATTTAGGTTCAGGAATTCCATACATTGTCGGCTTGTATGGTCGCAAAGCCTTTCAGATTACTCAGTCGGGTTTAAGATTATCTCTAAGATTTGATAAAAATATAGACAAAGAAAGTATCAAGAAAACCGATATAAAAAGTGACCAGAAAAGTGACCAGAAAGTTCTTGAAATAGTATTCAAAAAACCGTACATAACAATACAAGAACTTTCAGAAGCAATAGGTCTTACTTATGCAGGTGCAAAGAAGAATATGACAAAACTCAAAAAACAGCAGAAAATTCGCCGAGTAGGTCCTGACAAAGGTGGACGTTGGGAAGTAATTGAAAAGAATAAATAGGGCTCAACATTCGATTGGGCCAAAATTTAACATATCCTACTGCTTCTTTTTAGATACTGAGGGGTTAAAAATGATATTACCCTGCATTCATTAAGGGCCCCTTAACACAAGGACAGTTATGGCGACCAAATAAACTGCCCGACCTGGACTCGAACCAGGAGACTTCTGCTCCAGAGGCAGACGTGTTACCAATTACACCATCGGGCAAATGTTTAATTTTGTAAAAAATTATAACAAAAAGTCGTTAGATTGGCAAATACATTTTCATTTTATATAATACACTATAAATATTGTTAGTATGGAGAGATAAAATGTTTGATACTGAAATGATAAAAAAGTTAAAATTAGACTTAATTAAATATATGAAATCCAAAGAATTGGAAAAACTCAACGTTGTAAGAGGAATTTTAAACGAAATAAATATTCGTGATATGAAAAATATAAAAATAGATGACAATGAAGTTGTAAAAATTTTAAGAGCTGAATTAAAAAAACGTAAAGAATCTATAGAGAGTTTCCAAAAAGCTGGGCGTAATGATTTGATAGAAAAAGAAAGTAACGAGATGCAAATTATACAGCAATATCTTCCTAAAGAAATGTCTGATGAAGAATTGTTTAGTAAGATTGAAAGAATATACAGGGAATCTGATGATAAAAGTTTTGGTGCAGTTATGAAAGCAACTGTTATTGCTGTAAATGGCCAAGCTGATGGTAAGCGTATTTCTCAAATGGTTAAAAAGACTATTGAAAGTAAATAAAAAATGTTATAATAATTGCATGCTCAAATAAATAAGTTTTGTATTAATTCAATAGGGGGAGGTATTTTGTTATGGAGCCGTCAACAAACACAAAAAAGAAGTGGATTGTGCTTGGAATAATAATTGCTATACTAGCTATTTTTGTTGCGTTAGGTCCAGTAATAGTAGCCAAATATATGAGATCCTCTAAATCAATGCAAAATACTATAACTTCCTCAACAGCAGAGTTTATGATAAAAGTCAAGGGTGTAATTAAAAAAGATACTGGAAAAGAGTTAATATATCTAAAAGGTGATAATGACCTGTATTATATTTTAGTTGGTGACAAGCTTGAACAACTCAAAGAAAACTTAAACAAAAAGGCTACTATTTTTGGAAACATTTTAGCGCCAGAGAATTTACAAGAAGGAACTGAAGATACAACTATAAATGGCAATAAAATAAGAATGAAGATTAGTGTTGTAAATTTTGAATTATAAAAATAAAGACAACTATTATTGTACATAATCAGATGATTTTTATTTGCTTATATGTGTTTTCATATTTTTTACATCTTCTATAGTAGATTTCCATTAGTTTTATTATAATATTGGTAAGGAAAGAAAAGAGAGGTAAAATTATGAAGAAAATAAGTTCTTTATTATTAACTTTCGTAATTTCCTTTAGTAGACCTTGTTTTAGTGCCCTTCCTTCCCAAAATCCATATAATATAGGTCCTGAAGGCAGAACTATAGAAGACTTAACTAATTTTGCAAAGCCAAAAGATATGGTTTCTATTCTTCCTAATAGGCCTGTACAAGCAACAGATTCTTCAGGTAATAGACAATTCTTTACAACTACAGGTAGTCTTGCTTTAAGCATATCAAAAGATGGCAGTGTTACTTTTTCTCTTTCAGGTCAGTCTAAAACAGTAGATTCTAAAGGGAACCTAAAAAAGGAAGAAAAAAGTATTATAGGTACAAATATTACAGAAGTTAGAAATGAGTTTGGAGAGATTGTATCATATAAAGAAAAAGGTATTGGCGGACAAATAGTAAAAGAGTATGATAAAGATAAAAATCTTACTAAAACAAATGTTTATGACTCTTATGGAAAAAGGATGGTTGCTAGTGTTAATGAGTTGACCAAAGCAAAAACAGTTTTTGATGATAAAGGAAGAGCTATTTATGATTTAGATTATGAAGGTAACCGTACAGCAAAATATGAGTATAATGATAAGAATATGTTAACTACAAAAATAGATATGTATGGTAATAAAACTTACTATGATGAAAATCAAAACCCTAAATATATAGAAAATGAAGGTGGAGCAATAATTAGTGAATATATATATATAGAAGATAAAAATGGTAATGTATATTTAGATAAAACTTATGATAAAAAAACAGGTGAGACAACTTACTATAAAGATGGCAAGCAGCAATATACAAGAAATCAGGCTGGCGCTATTATTACTGAATATGGATGGAGTGGTTCAAAATTAGTGTATTCGTTTAATAAGACAAATAATGAGACAACTTGGTATGATATCGACGGAAAAGCTCTGTATGTTGCGATTAATGATACAATAATAAGTAAAAACTTATATTATGAAGGTCAAATGGTTGGTGTGTGGGATAAGAGGAATAATGAAGTTACAATATTTAAAAATGAAAGAAGAGAACTAACTTTAAAAATCGATGATGGTTTGGAGCCTACAGGGGCAATGGTTAAAGCATGGGTTGATACAGGGCTTATAGATAAAAAATATCTTACAGGATTAATGTAATTTCTTAAATAAAATTGACATTTGACAACATCCAATCCCACATTTTTGCCTAAACTTACCCTCTTGACTTAAAGAGAGTGCTTTAAAGGACCCTGTACTATTAGGGTTGTTATGTAAAAAAGAAAGTGTAGAACGTTTAGTATAAAGAAAGTAAAGGAGGGTAAAGATGGACAAAGAAGAGTTGAAGGGAGCAAAGAATTTGTAGGATTTGAACAAGATATTTGAAGAAATGAAAGAGCATCTAGGATTTAGCGGGTC
>JAISYS010000043.1 GCA_031269735.1 Candidatus Endomicrobiellum cubanum | reverse complement strand
AACAAGAAGTTACTTAGATGGGACTTGAGAAATGAGAATGGAGATAAAGTTGCTCCTGGTGTTTATTTTATAACTATAAAAACTGATTCCGGTAAAACTCAAGTCAAAAAGTTTGCTGTAAAAATATAATATGTCCCCTGTTGGCTTGTAAAAATTTACCTTAGTAAGCCCTAACTTGCTCTACACCTAACAGAATCAGCTCTAATCAAATTTACAATAATTGTTAAACCCATTTGAGAGTCTACTAAAGTACCATCTAAAGCAAAAAATCATAGCTCATCATTTTATACCCATTTAATTAGTTCAGGTATATATTGAATCTCTCCATTATAGTTAGGTAAAATTCTTATTGTATAACCATTTTTGCCAACCTTATCAATTATGATCTTAGCCTCAAAAATATAATTATCGCCATCTTTACTAACTAAATACATTTCATTTGCTACAGCACTATTTATAGCTTTGTTTGTATCTATATATCCACTATAAACTTGCACAGATATATCATCTGGAGAAAGTTCACCTAAATATACCTTAGCGTTAATAGTAACTTCTTTGGATATTTTTACCTCATTAGACATATTATCACTATATGAAATTATTTTAACATTGTCCCAACTAGTATATATATTTTTTAACCATTGAGCTTTTTTATTTGCAAGCTCAAAATTATTCTGCATCATTTTATTGTGCTGTATAGAAGTTGGAATATAGAATTTTCTTGTATATTCTTCAATCATTCTATTCGTATTAAATACTGAGCCTAAAGTTTGCATAGAAAATTTCATTTTTTGTATCCATCCTCTAGGAATACCATCTTGTCCACGCGTAAAAAATAATGGAATAATTTCTTTTTCCAAAACTTCATAAATATCATTACTTTCAACTTCATCTTGATAAGCTCTATCCGTATAATAATTTATAGAACCTATAGTCCAACCATTATTTTTATTATAACCTTCACACCACCAACCATCTAAAACACTAAAGTTTATAACACCATTTACTGCAGCTTTCATACCACTCGTACCAGAAGCTTCTTCCGGCCTTAAAGGGTTGTTAAGCCAAATATCTGTACCTTGTACTAAGTAGTGAGCAACATTTACATCATATTCTTCTAAGAATACTATTTTATGTACAAGTTCTGGATCTTTAGATAATTCTACTATATTTTGTATTATTGCTTTACCAGCAGTATCCTGAGGATGTGCTTTACCAGCAATAATTATCTGAACGGGAAAATACTTATTAGTAAGAATTTTCTTTATTCTTTGCAAATCTTTAAATATTAAATTACCTCTCTTATATGTTGCAAACCTCCGTGCAAAACCTATTGTAAGTGCATCTGGATCTAAAACTTCATCAGCATAACTTAACATTTTTTGTGATGCACCATTTCTTTCAAGTTGATGACATAGTCTTGACCTTGCAAAAGAAACTAAGCGTTCTCTTCTCCTTTCATGACTTCTCCACAACTCTGCATCAGGTATATGCCAAACCCTATCCCAAACAGCATGATTTGCAGGCTCATCTCTCCAAGCATCTCCAAGGTATCTATTAAAAAGCCCTGAAAATTCATAGGAAATCCAAGTGTTGGTATGTATCCCATTTGTTATGTATGTTATTGGTATTTCTTTTCTTGGAAGACTCGCCCAAATACCTTGCCACATATCTCTACAAACCGTTGAATGCAATCTGCTTACACCATTAGCCTTATTTACAGTTTTTAAAGCGAGAATTGTCATTGAAAAATCTTTTAAATTTTTATAATCTTTGGTAGGAAAAGCTCCCAATTGCAAAAGCTGTTCTTTTGTGATTCCAATCTCTTTACAAAGTTTGTCAAAATATTTAAGAAATAAATCAGCTGAAAAAACTTCATTTCCAGCTGGTACTGGGGTGTGAGTTGTAAACACACTTGTGCTCTTTACCATTTGGAAAGCAGCCTCAAAAGAAAGGTTAAAATCTTTAATATATTGTCTAATTTTTTCTAAAAGTAAAAATGCAGAATGTCCTTCATTTATATGTATAACATCAGGTTCTATATTTAAAGCTCTTAATAGTTTCATGCCTCCAACGCCTAAAACAATTTCTTGACGTATACGCATATCCCTATCTCCACCATAGAGCTGTCCTGTAATATTTTTCATATAATCAGAATTTTTGTCTAGATATGTGTCTAATAAGTAAAGAGGAATTCTGCCTACTTGGATTTTCCAAACTTTTGCATATATTTTTTCTACGTTGGTATCTATTTCTATTATTAGCTCAGATCCATCTTCATTTTTTACAACTTGTAAAGGCATATGTAAAAAATTATTTTCAATATGTTCTTCTTGTTGAAGTCCGTCACTACTTAATAATTGCTTAAAATAGCCATATTTATATAAAAGGCCTACTCCAACAAGAGGAAGTCCCATATCACTTGCAGATTTTAAATGATCACCAGATAAAATTCCAAGTCCTCCAGAATATATAGGAAGACTTTCATGTATAGCATATTCTGTAGAAAAATACACAAACTTAAAATTAGAATAATCCGTACATTCTTGATCGTACCATGTGCGCATATTCATATATCTATCAAGAGAATTTTTAACTCTTTCAATTTGTGAAATAAAGCTATCGTCTTGAGATAATTCAATTAATTTTTCTTGAGAAATTTTTTCAAATACTATTTTGGGACTATGGTAAGTTTCTTCCCACAAGTCTCTATCCATTCTTCTAAAAAGTTCTACTGCATCACTATTCCAACACCACCACATATTATTGGCAATGTCAATTAGAGGTTGCAAGGATTCAGGCAAGTCAGGTATTGCTATAAAAGTTTTTGCATTATTAGCAAAATAAACTTCTTGTTTTTCATTAAACAAATCTAAATCCATACTAACTCCTTTAAAAAGATTTTTTATTTATTTTATTAGTATAGTAAAGTAAAAAATTCAGATATGCTATTACAACAACTTTTATATTGCTAGTATTTTATCATTGAAAAATAAAAGAAAATTATTCTAATCTAAAAATGTTTTAATTTAAAACACAAACGTAAGTATGCTTTTAAAAGTGTGGGTCTAATACATAATGTGTATAATCGCTATAAATTTTTTTCAAAGCAAGGCAAGCACATAGGGTTTATCGTTAATAAACACAAGTTTTTAACGCAGCAGTGCCAAAAAAGGCATTGTAAGAATATGCGTTAAGGTTTTTAGAAACATCCTAGTATTATTTAGAATACAAAATGTATAAAAAAATATCAATGATTTTTTTGATTAAATATATCTGCAAACTTTAGATAGCATTTTGTTTTTCATACAACAAGTAGTTAAAATATATTCTTAATCACTGTTTTATTTATTAGTTATAGGTAACACAAATGTTTTTTTTGAGATGGGATTTTCACCCACAATAACTTTAACATCATAAATCTTCTCTATATTTTGCACATTCAAAACTTCTTTTGTTTTTCCATACTTATAGACTTTGCCGTTTTCCATTAATGCTACCTTATCACAAAATTCGCTAGCAGCATTTAAATCATGCAAACTCAATATAATAGTTTTATTAAATTTTATATTTACCTCTCTTAAAACCCCTAAAACAGCATTTTGTTTACCTATGTCTAAATAAGATGTAGGTTCATCAAATAAAATGACATCTGTCTCTTGTACTAAAACTTGAGCTATTAAAACTAACTGTTTTTCTCCACTAGAAAGTTCGTTAACTTCCCTATTTAAAAAGTGCGATAATTTTAAAAAATCTACTACTTTATTTACTACTGCATAATCTTTTTGTGTAGGAATTTTAAAAACCTTCATATATGGATATCTTCCAAACATTATAAAGTCTTTTACTGGCAAGTTTAATGATGTGTCTACATATTGTGGCAAAAATGAAAGTTGCTGTGCAAAATCTTTCCTTAAAAATGAATCTATATTTTGCAAATTTATAAAAACATTACCACTGTAAGGTCTAAGTACTCTAGCTATAACTTTTAATAGTGTGCTTTTGCCAGAACCATTTTTACCAATAATACCAAAAAAACTATTCTTTTCTATATTAAGATTAATATTTTTTAATATTTGCTTTTTTAAGTACCCTGCAGATACATTTTCTATTCTTATCATTTTGTCTCTTTTTTCATTCTAACAAATAAACAAATGAAAAATACTCCCCCTATAATGCTTGTCACAACACCTACTGGTACTTGTATAGGGAGAATTATAATTCTTGCCACAGTATCACAAATTAAAAGGAAAAGTGCTCCGGAAAGCGCACACGCTGGTATTAAAACAGTATTGTTTACTCCAACAATTTTTTTCATTATATGAGGTATTATAAGTCCTACAAAACCTATCACGCCGCACATACTAACAGTAATAGCTGTCATAATCGATGCTATAGCAAATAAAATCTTTATAGTTTGATTTATGTTTACACCAACTGTTTTAGATTTTTCGCCACCAAGAGCTATTAAATTTAAAATATTTCCATAAAAAGTCAAAAGCAATACGCCAATAAAAGCAAAAATAGAAACAACTGGAAGGATATTAATATCTACATAAGATAGATTCCCCATAAGCCACATAAGAGCGGCCTGTACATTTTGAGAAGGCGCTAAAACATATAAAAGCATTACAAGAGAAGAGAATATATAACTTACAACAACTCCAGACAATATCATAGAGTTGGAATCAAAGTTTTTATAAGAACTTAACAAATAAACTATAAAAACCGAAATTAAAACACCTCCTAAAGCAAATAAGGGAACTAAAATAGCAGACGCTACGGTAAACAATCCTGATACAAAAGCTATCGCAGCACCAAAAGCAGCGCCGCCAGAAATACCCAGAGTAAACGGATCAGCTAACGGATTTTTTAATATAGATTGGAAAACGCAACCACTTACTGATAAAGTTGCGCCTGTAATAACTGCCATAACAACTCTAGGTAAACGAATATAAAAAATTGTTCTTTCTAGATTTATATCTTTTCTCACAGCAAATAAGTGTTTAATATCAAATATTGATATACTAGTTGTTCCAATCCATAGAGAAATTAGCATTGAAAATATCAATAAAATAGTTAAACATATAAAAATTACTAACATCTTTTTTTTGAAAAACATTATACAGAACCTTTGTGCTAGTTTTTATACAGACCTGTAAATAATATTTATTAAAATTTCTACACTTTTTGAAAATGTTAAAGGCGTTAACATGAACAAATCTTTTTCATCTAAAACAAAAATTTTATTATTCTTTACAGCATTTAACAACTTATATTTTTGCCAAATCTCTTTTTCTTTAATACCAAGATAACCCATATTAATGATTATTATAATATCTGGATTACGTTCAAGAACGTTCTCAATATCAACAGAAAAATATTTTAAGTTTATATCCCCATACAAATTCTTAGTTTTTGTGTAATAATTATAATCATTTATAAAACTTTTATTCCCTAAAGTATATAAAGGCATTGCACCTATTTGCCAAAAGACATTTAGGTTTTTATTAATACTCATTTTATCATAAGACTCTTTGAGAGATTTTTTTGCTTGTTTTATGATATTTTCAGCATACTCTATTTTTCCTAATTTTTCTGCCAACTTTAAAAAATTAGTGCAAATATCATCAAAACTTTGGGCTGATTCCATTACATAAATATCAAACCCATTATAATTATGTTGCTTTAGCGTATCAACTGTTCTTTGAATATTTCCATCTTTAGTTGCAATAATTAAGTCGGGCTTAAGATAAATTATTTTTTCTATATCTTGCTCTAACAAATTTCCTACAATTTCTTTTTTTGTAGTACCTTTTTTAGAAAATGTAGTTATGCCTTTAACAAAAGATTCCAAGCCTAATTCATATAAACTTTGTGTTACAGATGGTGCTAAAGAAATAATCCTTTTATACTCTTTACAAAAAGATTTAGAAAAAAATAAAAATAACATCAAGATAATAAAAAATATTTTACTGTTCATATTTTAAATTATGGATCTATCTAAAAACCCTAATGCATACATAATTATTGTGAATTTTTTGACAAAGTAAGGCAAAAACAGCAAAACTTATCATATAATAAGCACCATCGGCAGTGTCGAAAAATGCACACTAAGGACATACGTTAAGGTTTTTAGACAAGCCTTTAGTACTCTATACCTTTTTGTGATTTGCTGCCAATATTATAGGGATGTTTAATTTCTTTCATTTCAGTAACCAAATCAGCAATTTCTATTAATTGTTGAGGAGCTCCTCTACCTGTAACAATAATTTTTGAATTATAAGATAGTTCTTTTAATAATTTTAAAAAAATATTAATATCAATAAATTGGTCTCTTAAGGCTATATTAAATTCTTCTAATACTATTAAATCGTATTTTTTGTTGCCTTTTAAAATTTCTCTTATTTTATCTAAAGCCTCTAAACACTGTTTCAAAACAGTATCTAAACTTATACCATGGTTAAAATATGGATGTTCTTTTGCAAAACTAAAAAAATCTAAGCCATCTAAATTTTTTAAGATACCTTGCTCACCATAAAATATATCGCTCTTAAATAACTGTATTATACACACTTTAAAATTATGTCCTAAAGCACGTACAACTTGACCAATAGCTGCAGTTGTTTTACCTTTACCATTTCCTGTGTTTACTATTATCATAACAAATCAACCTACTTAAAAAATTTCCTCGATGCACCACATTTAGGGCATTTTTCTGGAGGGTTATCACCTAAATACTTATAACCACAAACAGCACATTTCCATTCTTTTGCATTAGTTTTAGAACTAACATGAGAATAGTTAACATCAAAATTTTTTTCTTTTGGACGACTCTCAGGAATAGATGAAATTGTTTTTTTATTTTCATATACATCTTTTGATACATATAAAGCACAAAAACATGATCCATACTTTTGTATATCATTTTCCATATACCTACAAGGACATATAAGATCTGAATCTAACGCGTAGTCTCCCGTAGACAATCTACACGGACAAGAAGAATAGCCATAGCGATTTAAATTTCTTATAAGGCCCTCTAACAAAGCATTAACAAAAGAAGTATCCTGGTTTAAATAATAACCTTTATCCTTAGCATTTGTTTCTAAAAATACTCTCAATTCTTGCGGTGATTTTATATTTTCCATATATCCTCTATTGTAAAATTTCTTTTATCGCTTCAGGCTGGTAGCCTACTACAGTCTTTACTTTATCTATAAGTATAGTAGGAAATCCCCCTTGTGGATTAACTGCAGAAATCTCTGACATGACCTTATTTTGCTGAGCACCTTCAAGCAAATCTACATCAATGTAACTATATTTAATACCCATATCAAGCAAAAACTGCTTTGTTTTCTTACACCAAACACAAGTACTCAAGGTGTAAAGAAAAACTGAGTGTTTGTCATTTGAACCCTCTACGTGTTTTATCATTCTACTCTCCTTTTACAGTGTAAACACAGTTATTGTAATGCATAATAACACGCTACCCTGGCAATGTAGCGATTTTTTCTTTTATATACTAACATTGACATATAATAAATTATACTTACAACTCATCTTTTGCATAGAAGATTATGTTCTTTAAAACTAAAATATTTATTGTTTGCAACTATTATATGGTCAAGTAAAAAAACATCTATAATTTCTAAAGCTTTTTTTATGCTATAAGTAGAATGTACATCATTTTTAGAAGGAACAAGAATTCCTGAAGGGTGATTGTGAGCTATTATAACAGATACTGCATTATGTTTTAAAGCAAGTTCTGCAATTTTTCTAGTGTTTAAATATGTTTTATTTACAGTTCCAATTTCTAATTCTAAACAAGATAAAATTTCATTTTTAGAGTTTAAATTTAAAATATAAAATTTTTCAACTTGTTCTGTACCTATAGACGACATTAAATAACTATAAACTTTTTCTGGAGAATCTAAAACATTTTTTTTCTTTATATCTAAGAAACAGTAAAAAGAAGCAAACTTTTTTAAAAATACTATAAACGTCGCAATGTTTTCTGAAACTCCCTTAACTTTTATTAGATCTTTGAGACTTGCATCAAAAACCTGTTTTAAACTTCCAAAATTAAAAATTAGTTCTTTTGCCAAAATTTTCACATCTTTTCTTAAAACAACGTATGTCAAAACCAGTTCTAAAACTTCATAATCTGCTAAATTATACAAACCATTCGAAAAAAACTTATCTTTTAATCTTTTCCTATGCCCTTCACAATGTAACTTTATATTACTTGTATTTTTTAACAAGTTACTTTTTTCCTCATCTCTTTTTTTATAGAAGTTTTCTTTTTTAATTGTAAAATTTTTTCTTTTGCTCTTTTAGAACGCTTCTTTTTTTGTTGACGTATTTTTTTATTTCTTTACGCTTAGAAGAAATAATCCCTAAAACTTGATTTTCTAATTTTTCAACTAACAAACGTCTTGCAAAAAATCTATTTTTACCTTGACTTCTTTCTTTAGAACATTTTATTTCTATTCCGGAAGGAATGTGCTTCAAATAAACAGCTGTTGAAACTTTATTGACATTTTGGCCACCTTTACCTGTAGACCTTATGAATTCTTCTTTGATGTCACTCTTTTAATATTATATTTTTCAAATTTTTTTTCAAGTTCATTTTGCTTCTTTAATGCTACGCCTACGCCAAAATCTATCATATTTCAATTTGTTCCTGTTTAAGTTGCTTTACAAGTTCCATAGTATTTGTATAAACATATGCTTTTATGCCTGTTTCTTGTGCGGCATGTATGTTCCTTTCTAAATCATCTGAAAAAAATATTTTTGACGGCAAAACATTATAATGTTTTATCACATTTTCAAATATTTCGCGGTCAGGCTTACGTAAGCGCATTTCATAAGAAAGAAATATTTTATCAAACAAAGAAAAAACTTGAGGATATCGTTCTTTTAAAAAATTAAAGTGAAGTTCATTGGTATTTGATAATATCCCCAAATGATATCTGCCAGATAAAGAAGCTATAACATCTACAGTTTCTGGAATAAGTTCAAATATATTATTCCACACAACTGCAAATTCATTATATGTGCCTGTATAATGCATTTCTTTTGCAAGCTGATCATAAAAATCCAAAGATGATATATCTCCAGTTTCATACAGCTGAGCAGTTTTTAAACAATTTGGACTTAGTGCGTTAAAATCCGTTATTTTCTTATCATCTGGGACTTTCTTAATATACAATTTGATAAATCTAAACAGGTCGAATTTAAATATAACATTACCCAAGTCAAAAATTATAATTTTATCAGACATAAAACTAATCTCTTCCTTTAGGGTCTACTATTAAAACCCTTAACTTATATCCTTAGTGCTCCATTTTGGATTCTGCTGCATTAGAAAACTTGTGTTTATCACACGATAAACCCTATGTCCTTGCCTTGCCTTGCCTTGCCTTGCCTTGCCTTGCCTTGCCTTGCCTTGCCTTGCCTTGCCTTGCCTTGCCTTGTTAAAAAATTTACAAGAATTATGTGCACAAGGTTATTTATCAACCATTTAATTTTTTATTTGTTTCTGTTTTTCTACTTGAACATATTTAGCTGCTTCAACAGGAGATTTCTCTCCAATTATAATAGCTTGTAAATTTGTACTAAAATAATTAGTTACTTGCCAACTTTCCTGTTTTGGTAAAGGAGGATAAGCATTTTTTGCATTATCGTAAAAAATATTTAATATTTTAGGAAGCTGTTCTTTTATTTCTTTATTTGCAGGAATACTTAAAGTTTCTTGAGAAAGAAGGACCTGCTGAGAGATTTGAGTCAACCATTTTAAAAAATCTATAGCTTTTTGTTTATTAGGAGAAGACTGATTTACATAAAAATATGTTCCTCCAGAGGTAAAGCTTTTAACATAAGAACTTTTAGAGACTGGAGGAGGTAAAAATATGCCTAAATTAATTTTTTTCTTAGCATCTGCATACATAGGCAATGCCCATGAACCTCCAAATATCATTGCAGCTTTTCCTGATGCAAATTCTTTTTCTGCTTCATTGTTAGTCATATTCATTATACTTGGTGCAAAAAAATCGTTATCTTGCATATCTTTAAAAAGATTAAATATTTTAACCCACTTTTCATCTGTATATGCAAGCTTACCATTTATTGTTTCTAAAATACCTTTCTGGCCCAAAATATCCATTTCATAAAATTTAGCAAAAGATCCAATGAACCAGCCTTGAGCAAAACCACTAACAAAAGGTTTTATATTGGCCTGTTTCAATTTTTTCCCAATTTCAATGAATTCTTGCCAAATAGAAGGTGGGATGTTAGGATCAAGTCCTGCTTTAGCAAATAAGTCTTTATTGTAAAAAATTATTAAAGATTGCATATCTAATGGAATACTATAAATTCCAGGGTCTATATTCCACTCATTTCCATTTTCATAATAATCTTTTACTAAAGCTTCCTCAAAAAACACATCTTTCCAAGACTCTTCATTTAAATCTTTAGAAAGGTTAGCAATAAAACCTTCTTGTATAAATGAAGCAATTTCTATTTTGTCTGCTAGAGGGCTAAATATCTCAGGAAGTTCTTTTGCCGCTTGCGCCATCGATACCTTATTTCTATATACATCCTTTGGATAGTAATTTTTAAAAACAACTCTTATGCCTGTTTCTTGAAGATATTTTTTTGCAAGAACTTCAAAAGCTTTTTGCTTTTCTGGCATCCAATGCCAAACAACTACATCATATTTAGTACTTATAACATTTTTTCTACAAGCGCCAAAAAAAACAAACACCAGCAACAAACATACTATTAGTTTAAAATGATTCATAGTTTACTCCAGTGTCTCTTAAAAACATTAACAGGTCTGTCTAATATTACATCTTATTATTTGCCCTCGGATGACGTACATCTTTGCCATGTACCATAAAAATAATATCTTCACAAATATTTGTAGCATGATCTCCAATTCTTTCTATACTTTTCGCAATAAAAATCAAATCTACGGCTTTTTGGATAAGTTCAGAACTTGAAGAACTTGCTATTATATTCTTAATATCATCAATAATTTTATCCCTTAATTTATCAACTTCATCATCTTTTTTAAGTATTGTAAAAGCAAGGTCGGCATCACTTGTATTAAATGCTTTAATAGATTCTACAACCATATTCTCAACAGCTAGAACCATATTAGGGATATCTTCAAGAGGCTTTAACTCTTTATATTTTACTAAGTCTTTTGCCATTCTACTGATACTTACAGCTTCGTCACCAATTCTTTCAAGATCGCTATTAATTCTCATAGCGGAAGTTATAAACCTTAAATCCGTACCAACCGGTTGGTTTAAAGCTATAAGTTTTAAACATTTATCATCTACAACTATCTCTTGTATATTAACTTTTTTTTCTAAAGAATACACCTTTTCTACTTGTTTTAAATCTTTCCCTGAAAGCCCTACAGTAGCAGCTCTAATCATTTCTTGAACAAGACTGGCCATGTCAAGAAGACGATTTTGTAAATCGTTCATTTCAATATCAAAATGACGCATAACATCTCCTAAACTAAGACATTGAGTTTCTCTAAAAACATTTAGAGAGACTTTTTAATATTTTAATCAGCCAAATCTGCCACTTACATAGTCGTCAGTTTCTTTCTCAGACGGATTTGTAAATATTTTATCAGTTTTATTAAATTCTATAAGTTTACCTAAAAGCATAAATGCTGTATCTTGGGAAACTCTAGCAGCTTGTTGCATGTTATGAGTAACTATTACAATTGTATAATCTTTTTTTAACTGCATCATTAGCTCTTCTATTTTTCTTGTCGCAACAGGGTCTAAAGAAGAGCAAGGTTCATCTAACAAAATAATACGGGGAGCAACAGCAATTAATCTTGCTATACAAAGTCTTTGTTGCTGCTCTAGCGTCAAAGTAAGTGCTGACTTACGCAATTTATCTTTTATATCATCCCACAACAAGACGGCTTTTAAACTCTTTTCAACTGTTTCGTTAATAATATTTTTATTTGACGTAATCCTGTTAACTCGCAAACCAAAAGCAACATTTTCATAAATTGAAATTGGAAATGGGTTAGGTCTTTGAAAAACCATTCCAACACTTCTACGTAAAAAATCAACGTCGATATTTCTATCATAAATATTGGCACCGTCTATATTTATTTCTCCTGCTGTTTTTACTCCTTCTATTATATCATTAATTCTATTAATAGATCTTAACAATGTAGACTTTCCGCAGCCAGACGGTCCTATCATAGCTGTAATTCTGTTCTCTTCTATATAAATATTTACATCTTTAAGAGCATGAAAGTTTCCATAATAAAGATTAAAATTTTTTATCACAATTTTTGACATTAGCCAAATCTTCCTGTTATATAGCCCTCTGTTTGCTTTTCTTTTGGAGAAACAAATAATTCTCCTGTTTTATCAACCTCTATGAGTTTTCCCATAAGAAAAAAAGCAGTTCTATCACTAACACGAGATGCTTGTTTTACATTATTAGTTACAAGCACTATTGTGTATTTTTGTTTTAGTTCTAACATAGATTCTTCAACTTTTGCGGTTGACACAGGGTCCAAACCTGAACAAGGTTCATCAAAAAGAATAACTTCAGGGTTAATAGCAAGAATTCTTGCTATACAAAGTCTTTGCTGCTGTCCTCCAGACATTTTCATTGCAGACGTATGCAGTCTATCTTTTACATCGTTCCATAAAGAAGCATCTTTTAAAGATTGTTCAACGAGAGCATCTATATCAGATTTTTTATTAATTAATCCAAGTCTTTTAGGAGCATACACAATATTATCATATACACTCATAGGAAGAGGTATAGGCATAGCAAAAAGCATCCCCACGCGTCTTCTTAAAGATTCCATATTCACATTAAAAATATTTTCACCATCAAGGAAAACTTCCCCCATTCTACTAAATGATACATCTAAATCACTCATTCTATTTAAAGTTCTTAGAAATGTTGTTTTTCCACTATTTGCAGGACCTATAACACTTAAAATCTCATTTTTTACAACATTAATACTTAAAGAATCCAAAACACACTTTTTATTATAAAAACAACTTAAATTTTTTACTTCAATTTTATTTACCATTTCCTGTGCTTCCTAAAATAAACTCTTGCAAAAATTGCAACAAAACTTATACTTAAAACCATCATCATTAAAACAAGAGCCGTTCCGTATATAATATTTTTTGGCATATTAGGTATTTGTGTTGAAATTATATACAAATGATAAGGTAAAGCCATCACTTGATCAAATATAGATTTCGGTAAATGCGGCACATAAAAAGCCGCTGCAGTAAAAAGTATAGGAGCAGTTTCGCCAGAAATTCTTGCTATACTAAGAATTGTTCCAGTTAAAATTCCAGGGAGAGCATTTGGCAATACAATGTGCCTAATAGTTTGCCAACGACTCACACCTAGAGATAAGCTTGCTTCTCTAAAAGATTTAGGAACACTATTTAAAGCATTTCTAGAAGTAGTTATAATAACGGGAAGCTCCATTATAGATAAAGTTAAAGCTCCAGCTATAATAGAAACACCTAGTTTAAAAAACATGACAAAAATCCCAAGCCCAAAAAGACCATAAACCACAGAAGGAATGCCAGCTAAGTTTACAATCGCAAGTTTAATTACTCTAGTAAGGAAGTTATCTTTTGCATATTCATTTAAATAGATTGCAGCGCAAACTCCTATAGGGAGAGTAATAACAACCGCACACATAACTATAGCAAAAGTACCCACTATTGCAGGCAGTATTCCTCCAGAACGCATACCATCTTTTGGCATAGAAGTTAAAAATTCCCAGCTAATAGCAGAAGCACCATTTTTTACAATTAAAAACATAATTACCAAAACAGGAACAATAGCTAATATTGTTGCCATAAAAAGAAGTATATATGAAAGTTTTTGAGATAATTTAGGGCTAAGTCTTATCATAAATTTTTATTTTTACCTAAAAACAAATCTGCTACAAAATTTACTACAAAAGTAATTAAAAAAAGTACTAGACCTATAGCAAACAACGATTTATAATGAACGCCACCTCGCACAGTCTCACCCATTTCAGCAGCTATTGTAGCCGTCATTGTTCTTATTGGATCAAAAATTGAATGTGGCACATGAGCAGCATTCCCTGTTATCATCATAACAGCCATCGTTTCTCCTATTACTCTACCTATCCCAAGCATAATAGCAGCTATTATGCCAGGCATGGCAGCCTTTAAGATTATTCTTCTTAGCGCTTGCCATTTTGTAGCACCCAAAGCAAGAGCTCCCTCTTTATATTGCCAAGGAATAGATCTTATAGCATCTTCAGATATCGTAACAATTGTAGGCATTGCCATAAAGCCAAGCATTATAGAACCAGAAAAAGCGCTAAGTCCTGTTGGAAGATTAAAAATATTTTTAACTAAAGGAACTACTGTTACCATACCTACAAAACCAATAACAACACTAGGAATTGCAGTCATAAGTTCAACTAAAGACTTTAATATATCTCTAACTCCTTTAGGAGCAATCTCAGCTATAAAAAGGGCTGACATTACACCAATTGGAACAGCTATTAAACAAGCCCCTAATGTAACCAAAACCGAACCGCATATTAGAGACAATATGCCGAAAGATAGAGGAGTAGAACTTGGATACCAAAACTGATTTGTAATAAACTTTACAAAACTAAAATCTTTAAAAAAAGATAAACCTTCTTTAAGCAAAAATGAAAAAATTAAAACAACAAAAACTATTGACAACATACCACATATAAAAACTATTGTTTCAATAATATAATCTAAATATTCTCTCACTTTAGTCCTTCTTAATTGGAACAAAATCTGTGTCAACAACAATCTTTTGCCCTTCATCAGATACAGCATAATCAATAAACATCTCTATTATACCTTCAGGTTTACCATTAGTATACAAATATAAAGGTCTAGAAATTGGATAAGAACCATTAACAACTGTATCTCGGGTCGGATAAATATACTTACTATTTTCATCCACGGCAACGGATATAACTTTTATTTTATTATCAACAAACCCCATCCCAACATAGCCTAATGCATTAGGGTTTTGCAAAACTTCATCATACACAGCTTGAGACGATGGCATCATTAAAGAATGTACAGAAAATTCCTCTGAAGAATTCGCATAACCACTTCTTATAACACGTTCTTTAAAAAACATATGAGTGCCAGAATTAGCTTCCCGAGAAAGAATAACTATTTTTCTATCCTGACCACCTACTTCTTTCCAATTCGTAATCTTTGCCATAAAAATATTTTTAAGTTCAGTTAAAGTCAATTGAGTAACGGGATTATCTCGATTAACAATAACAACAAGACCATCTAAACCTACTTTAAAGCCTATAGGATTAACATTATTTTGTTTGGCTAAAGCAACTTCTATGTCTTCTACTTCTCTAGAAGACATAGCGATATCACAGGTTTTATTTATTAAAGAAGCAAATCCAGTGCCAGAGCCACCACCTGTGATGCTGATATTTAAGTTAAGATGAGATTTTATAAAATTTTCAGCCCAAACCTGTATAAGATTCACAATAGTATCAGATCCCTTTATCTGTATAGATTCTATCTTTGCTTTGTTACCATGACTAGAACAAGCAAACAACAGTAAAATAGACATTATGCAGTACAAAACTAATTTTTTCATTATTCCCATTCTATTGTTGCCGGAGGCTTATTAGAAATATCATAAACTACTCTGTTAACACCTTTAACTTCATTAATAATTCTTGAAGACATTTTTTCAAGTAATTCATAAGGCAGTTTTACCCAATCTGCAGTCATTGCATCATCAGAATTTACAGCCCTTATAGCTATAACATACTCATACGTCCTGACATCTCCCATAACTCCAACAGTTTTAACAGGCAACATTATCGCAAATGATTGCCAAACTTTCTCATAAAAGCCAGCTTTCATAATTTCTTCTGTTACTATACTATCTGCTTCTTTTAAAATACTTAATTTTTCTTGAGTTATTTCTCCAAGAACCCTGACTGCAAGACCTGGACCAGGGAAAGGTTGTCTATTTAAAATTTCTGCAGAAATTTTAAATTCTCTTCCTAATGCTCTAACTTCATCTTTAAATAAAAACTTTAAAGGTTCTACAAGTTTCATTTTCATCTTTTCTGGAAGACCGCCAACATTATGGTGACTTTTGATTGGAGTCTTTGCATCTTTTATTGAAACACTTTCTATAATATCTGGATAAATTGTTCCCTGAAGTAGGAAGTCTACACCTTTAAGTTTCTTAGATTCTCTTTCAAAAACATCTATAAATGTTTTCCCTATAATTTTCCTTTTTTGTTCAGGATCAACCACCCCTTTAAGTTTTGATAAAAATATTTTTTTTGCATCAATAATTTCAAGATTTTTTTTAAATACTTTCCCAAAAACTTTTTTTACTCTTTGGGTTTCCCCCAATTTTTGAAGTCCGTGATCAACATAAATACAAAAAATTTGCTTTCCTATAGCTTTATGCAACATAACTGCAGCTACTGAAGAATCTACTCCGCCAGATAAAGCACACAAAACTTTACTTTTTCCAACTTGTGACTTAATTCTTTTTATTTCATCTGTTATATAAGACTTCATGGTCCAATCTCTTTTTGAACCACAAATTTTAAATACAAAATTTTGAATAATTTTTTTCCCATTTACAGAGTGTTTTACTTCTGGGTGAAATTGCACCCCATATATATTATTTGAAACATCTTCAATAGCTGCATTTGGAGAATTATCTGACTTTGCAGTAATCTTAAAACCTTTTGGCATTTTTGATAGCTTATCACCATGACTCATCCATAAAGTCTCTTTTGAATTTAAACCATCAAACAAATAGCAATCGCATTCTACATCAACATTTGCAAGTCCAAACTCTCTATACTTTGACGGCAAAACTTTCCCGCCCAAATGCTGCGCAATAAGCTGCATACCATAACAAATACCCAAAATAGGCACACCTAACTTCCAAACCTTTGGATCAGGCCAAGGAGCATTTTTAGCATAAACGCTACCATACCCACCTGAAAAGATTACACCCTTTACACCTTCCAAATTTGAAAAAGAATTTAAAGATTTATTTCCTGGATATATCTGGCAATAAACCTTTTCTTCTCTTATACGTCTTGCAATCAATTGTGTGTATTGCGAACCAAAATCTAGTATTAAAATCATTGTAGTCCTTTAAAATTACCAATCTATTATGCGTTAACATTGTATCAAATTTTTGCTTGAGTTATAGTTTTTTGGGTCTGATACTTGCCTTTTCTATCTGCATAAGAAGTTTTACAAACTTCGCTTGCTTCTAAAAATAACACTTGCGCAATTCCTTCATTTGCATAAACTTTAACAGGCAAAGACGTTGTATTTGCTATAGAAAGCGTAACATATCCCTCCCACTGAGGCTCAAAAGGAGTAACATTTACAAAAATACCACATCTAGCATATGTTGACTTTCCGAATGCTATTGTAACAATATCTCTTGGTATTCTAAAATATTCTATTGTTTTTCCTAAAATAACAGAATTTGGAGGTACTTCTATAAAATCTGCAACTGTAACCAATTTAAATACATTTACAGAATTCTTAGGATCAAGGACTTTAGCATTAATGTCCATAATCATAAATTCATTTGAAACACGCATATCATATCCATACGAAGAAGTACCAAAAGAAATATTTCCTTTCCTAACTTGATTTGGCTCAAATGGTTCTATTAAGCCTTGCTCTAAGGCCATCTTATTTATCCATATATCGTTTTTTACCATTACATTATATCCTCTTTAAAAACATTTAGAATAACCGCATTCTCTGCAAACCACACACCCTTCAGCAAAAGTTAACATCTCTCCGCATTCAGGGCACTGTGGACAAGCTCCAGACACATTTGCATCAGGATCAAAAGAATATTGTCTTTCTTTATTTGTACCAGAATTATGTAAGGCTTTTTGCATAAATAAATCTGGTGACATTTTTTCTTTGTTATAAGCTTCTAAAGCTTTTGCAACTGCATCAGCACAAGACAAAATAGCTCCTCCTTCTGCAAGTGTAGGAGAAGGACATCTTATTCCTTTTATTTGTTTTATAATTGCTTGTTGATCAATTCCAGAACGCAATGCTAAAGAAATTAAACGACTTATAGCCTCAGCCTGAGAAGATGTACAACCTCCAGACTTCCCAAGTTGAGTAAACACTTCGCATACGCCATTATCATCTTCATTTACCGTAACATACATTTTTCCACAACCAGTATGCATAAGAAACGTAAAACCCACTGTCCTATTAGGACGAATTCTAGGTGGGTTTGTCCCTTTTGCAGAGAGCTCTCCTTCTTTTTTATTTGCAATGTTTAAAACCTGTGTTTCTCTGCTCCCATCACGATAAACAGTAACACCCTTACAACCCATTTTATAAGAAAGAATATAAACTTTTTTTACATCTTCTTTTGTAGCATTATTTGGAAAATTTACGGTTTTTGAAACAGCATTATCAGTAAATTTTTGAAAAACCGCTTGCATTTTTACATGACTCTCAGGAGAAATATCATGCGATGTAACAAATATTTTTCTTATATCTTCAGGAATTTCATTAAAATCTTGAATACTGCCTTTTTGGGCAATTTTATCCATAAGCTCCTCAGAGTAAAAGCCCTTTTCTTTTGCTAACTTTTCAAAATATGGATTGACTTCATACATTTCTTCATTGTCTAAACATTGCGCTCTTTTGTAAACAATAGCAAAAATAGGTTCTATTCCACCTGAAGCAGACGCTATAATACCAATTGTTCCTGTCGGAGCAATTGTAGTAGTTGTAGCATTTCTTATTAAATTCCCCTCACTATAAATACTATTATCAAAATTTGCAAATGCTCCTCTTTTTATTGCAAGTTCTTGTGAAAAATGATGAGATTTGTTTTGAATAAAACCCATAAGTTTCTCTGCAAGATTTAAAGATTCTTGGCTCCCATAAGCAATACCTAAACTTAAAAGCATATCTGCCCAACCCATTACCCCAAGTCCTATCTTTCTATTGGAACGAGTAACTTCAGCTATTTTCTCTATAGGATAATTATTCATGTCTATAACATTATCTAAGAAGTGCACGGCAGCCTTAATAACTTTTTCTAATCTTTTCCAATCCACATCTTTATCTTTTACAAAATGACCCAAGTTAATAGATCCTAGATTACATGATTCATAAGGAAGTAAAGGTTGTTCCCCACAAGGATTGGTGGACTCTATTTTACCTACTTCTGGAGTGGGATTTTTGTCATTTATACTATCAATAAAAACTACGCCAGGTTCACCATTTTTCCAAGATTGTTCAACAATCCTATCAAAAATAGCTCTTGCATTTAAAACTCCAGAAACTTCACCATTCCTTGGGTTATAGAGATTATAATCTTTATTGGCCTCTAAAGCACCCATAAATTCTTTTGTTATAGCGACAGATATATTAAAGTTATTTAAACTATCATTTTTATCTTTAGAAGATATAAATTCTAAAATATCAGGATGGTCTATGCGAAGCATACCCATATTAGCCCCTCGTCTAGTACCACCTTGTTTTATGGCTTCTGTAGCGGAGTTAAAAACATGCATAAAAGACACAGGCCCAGAAGAAACTCCACAAGTAGTTTTTACAACATCTTTATTAGGACGCAGCTTAGAAAAAGAAAAACCTGTCCCTCCTCCAGACTTATGTATAAGCGCAGTGTTCTTTAAAGTTTCAAAAATAGAATCCATGGAATCTTCTATTGGCAAAACAAAACATGCAGATAATTGTTGTAAATGCCTTCCAGCATTCATCAGCGTTGGAGAATTTGGCAAAAAATCCAAATTTGACATTGCAAGATAAAACTCTTTTACAACTGCATTGATATCTGCATTTTTATCATAATTAATATCTGCCTTTGCAATATTACATGCAACCCTGAAAAATAAATCTTCAGGGTTTTCAATTATATTTTCATTTTCATCTTTTTTTAAATAACGCTTTTGTAAAACTGTTAAAGCATTTTTTTCTAGTTTTACTTTGTTTTTTAATAAATCATCTAATTTTGCAGTTGCCATAAAAAACTCCTTAAATAACCCAAGCTTTTATACTTTCTGTCTTTTTATATGTTCTTTTTTTAATTTTTTTAGTTCCTCCATAAAAGTATCTATATCACTAAATTTTCTATAAACAGAGGCAAACCTTACATACGCCACTAAGTCAATATCCCAAAGTTTTTCTAAAATTTTTTCACCTATAATTGTAGATGAAATTTCCATTATATATTCACTAAGTATTTCATTCTCTATTTCACTTACAAGTCTATCTATAGTTTCAGCAGAAATTTGACATTTTTTGCAAGCTCTATCTATGCCAACCCAAATCTTCTTTCTATCAAAAGGCTCTCTAGAGCTGTTTGATTTAACAACCATAAGTACTATTTCTTCTGGACGTTCAAAAGTGGTATATCTTTTTTTGCAGTTAGAACATTCTCTACGCCTTCTAACAGCTGATGTATGCTCAACAGGACGAGAATCTAGTACTTGATCATTAGTACTACCACAAAAAGGACATTTCATGTTTTTTCCTTACTCTTGGATTTCTCTAAAAACCATATTTGCTTTAAAATACACTATATGTAGTATTACAAACAATACTACAACATACACATAGTTTTGTCAATTAAATAAAAATTTACTTCTACTATTATTTTGGTAAACCTATAAATAAAACTAGCTGAAAATACCTTTTTGAAAAATTTTAAGGATTTAAAAGCCAAATAAAAAAAACCTCGTCAAAAATGACGAAGAATTTTTATATAAACAGCCGATGAGAGGATTTGAACCTCCGACCCATTGCTTACGAAGCAATTGCTCTACCAGCTGAGCTACATCGGCATAAAGGCAAAATAAAAAAACATGCTGAGGGACAGAATCGAACTGTCGACACCAGGTTTTTCAGACCTGTGCTCTACCGACTGAGCTACCTCAGCATAAAGTCTATTTAACTTTTAGTATATTTTTCAAAAGCCTTTTTGCCAACATCAAATGCTTCACTTACCTTATCTCTACCTGACAAAACTTTCTCACGACCTTCTTCATAAATTCTTTTCCCAGCTTTAGCAATATCTTCACCCAAATCATTTACATTATCAACAATATCTTCACTTAACCTTCTAATACTTTTTCTAGTTTCTTTACCAGATTTAGGAGCATATAAAACCCCGACTGCTACGCCAATTATTCCACCTAAAATAAAAGCTAAGAACGTACCTTTATTATCACTCATCATTTCTCCTTATACCTATTTTTTCTTTTTATTAATACTAGAAACAGCGTAAAAAAGAAGAGAAATTATTGAAGCAACTGGAGATGACATCTTTTCACTTATTGAAGCAACCTTACAAGAAACTTTATTTACAAGATCAAGTTCAATATTAATCTTCTTAGCAGCCATTTCAATCTCTATAGCAGTTTTTTTAATCTGAGCTAACGCCAAGATAAAATAAACTACGCCAATAACTACAGATATAGCTATGATACTAAGTACAATAATTAATATCAACTCACCACATTTCATTTTTTGATTTTAACATAAATATAAAAACATGTCAAATGTTATCGTTATAACATCAACTAAAAATGTATAGGGTCTGTCTAAAACCCTTAAAGTAAATTTCGCAATAAATTTACTTGGCATTTTTTTATTTTTAGATTATGATACTAGCACAGGTGCCGCTTTTGAGATTTTTGAGTTTAATTTTAACAAGGAGGCTCAAAATGATTAAATTTGTATCTGTACTTTCCTCCGTAGCTTTTGCGTGTTCTATCTCTTTTGCGGGCGGCCCAGGACAAGATGGCACAATAAATGAAAATGGGGATCTTCTACTTGCAGGTGGAGATATCACAATCGTAAACCCGGCAAGGGTAGATAGTGAACTTAACCGTAGCCTAGACATCCAAGATGTGACAAATGCTTTCCAAACTGGACAACAAATCCTAGAACAAGGTCAACAAGTTATAACACAGGCAGCTGAAGCAGTCGATACATGTTGCTCTTTTTATGAATTCATAAAAAGAGCATTTTCAAAGAAATCTTAATATTAACTAAATTTTAAAATAGCGCTAGATTTTTATTGGCTAGCGCTATTTTTGTTTACTAGATTTCATATCCTTAAGCTCTAACATTCTATCTCTTAAAATAGCAGCAGACTCAAAATCTAAACTTTCTGCTGCTGCTTTCATTTGTACTTCTAAATCTTTAATTATTGAATCTATATTTTTTTTAGTAACTTTATAATCAAACTTTTCTTCAGACAACATATGTGTAAGAGATTCTTTTTTTGACAAGTTTTTAAACTCTTCAAGTTCATTAACAGCTTTAATTATTGTTGTTGGTTTAATATTATTTTGTTTATTATAGTCTAATTGTTTTGCTCTACGCCTTGCCATTTCAGTTAACGCTTTTTGCATTGAACCTGTTATAGTATCGGCATAAAAGATTACGCGTCCATCAATATTTCTTGCTGCTCTTCCACAAATCTGTATTAAAGTTGACTCTGAGCGCAAAAAACCTTCTTTATCTGCATCTAAAACTACAACTAACGAAACTTCTGGCAAATCTAAACCTTCTCTTAAAAGATTTATTCCTACTAAAACATCAAATTTTCCAAGACGTAAATTTTTAAGTAATTCTATTCTTGTCAAAGCATCTATTTCTGAGTGTAAATACTCTACTCTAAAATTTTTTTCTTTAAGATAAGCAGTCAAATCTTCCGACATTTTTTTTGTTAGAGTAGTTACCAACACTCTTTGTTTTTTAGTAACAGTTTTTTTAATTTCATCCATTAAATCATGTATTTGCCCATTTATAGGACGTATAATAACTTCTGGATCTATCAAGCCTGTAGGTCTAATAATTAAATCTACTATATTATTCTTACTTCTTCCTAACTCATAGGCACCTGGAGTAGCAGAAACCATCATAAATTTTCTTATTAAACTCTCAAATTCTTCAAACCTCATAGGCCTATTATCTAAAGCTGACGGCAATCTAAAACCAAAATCAACAAGAGTCTGTTTTCTACTTCTATCCCCTTCATACATCCCTCTTATTTGAGGTATCAAAATATGAGATTCGTCAGCTATCATTAAAAAATCGTCACTTTCTTGCAAAAAATAATCTATTAAAGTAGTTGGCCTAACTCCAGGTAAATTCCCAGAAAGATGCCTTGAATAATTTTCAACACCATTACAAAAACCAGTCTCTTTTAACATTTCCATATCATATTTAGTTCTTTGTTTTAAACGTTGAGCTTCTAAAAGTTTATTTTTAGATCTTAATACTTTAAGGCGTTCTTCTAATTCAATTTCTATAGTTTTTATAGCTTTATCAATTTTCTCTTTACTAACTACAAAAAGCTTGGCAGGATAAATATATGCTTTTTCTTTTTTAGAAATAATTTCTCCTGTAACTGGATTAAAATCTTTTATACTTTCTATAGTATCTCCAAAAAATTCAACTCTTAATGCTGTCTCAAGATATGCAGGAAAAATTTCTATTGTGTCACCTTTTACTCTAAATTTTCCTCTAATAAACTCTACATTGTTTCTTTCATAGTGACAAGATATAAGTTCATTTAAAAGCGCATCCATTGGTTTATCTTTACCAACAACTATTTCAATACACATATTCTGATAATCTTTAGGAGAACCTAAATTATATATACAAGAAACAGAAGCTACTACTATGACATCTTTTCTTTCAAGAAGTGAGGTAGTAGCTTTAAGGCGCAGTCTATCTATATGATCATTTATTGAAGCGTCTTTTTCTATATATGTATCGCTTGATGGTATATAAGCTTCTGGTTGATAATAATCATAATAAGATATAAAATACTCTACAGCATTATTAGGGAAAAAGGATCTAAACTCAGCGTAAGTTTGAGCTGCTAAAATTTTATTTGGAGATATTATTAATGTTGGTTTTTGAAGTTTTTCAATAAGGTTTGCCATAACAAAAGTTTTTCCAGATCCTGTAACACCAAGCAATACTTGAGATTTTTTATCGTTTAAATAATTATTGTACAGTTTCTCTATTGCCTGTGGCTGATCCCCAGACGGCTTAAATTTAGAAACTAACTTAAATTTTTCCATTTTTACAAATCCATTATTATTTGGGCGTCTCTAAAAACCTTAACGCATATTCTTATTAGGAGGTTTAGAGATACCCTTTTTGCTAATTTCATATTTTTCTTCTACTTTTTATAATATAATCCATAACACTTTTTTTAAATTTATAATAAACTTTTCAACTCATTTTCTATGTTCAATTGCTGTATATCTAAAATAATTTGATTATTACAAATATCAGATTTATCAATTTTTAAATTACCATTATCCCGACTTATTATAATCATTTCATTATTTTTAAAGTTTACAAATAAATCTTTTTCTATATCTAATCTTTCTATATTTATTATCAACTTACTATCATTAATTTTATAATCTAATGGTAAATCAACTCTAAATATTGGAATAAAAAAAATAATCATAAAAACTATAGATACTGCTATAACAAAATTATTTAGAAAAAATAGCTTCTTTTGGATCACTTGCTCTCCAAAAATTTTATAATTGAATCTTTTTTTGAAATAAATTAGCAATATTTGCTCTGTGAGAAACTGCAATAATAATCTTGTCTTTATAAAAATCAATTAAGTTCTTATAAATTTCTATTCCCATATTTTCGTTAATAGAATTTCCAAATTCATCTAACACTAAAACATCAAAATCTTTCATTAAACATCTTGCTAAAGCTATCCTTTGTTTTTCTCCCCCTGACACAAAAACTCCTCTATTGCCTACAACTTTGCTATCATCCAAATTGTCAAGTTCACATATTTTTAAAACTTCTAAATATTTTTGACATATTATCGGATTATTATAATCTAAATATAATAAAATATTTTTTTTTATAGTTCTATTAAATAAAAAAGAATCTTGCGTAAAATATGATATTTTAGACCTAAGGTTCTTAATATTTATATCATATAAATCTATATCATTTATTAAAATCTCCCCAGATGATATCCTATCAAAAAATAGCATTAGATTTAAAACTGTAGTTTTACCAGCTCCAGTGCGCCCAATTAAAGCAACTTTATCATTCAAATTAACTTTAAAATTTAAATTTCTCAATATAACCTTATCTTTTTTTTCTACTACAACATGTTTAAAGATTATATTTTCAATCTTTTTAATTTTGTAGTTAAATCCATTATTTCTAAAACTCTCATTTTCATGCTCTACAAGCAATATTTTTTTAATTCTTTTTCAAGGTACTTTAGAGTTTTTGGTTAAAAAATAAAATTGCCAAAAATCACTAATAACGTAAAAAAGATTATTAGATATACCACAAATAAAGATTGCTTGACCTAAACTAATAACTTTTTCCTGAACTTGATACCCTAAAAATCCAAGCAAAATTCCAATAATAACATGTTGTAAAGCTACACTAAATTGTCCAGATGTATATCCCCAAAAAAGGGCATTTGTATTCATTGAAATAAGATTTTCAGTAGCAGAATCAAATTTATCTATTTCTTTTTGATATATATTAAAAAGTTTGATTTCTTTAGTAGAATCTATCGTGTCCGATAATTTTGAAGAATATAAAGCATATGCTTCTTGATATTTATATGTAAAATACCGATTTTTTCTATTAAAAAAAGAAGAAAATAGGTAAGGGAAAACAGCACTTAAAATAACTAATAAAATAATTAAAAAATTAAATTGTAAAAAAATTGGCAGTAGGATACTTAAAAAAATTATTGAACTTAGACTTTTTGCTATCGGCTCTATAAATAAACTATTCACAAGCCCTGTGTCACTTAAGATTCTCTGAGACAAATATGGCCCTTTATTGAAAGTACTTCTCCTGTCGTATTTAGAGTTTAAGAATTTTGTTAAAATTATTTTTCTAAAATCAAACAAAACTTTGTTTTCTAATAAATATAAAGTAAGCGTTTTAAATAACGTAGAAATTGAACTAAAAATTAATACAGAAATATATAAAATCACAAAAGCCAAAATAAAACTAGTGCTAATATTAATTGTGTCTACAAAAATCATCATAAAAAAAGCAGTTACTATATTTATAAATTTCAGCAAAATGTCAATACAAAAATACTGCAAAACTTCTATTTTGTAATTTTTAAAAAGACTAAGTATAATATTAATTTTAGGCATTTTCTTTTATACTTTTATAGTATAACTTCAATCCTTTCTCATACTTCCATTCATTACAACCCAGTTCTAAAAAATTTCCTATATTACTCTCATTTTTAAATCTCCTTACCATATTACATCCACCTTTGCATACTGGCAATAGTTTACAATGATAACATTCTAATTTCTCAAAATCAAAAGCTTTCTTTATCCAGTCGGTACGTTTATAAATTAAGCTTATATTTTTATTTCTAATATTTCCTATAGATTCTGACATTTCAAATACATTTTCAAAACATTTAAAATATCTCCTTTAGCATCCCCGCTAAACACATTGCTTTTATAAGCTCCGCATTCATTATATAATGATGGATAAGGAGTAAATTTAATGATGTTTTTATTAAGTAATTCCTCATAAATACTAAAATATATTCTAGAATAATCTCTAGAATCTAAGACATCGCTTAGAATACTAAAATCTAAATTTGAATTTAGGTAAGGGATATGTAAAGGTCCTAAAGCGAAGTTTACATTATTGGATAATAAATTGTCGTTTTTTAATCTTATAGCAAAGTTGACAATTTGAGTGAAATTTCTTTTTGACAAGGCAATTCTTAAAACAATTGGTATTAATCCAGCTACATTTTTTATGTTCTCATAAGTATTATTAAAATTTGATTTATTTGTATTTTTAATAGGTCTACTCAGTAAATCTAAAATTTCTGTTGGCTCTATAGAAATTTGTATATTAGTAATATTTATTTCTTTTAATTTTTTTATAACAGTTTCATTTAATAAAACAGCATTTGTTATAATGTTAGACTCAAAATCTAATATCATTTATACAACAAAAGTTAATAATTTCTTCAGACAACTTTACAATATTATCGAATTCAACTAGTGGTTCTCCTCCCGTCCATGTTATAAATAATTTTTTAATTTTATATTTTTCATAATAATACTTTATAAAACCAATAATATTCTTATGAGTTTCAAATGAAAACTTATATATTTTCTTTTTATTTACATAACAAAATATACAATTCAAGTTACATTCATTTGTAACCGCTATAGTCAAATTTAGGCTATTATAATAATATCTATTTTTCTCAAAATTAATTATAACTTCATTTTTTTCATCTCTATTACAATTTACAAAAAAACCTAATTCACAAAGTTTTTTAAAATCATTATCAATTCCTAAATTAGCAATACTGTTACTATTGACTTTTATTACATAATCAAAGTTTTAATTTAACTAAATTATTATTTTTACTATTATAAAGCAATAAATTATCTCTATCTAAATTAACAACAAAATTATACTGAGAAATCTTAATTTTTTGCATATACAATCTCCTGAATAAATGCCTCATAGTACAGAAAGCACCATGAGGCATTTATCATAATATCTACAAATTAAAATGGCCGTGGACTTGGTGGTGGAAGGGAAGGTTGGGGTCGTGGTGGCGAAACTAATGTGGCACAATATCCTTCATAACCTGCACAAGCACATTCATCGTCATTTAACTTGTAATCTTCATAATCTAACTTTGTAAGATGTAAAATTTCCACTTTTGCAAGTTCGTCATCTGTTATGGTATCAAAATTAGTTTCTTTAGGCAAGACATAGCGGATAATCGCACTACTATTTCTATTTCATTGCGCTCCGCTGCTTATTCTCCTGTATTTTTTCATTGCTTAATTTTACTAATTCTACTCCCATAAACTTATTTCTGTTATTTACTGCTTTGCCGACTTGTCCACAAAGATAAAAAGAATCGAAAAGACAAACAACGACCCTGTATGTTGCAACTTCTTTCCCTATTTTTTAAAAGACTTAACGGCAAGATATAACTTCTTTTTTTGCTTTGCTTTCGTAAACAACAGCGACTCTTGCATTAGCAAGCTGAGCTTGCAGATTGTATTGATAATTACAAGATAATATATTATATTATTTAGAAAGCTAATTAATATAATAAAAACATATTATGTGTTCCAAAATAATATAAAACAAATAAAAAATTTGGCAAAAAAGAAGGATTGAATCTTAACTGTTGGGCATAAAAAGCTGTTTGAGAAAAGATAAAAAGAGATAAAGGTATAAATATAAATATTACAGATAAAAGAAAAGTAGCAATGTAGGACGTCAATTGATTATTCTAAGAAAAAAAGTAACAAGATTGACGTATTGACAAGTAAGTGTAAATAATAAATTCTTAAATAAGGAAAAATAATGAAAAAGTTACCATTAAGCACACAATCGTTTTCAAAGTTGATAGAAGACAACAAGATATATGTAGATAAGACAGAACATATATATAATTTGATAAATAGTGGTAGTGTATATTTTTTATCGCGACCCCGCCGCTTTGGAAAATCATTGCTGATAAGTACATTCAAAGAGTTATTCAAAGGCAATAAAAAGATATTTGAAGGATTATATATATATGACAAATGGGACTGGATAAAAACAAATCCAGTAATACATTTAGACTTTACGGAGATAGGGTACAAGACGTCTAGCATGCTAGAAAATTCATTATTAGATTATGTAAATTCACTAGCATCAAAATATGAAGTTGAATTAACTAACAGCGCTTTACCAAGCAGATTTGCGCAGTTAATAGAGAAATTACACGAGAAAGCGGGAGACAGAGTAGTAATCTTGGTAGATGAATACGACAAACCATTGATAGACAATCTTAGTAAGAATGAAGTATATCCCGAAGTAAAAAGGACATTACATGACTTTTATCAAGTGATAAAGGCAAGTGATGAGCATTTGAGGTTTGTATTTTTAACAGGGGTATCAAGGTTTTCAGGTCTGTCTATATTTTCCGGGTTAAATAATTTGATAGATATAACTATGGAGGAAGAAAGCACAGGAATATGTGGATATACGCAAAAAGAATTAGAAAGTAATTTTAAGGAGTATATACAAAATGCTACTAAAGCAAATAAAATGACAGTTAAGAAACTGTTGTCAGAAATAAAGAGATGGTACAACGGGTATTCGTGGGATGGAAAGACGCTTGTGTATAATCCATTTTCGACATTAGCGTTTTTTAGAAAGAAAGAATTTGAGAGTTATTGGTTTGCGACGGGCACACCGACATTTTTAATAGAGCAAATAAGACAGCGCGATGATTTAGAATTATTTATAGGGCCAAAAGTAGTAGATTCGAACTCTTTAAGGGGCAGAGGCGATACTAGCATAGAGAATATAGCATTATTGTTTCAGACAGGATATTTGACAATAAAAAAGAAAGAGCTAGAAAATAATAGACCGCAGTATACAATAGACTTTCCAAATATGGAAGTAAGGACAGCATTTTTAACAAATGTAATAGAGAATTACAGTAATAGACAGTCAAATGAAATAAATAGTGTAGTAAGCAAACTATTAGAGCAAGTAAGAAATAAGGATGACAAAGGACTAGAAGAAAGTTTAAGGAAAGTGTTTGCGAATATTCCGAATAATTTGCATATAAGCTTAGAAGCATATTATCACTCGATGTTTATGATGTTAATGATAGCAGTAGAGTATGAAGTAGAGGGGGAAGTAAATACAAATAAAGGAAGGATAGATGTAGTATTAAAAAAGGGGAAAGAAGTAATAGTAGTGGAAATAAAGCATGGGAAAGGAAGAAAAGTGGAGCAGCTGCTAAAAGAAGGGATGGAACAGATAAAGGAGAGGAAATATTATGAGAAGTATGCAAGTAGTGAAGTAAGGTTGTTAGCAATAGCGTTTGGAGGAAATAAAGAAATAGGCTGTAAGTTTGAGTAAAAAGAGACGAATTGAAAGAAGTTGTTGTATGTAGACTTAAGCAGTTTTAGAAAATAGCTATGAATGTAAGGAAGAGACACGAAAGTGCCCCTTTTATTTTTATAGATGTAAAATAATCAAGGCATTTTTATCTATCATCGCATAAAATTAAAACGGCATTGCTGGTGTGACGGGAGGTCTGGGTGGTGGAACTACTGATGTTTTGGTTACATAGACTTTTGCAATTTTAGATAATTCCTTTATAAGAGGTTTAAGACCTGGACCATTTATACCATCATCATTAGATACTAAGATTTTATACATTGTATTATTTCCTTAAATATTAAAGTTTGAGGCAATTTAGAAAAACAAATATCACCACTTTTTTTTGGATTTGAAAGTAAAATTTCTATAGTTTCTTTTAACTTTTTTTCAGTTAAATCTTTCTCTTCTATAAGTATAAATTTATTATCTTCTTCTACTTCTTTTGCATTCCAATACTGATGATTGTCAGTTGCATAAGGATATGGTACAAACACTGCAGGCTTGTTTAAAGCTTTTATTTCAAAAACTGTTCCTGCTCCACAACGACATATAGCAACATCGCTTACAGCATAAGCATCAGATATATTATGCATATATTTAAAAACTTGATAATTTTTATTTAATTCTACTAGTTTTAAGATGTTAGAATAACTTTTGTAACCTGTGATATGTATTGCTTGTACTTGTTTGCTTTTGGACAAATCTAATAGACTTTTACAAGCAACCTCATTAAGTTTTACTGCACCCAAACTACCACCAAAAACTAAAATTGTAAAAATATCATTCTCTATATCTAAATTTTCCAAAGCTTTTGTTTTAGACGCATGCAAAATCTCTTCTCTTACAGGATACCCAGAAAAAACAATATTAGCATTTTTAAAGTATTTTCTTGAATATTCAAAACTTATAAAAGTTTTGTCAACTATTTTATTTAAAACTATGTTTGCTTTGCCTGGGATAGTGTTTTGTTCATGTATAAAAGTTTTATTTTTCAAAATTTTTGCTGCAACAAGAGCAGGCACAGATATATAACCACCAGTACCAATAACAAACACTGGCTTTAATATCGCAATATTTTTTAAAGCTTTTAAAAACGACAAAAATAACCTGCTTAAAAATACCCAAAACGAAAAAGAAATCTTTCTAGGCATTCCAGAAAGATTAAACAAAATATATTTAAAACCATTATTTCTTAAAATCTCAATAGAAATTTCATTATTGGTTATAAAAAAAATTGGATTATAACCATTCTTTGCAAATTCTTTTGCTAAAGCAATACCAGGATAAATATGTCCACCTGTACCAC
The DNA here is from genome assembly GCA_031269735.1 of Candidatus Endomicrobiellum cubanum. Classification (GTDB taxonomy): domain Bacteria; phylum Elusimicrobiota; class Endomicrobiia; order Endomicrobiales; family Endomicrobiaceae; genus Endomicrobiellum; species Endomicrobiellum cubanum. The sequence continues at coordinate 14,881 of JAISYS010000043.1, read as the reverse complement.
TTGAAGCGATAATTATATTTTTATATTTCATAGAATTCTTTTAGAATATTGCGATAAATTAATTAATATACCTGCAGCTGCCATATTAATAACTAAAGACGTGCCTCCAAAAGAAATAAAAGGGAGAGGCACTCCTTTTGCAGGGAAAACTCCTGTAGTAACAGATAAATTTATAATTGCTTGAAATACTATTAAACAAGTTATGCCCAAACACAAATATTTAGTAAAAGTGTCCGGCATATATTTACTCATTTTTAAGCCTTTAAAAAATATATACATAAAAAAAATAATAACAAAACTTGACCCAACAAAGCCTAATTCTTCACCAATAACAGGGAAAATGAAATCAGTATGCACTTCTGGCAAATACATAAGTTTCAATTGACTTTTCCCAATACCTTTCCCAAAAAATCCGCCAGAACCTAACGCATTCAAAGATTGTTTTACTTGATACGAAGATGCGTCTATATTTATAAAAGAAGCAACATAGTCTTTAAATCTCACTAACCTATAAGGTTTTCTTACAATCTCTTCTACCATTAAAATCATTATACTTACAAGACCTAAAAGTATAGCTTTTATTTTAATACCAGCACAAAAAAGCATTGTAAAACAAACACCAGCTATTAAGATAGGTGTACCTAAATCCGGCTCTAAAGCTATTGGAACAAGCATTAATAAAATAATAACACTAGGCGCTAAAAGAGCTATCCACTTATCCATTAAATCTTTTTTTCTTGATATAAAATCAGCTATTATTATAATCATAGAAACTTTAGCAATCTCTGAAGGTTGTACAGTAAAAAAGGATATAAACAACCATCTTTTGGCTCCAAGTCTAGATACTCCAACAAATAAGACTATTACTACAAACACTAATGTAAGAAAATATATTATTTTAGAATACTTTTGATAAAACTTATAATCTATTAAAAAACTCGTAATAAACATAGCAACAAAACCCAAGCAAACCCACAATACTTGTTTAATAAAAAATTTATAAGGACTTGCCCACCTTATATCAGCCATCACAACACTAGAAGAAAATACCATAAAAGAACCAAAAATAATACATGTACAAATTATTATCATTAAAATATAATCGTACTTTGCAAAATCAATTTTAAACATAAAAAACCTATTTATCTAACTTAAAGGGCTATCTAAAAACCCTTATTTACAAGACATTTAAAAATATTACCTCTCTCTTCAAAGTTTTTAAAACTATCAAAAGATGCACAAGCAGGAGAAAATAAAACTATATCTCCGGTCTTAGAATTCATAGAAGCTTGTTTTAAAGCTTGTTCTAAACTTTTAGAATCAAAAAATGTGCTAACCCCACGTAAATCTTTCTTAATTTCATTTGAAGCTTCTCCTATAAGAAATACTGCTTTTACTTTCTTTTTTATAAGCTGTTTTAACGAAGTATATGGAAACCCTTTATCTTGACCACCCATAATCAGATTAATGTTTTTATCAAAAGATTCTAAAGCAACCCTTGTAGAATCAACATTTGTAGCTTTGGAATCGTTATAGTAACTAACACCATTTATATTTTTTACAAATTCTATTCTGTGCGGAACGCCTTTATACTTTGAAATAACTTTTTCTATTGATTTCAAATGTATCCCTGCAAAGTAAGCTGCTGATACTGAAGCTAAAATGTTTTCTATATTGTGCATCCCAACAATATTAATCTTAGGTTTTATTTGAAAATATTTTTTACCAATTTGTATAACTATTTTCCCATCATCATAAAATATTCCATTTTTTAAAGGTTTTTTACTAAAAAAAATTACGTTTGATTTAGCTTTTTTAGACAACTTGCGACATATTTTGTCGTCGTAATTTACTATTAAAAAATCATTTTTATTTTGATTAACGAATACATTTTCTTTCCCTCTTATGTAAGCTTTCATTGTTTTGTGATGGCTGAGATGGTCTGGACTAATGTTGAGCAGTACTGATATATTTGCCTTAAAATTAGGCGAATCTTCTAACTGATAGCTCGAAAGTTCCATGGTTATATAAGTATTTTTTGTGGTTGTTAAGGCCTTAGCTGACAACGGGAGACCTATATTTCCAACAACAATAGAATCTTTGTGTTTCGATTTTATTATCTTAGATATTAAATCAGTAGTCGTAGTTTTTCCATTTGTGCCTGTAACAGCTATAATCTTTTTATATTTAGAGTTTAAAAGTGCAAAGGATAATTCGCTCAGTATTTTTATTTTTTTATTTTTAGCTTTTTTCAAAATAGGAATATCTGGAGATAAACCAGGACTTTTAATAATTATATCTGAATTTAAAATTTTATCTGAATGCCCACCAAGCTCTACTAAAATTTTTTTACTTAATTTTTTTATTTCCTTTGTCTTTGTTGCAGTCTCACTAGCAAAAACGTTGTTGCCTAACTTAAGAGCAAGATTTGCTACAGAAATACCACTTTTACCAAGTCCTAAAATTCCAATATTTTTTTTCATCAAACTACCTCAATTTCAAAGAAGCAAAAGAAAGTATTGCAAGTATTATACCTATAATCCAAAACCTTATCGTAACTTTAGTTTCAGAAAGTCCAAGCATCTCAAAGTGATGATGTATAGGTGCCATTTTAAAAATTCTTTTTTTTGTTTTTTTATAATAAAAAACTTGGAGTAATACAGAGCAAGCTTCTATAACAAAAATACCTCCAAGCAATACTAAAATAAGTTCTTGTTTTATAAACACTGCAGTCATACCTAAAATTCCTCCTAAAAACAAACTGCCTGTATCGCCCATAAAAATTTCTGCAGGGTGAGAATTATACCATAAAAACCCAAGTCCAGAACCTACAATAGCACTTAAAAATACCGCAATTTCTCCAGCTCCGGAAACATGGATAATTTTTAAATAATCAGCTATTTTTATATGACCTGCAAAATAAGAAAATAATGCAAGAGTAAACGCAACAATTATTATATTGCCTATTGCAAGGCCATCTAGACCATCTGTTAAGTTAACTGCATTAGAACTACCAACAAGTGTGATTATTACAAAAACTATATAAAAAAAAGAAAAGTTCACAAATAAACTCTTAAAAAAAGGAATATTGACAAGTGTCACATAGTCTGGATTTGAAGGAGAAAAATTTAAATATGCAGCAATAGCTGCGGCAAAAACAGTTTGTCCAAAAAGTTTACTTTTAGCAGAAAGGCCATCTGAGCTATGTTTTTTTAATTTTAAATAATCATCTAAAAAACCCAAAAGTCCAAACCATATTATCCCGCACAAAAACCAAATAATAAATCTATTATCAAGCCTTGCCCACAAAAGAGTTGCCACTACAACAGATATTATTATAATAAGTCCACCCATGGTAGGAGTACCATTTTTGCTTAAATGTTGAGCAGGTCCATATTCTCTAACAATTTGCTTAGCTTTAAAATTTTTTAGCTTTTTTATGATATATGGACCAAATATAAAACATATTAAAAGACTTGTTAAAATGGCACCGCCTGCTCTAAACGTAATATATCCAAAAAGGTTAAAAGGGGTAAAAACATTACTCAAATTATAAAATATGTGATACAGCATTAATTAGTTCGCCTCTCTTTACAAATAGTAGGTCTGTCTAAAAACTCATTATAAAATTTCTCATAAACTTCTTCTAACTTTATACCCCTTGAAGCTTTAAATAAAAAAACAGCATTATTTACTAAAAGGGTTTTTAAATGCAAAAAAAGTTCCTCCTTGTTTTTGGCATAAAAAACATTTTTATTATTTATAGCATTTTTTATATTTACAGATTTTTCCCCTAAAAGACTAACAGAATTTATATTTTTAGCAGCAATAAACTTACCCATCTCAAAATGAAATTTATCTGAATCTACTCCCAGCTCAAGCATATCTCCTAAAACAAGATTAATTTGTTTGTTAGGATATAAATCTAAAGTAGTTTCAATAGAAGCTTTTACAGAGCTCGGATTTGCATTATAAGCATCATTAATTAGGATGCACCCATTAGATGTAGTTTGAACACTCATTCTCATTTTAGGAGGATTAAAATTTTCTAAACCTGCTTTGATATCTAAAAGCCGCACACCTAAACCAACTGCACAAGATGCTGCAGCTAATGCATTTGAAACATTAAAAATACCCCTTACCGGAATAAAGACATTTATTGAATCTTTATTATGAGAGAGAGTAAAGTTAGTTCCATTTTCTGACATTTTTATGTTTTTCGCATAAACATCTGAATTTATATCCTCTAAAGAATAACTAACAAATTTCTTAGCTTTAAATTTTTTATGTAATAAGTTTTTTAAATTTTTATCGTCATTGTTAATAACTATCGTCCCATCTTTATTTACATTATAAAATAAGTCTATTTTTTCATTTAAAACCCTTTCTAAAGATCCAAACGTTTCAATATGAGAAACCCCTATGTTTGTAATAACCCCAATATCTGGTTTTACAATACTTGACAATATGTTTATTTCGCCAAAAACAGATGTTCCCATTTCAAAAACAGAATAATCAATATCCGAAGCCAAATTAAAAGCAGATAAAGGAAGGCCTATTCTATTATTAAAATTTCCTTTACTTGAAAGAGTTTTCCCATTGTTTTGTAAAATTGAAGATAACATTTCTTTTGTAGTTGTTTTTCCATTAGAACCTGTTATACCAACTTTTTTAACATTTTTAAATTTCTCAATGTAACTTCTAGAAGCTTCTCCAAGCGCAACAAGAGTATCTTTTGTTTTTAACATAGCAACTTTATTTAAATGACTAATACTTTGATCATCAAAACACATGTATTTTGAATAAACTACAGCACATCCTCCTTTAGAGATAGCGTCTTTTATAAAGTCATGTCCATCGTAACGATTACCTTCTATTGCAAAATAAATTTCATCTTTAAGTATAGTCCTAGAATCTATAGATATGCCTCTTACTAAAATGTTTTGAAAGCTACTTGAACAAGGTAATAATTCACTAAGATAACAAGGTTCCATTAGAAAGAAAACTCCTTTTGAACACTTTCTGATTGAACATTCTCTTTTTGCTTTTTTAAAACAATATATTTCTTTGCCATTTCTACATCGCTAAAATGTATTTTTTGTGTGCCAACAATTTGGTAAACTTCATGGCCTTTTCCTGCAAGTAAAACAATATCACCTTTACCAGCCATAAACACTGCCTCTTTTATAGCTTCTTGTCTAGCCACGACAACTTTATAATTATCTTTATAAGATTTTTTTATTCCAACTTCTATGTCTAGCACAATTTCATTTGGATTTTCCGTTCTTGGATTATCTGAAGTTACAAAAACAAAATCACTCATTTCAACGGCAATTTTGCCCATTATAGGCCTCTTAGTTCTATCTCTATCGCCACCACAACCAAAAACAGTAATAATTCGTTTTGGTTTTAATTTTTTTATTGCAGATAAAACATTTTCTAATGCATCGCTAGTATGTGCATAGTCTACAACAACATCAAATTCTAAACCTCCTATATCAACTCTTTCAAGTCTTCCAGGAGCTTGAGCAGAATTATTTATACCTTCTATTACTGCCTTAAAAGAAATGCCACTACAAATAGCCGCACCAAAAGAAGCTAAAGCATTATAAACATTATGTAGTCCAATATGTTTAATATTTACTTTTTCTTTTAGTCCATCAAAAATTAAATCAAAACTTGTCCCATTATTTTCAATAGATATATTTAATGCTGTAAAGTCAGAATTTGTGTTTTTGACCGTAGAGTAAAATTTGACTTGCGCATTTGCTACAAGCTTTGCAAGTTTTTTCCCGTACTTATCATCAAAATTAAGTATAGCATACTTTTTATTTTTATCGTCGTTGTTCCCTAAATTTTTAAATAAAACAGACTTCGCATTAAAATATTCATCCATGTTTTTATGAAAATCCAGATGGTCTTGTGTGAGATTTGTAAAAATTGCTATATCGAAATCTATACCATAAACTCTATATAAACTTAACGCATGAGAAGAAACTTCCATTGCTATATTCTTTACACCACTATCTACAACACTTCTCATAAACTTATAAATATCTAAAGATTGAGGAGTTGTATTGGGCGCTTTTATAATATTTCCTTTGTATCTGTAGTTAATAGTCCCCATAACTGCACAATCTATGTTAGAGTAGTTAAATATACTTTCTATCATATAAGAAATAGTAGTTTTTCCATTTGTACCAGTTATGCCTATAACATTCAGTTTTCTATCAGGATAATCATAGAATCTAGCACAAAAAACAGCCATAAACTTTAAAATATCTTTAACAATAATCTGTGTTACAGGACAATTTTCTTGTTTTTCAGTACGAATAATTACAGCTGCTCCATTACTTACAGCATCATTAATATATTTACTTCCATTTGTATTTTGCCCAGACAAGGCAAAAAAAGCAAAACCAGATTTAACTTCTTTTGAATTGTAAGAAACACCTAAAATATCTACGTCCTCTTTACCAAAAAGCATTCCATCCAAAACTGGTAAAAACTTTTTTAAGTTCATTTTTTATTCCAATAATTTTAGCTTTGCCTTGCTTGCTTCTGGATACACTTTCATGTTATCTATCCATGGCTTATCGTATTCGTCTTCCTTGCTAGTATTCCATTGATATTATAAATGCTTGCGTTATTGTTTACATTATACCTTTTTAATTTTTTTATTGAAATTGTTTTACAAAATTTAATTCATGAAACCTTGTTTGCAATTAAAAAAAGATTTAAAATTTTCTAAATAATACTTAAAAATTTTTTGTTTGGTCTCAAACAAGTAGCAAAAAAAACCGCCAGAATTATATGTTAATATGGGGCCTGAGTCACGTTGTGTGTGTTGACAAATTTTAATTTTATATTATATTTGTGACATATTTGTAAAAGGAGATTTGCAGGGAAATTATCAATGGTAAAAATCGCATATGTAGTTAATGGCCGAGGTTGTTGGTGGCGTACTTGGCATGTGCTTGGGCGGTTTTTGCCTACGGATGATTGATATATAAATTAAACCAATTATACATAACGCAAAGTGATCCGCTCACTTTGCGTTTTTTTATTATTTGACGCAAGGGTAGTATGTGCCTTTTGCGTCATTTTTATTTTTTAAGAGGATTTATGCAACTTAAAGTATGTGGAATAAAAACTATAAAAGAAATTGAAATATTAAATAAAACGTTTCCCAGGTTTGTAGGGTTTGTATTTGCTGATTCGCGATGGCATGTGTCGGTTAGCTATGTAAAAGTCTTATTGACCAAATTGTCTCCTAAAATAAAAACGATCGCTGTATTTAGAGGCAATATGATAGACGAAATTATAGAAGTCAGTAAATTTGTTGATATGGTGCAAATTCATGAAGACGAAGACTTTATTGTTAAAGCAAAAAAAAGTGTTAATGTCCCGGTTATTAAAGGTATTAAAGTTGAGTCGCAAAAGGATATAAATTTTGATACAGTTGCAGATTTTATACTTTTTGATGGAGGCATAGGTGGACAAGGCAAAATGTTTGACTGGACTTTGTTAAGCAATATCAATAAACCATTTATACTGGCTGATGGAATTACTATTGAAAATGCAAAACTTGCAATTACCTATAACCATTGGGCTATTGATGTTTTATCCGGCGCAAGAACAAATGGAAAACTAGATGAAAATAAAGTAAGGAGGTTAACAAATTTATGTTAGGACGATTTGGTAAATATGGCGGACGTATATACTCGAAACGCTTATGATGGGCTGTGCAAGAACTTGAAAAAGCATATAAATATTATAAAAACAGCGCCTTTACAACTGAATTAAACGATTTGTTGTTAAATTATGCAGGTCGTCCATCTATTCTATATTATGCTGAAAAAGTGACATAAAGATTTAGGCGGAGCAAAGGTTTACCTTAAACGCGAGGACTTAAACCATACAGGTTCGCATAAAATCAATAATTGTTTAGGGCAAGTTTTGCTTGCTAAAAAAATGGGAAAGAAAAGAGTTATTGCTGAAACTGGAGCAGGGCAACATGGGGTAGCAACAGCAACTATAGCAGCAATCATGGGTATGGAATGCGAGATTTTTATGGAGCAAGAAGATATAAAACGCCAAGCATTAAACGTATATCGTATGGGGTTTTGGGAGATAAAGGAGCATATAAGTGTATAAAACAATTTTAGGAAAGCTAAAACTAAACAAGAATTATCACAAGAAGAAGTTTCAAATTTAATTAAAGCAATTGCAGATAATAAAGTACCTGACCCACAAATTGCCGGGTTCCAAGTTGCCCTTTTAATCGAAAGGGACAAATTTAAAAGAAATATCGTATATGGCACGGGCAATGAGCGACAATTGTGTGCCTATTAAAACCAAGCAAAATGCCGACCTTATAGACACTTGCAGGATTATCTACGTTTAACATTTCAACAGCAACAGCAATTGTGGCGACAGCAAGTGGTATTCCTATTGCAAAGCATGGAAGTCGTTCATCAGTAGTTTGTCAGGAAGCACAGACGTTTTAGAGGCTTTAGGTGTAAATATCAATTTAACTCCTGAAAACGTAAAAAAGATGATTGAAGAAATCGGTATAGCGTTTTGTATGCTCCTCTATTTCTTCCTGTTATGTGTAAAGTTTTACCTCCTAAAGCAGAACTTGGAATTAAAACAACTTTCTACACAATTATTGGACCATTGATAAATCCAGCTTTTGCTCCACGTCATTTACTTAGGAGTATATAAACCAAAGCTTTTAAACGATGTTTCATACGTTGCAAAAAAGATAGGTTATACAAATGCAATGTTTGTACATGGGTTAGACGGATTAGATGAAATTTCTCTTCTAGGTAAAACTCGTATAAATCAACTTAAAAATGGCAATATTAAAAGTTTTGAAATTTCTCCGGAACTGTTTGAGTTAACACGTTGCACATTAGAAGATATTAAAACAGGATCTCCTCAAGTAAATGCACAAACAATAATAGGTGTGTTTGATGGATCTATAAAAGGTCCGCATAAAGATGCAATACTTCTGAATGCTTCAGGTGCGTTAATGGTTGGTGGTAAAGCAACTGACTTTAAAGAGGGCATAAAACTTGCAAGAAAAATAATTGATAGTGGTAAAGCTCTTAAGAAGTTAAATGAGTTAAAAGAGATGTCAAGGAGCTTTAGGATGACAAAGAGTGATTTGATGGCAAGACCAGTGTTCCATCAGACAAGAGATAGCATAGAGGCACACTTAACGGTATGTTTTGCAGCATTAGGTATATTCAATACAAAACTAATTAAGCATTAATCCGTAAGAGATCTTCATTTATTAGATAGATCTTAGAAATACTTTTTTATATTCAGTTTCATTAACACTACTATATGACAATGGACAATAATCATTTGCTAAAAGTAAAGCGTTACCTAATATTCTTGCCGAACGTTTGTTACCATCTTCAAAAGGTTGTATATAAGAAATCATTAACATAGCAATTAGAGATTTTTAAGAGAGTTTTTGGTTTTATTGATTATTTCTACAAGATGTTCTACAGATTGTCTTATTTGATGTATATTATCAATGGGTCTATAATTTGTCCCTGTAATGCCAACTCTATTTTTTCTTAATCCTAGATAAATATTAAGCTCATTGACAACTAACCTGTCGACATCTTCTATTTTGGAAATGGATAATTGTTTAAAATATCTAGGATCTGCATAAATAAAATCTAGCGCTTTTTTATGGTTTAAAATCATAATAGTTTCTTCTGTTTTTTTTCCTTTAGCTTGCACATTTTTTTAAGTAAACGTTCAGTATCTAGTAAAGAATAGGTATTGCCTTCTATCTGAGATGATTTCCATGAAAATTCTATGGTCAACCGTTCCAATTCTTTTTGCAATAAAGTCGATGTTAATGTATTTTTGTTTTTTATATACTGATCGTTAAGCTTAGCAAGCTCTAGTTTCTCCTTATCTGTAAGCAAATTGTGTAAATGCGTCCAAAATTAAAATATTTAGATTTTAAAACGCGTTCATCTATGTCTTTTAAAATATTTTGCAACGTTTATTCGTTCAAGAATTGGTGAAACAATATACGTATAAGTTATATTTTTTGTATTTCCTATTTTTTTAATTTTTCCGTTTTGAATGAGAATATTTAAATAACTTTTGAGTTTTTAGTTGGTATACTTTTAGATATATATGCTTGAATGTCATTTCTAGAAGCTGTTTTTTGTTTTTTTACATAATTTAAAATTAAATCTTGACGCCTACTGTACATATAACAAATGCCCTCAATTTGTATCATTTTTATGTCATAATTGTATCATTTTGGTACGATTAAACAATGTTTTCATGATCCTAAAACTTTCTGTTTACCTTTTTATCACCTAAATCATCCTTAGGAATTTCTAGGTACTGTGCAATAGATTGTGCAATAGAAGCAAAAACCGGGGATGCTACAGAAGAAGCATAATAACTTTGACCTTTCGGCTCATCAATTATCACAAGTATAACAAATTCAGGCTCCATGGCTGGCAGCATCCCACAAAAAGAAGCCGTGTAAAATTTTTTAGAATATGTTTTTGTTAACGGATCTATCTTCTGAGCAGTACCAGTTTTACCAGCTACAGTATATCCTTTAACTTTTGCACTTTTTCCTGTTCCTAAATCAACAGCGTTTTTTAATATTTTTTTTATCGTATACGCTGTTTCTTTAGAAACTACTCTTCTTATTTCCATAGGATTAAAAATTTTTTGAGGGCTGTCATCATTACAGTTACATATTTTTTGAACTATATAAGGCTTTAAAAGTACACCATCATTTGCAATAGCACTGAAAGCATTTATCATCTGTAAAGCAGTCACACCTATACCCTGTCCAAAAGAAATTGTTGGAAGCGTTAAAGCATTCCACTCTTTTATATCTAACAAAAGTCCTTTTGCTTCACCAGGCAAATCAATACCTGTTAGAGAATAAAAACCAAACTTTCTTATATATTCATAAAAATCATTGTTCCCCAACTTTTTTGCAATTTTAACCATAGCAATATTAGAAGACATCTCCATAACTCTACTTAAAGATACCATCCCATCTATTTTATGGTCGTCTTTTATTATGTGATCTGCTATTTTAAGTTTTCCATTTTCTAAATAAAAAGTATCTGAAAGTTTAACTTTTCCTTCCTCTAAAGCTGATGCAACTGTAACTATTTTAAATGTGGATCCAGGTTCATATATATCACTAATTGCAGCATTTCTTAAAACTTTTAAGTCTTTAATTTTTTCTAAATGATCAAAATCAGGTAAAGACACCATAGCTAAAATACTACCTGTTTTGGGATTTTGTACAATGCATATAGCTTTTTTTGCTTGATATTTTTCAAAACTTTTTCTGAGCCCTTGTTCTGCTATATATTGTATATTTCTATCTATACTTAAAATTACATTTTGTCCGCAAATTTTGGATTGGTCAATAACTTTATTCTGTATTATATAGCCTCTTCCATCTCTATGCATATTTGACGTAACACGACTTCCTAAAAGACAATTGTTACATATCTTTTCTATTCCTTCTAAACCGTTACCATCACATCCAGTTATACCTAAAATATTAGAAAGCATTTTCCCTTCCGGGTAACTCCTAACATATTTACTTTCAAAGCCAACACCTTTTAATTTCGTACTCCTTATATTATCTGCTATACTAGAATCTACATTATAAACAATAGGAACATAAGCCCTATTTCCAAAATCATTTAAATCTTTCTCTTTAATTTGTATTCCATTTGTGAATAAACTATCCTTTACATTAGAAAAGTCTTCTATAACTTGTGGATCTAAAAAAATATTATATTTTTTTACACTTGTAGCAAGTATATTACCTTTTGTATCTAAAATATCCCCTCGCTTTGAGATTTCAACAATTTGACGATTTACCATCTTATCAACATTGCAACGTATTTTATCATGTAAAAAAATTTGTATATATACAAGCTTTGTAAATAAAAGAAAAAAAACTGCCAGTACCATAAGCACTAAAACAGTCTTTCTGTTAATATGTTTTTTTATATTTCTTCTCATTTTACATTCAAATTTATTCAATATATACTATATTTTGTTCATCTGCGGTAATAAAATTTTTATCTTTAGCTATTTTATACATTTTTTCAAGAGCTAGCATAGAATTTATTTTCAATCTTAAATTATCGTTCTCAGCAATAATATTATTATACTCTGTTTGTAAAGCGCTTATTTTATATGCAAATCTCAGTGAAGTGTTTTGTTGCCACAAATACACAAAAACACTAATAATTAAAAGCAAAATGAAAAAAAACGATTTATGCATCAGTCTTCTCACATACTCTTATTTTTGCGCTTCTACTTCTAGGATTTCTTTTTATCTCTTCGTCACTAGCTGTAACAACTTTCTTAGTAAGTATTTTATAAATTTTATTATCTGCATTTTGTTTAAAATTTAATTTAACTATTCTATCTTCAAGAGAATGAAAACTTATCACCACAGCGCGCCCATAGGGATTTAAAACTTCTGGAATATTTAACAACAAATTATCTAAATTTGAAAGTTCATCGTTAACAAATATCCTTAAAGCTTGAAACACTTTTGTAGCAGGATTTACTTTCCCTTCTTGCCTTTTAACACTACATACTATATCACGTAATTCTATAGCTGTATTTATTAGACCTCTTTGCCTTCTAACGCAAATAGCATCTGCAATCTGCCTTGACCTATATTCTTGCCCATATTTATAAAAAATATCTGCTAAATCTTTACTAGAATAAGTGTTAATTACTTCTTTGGCTGTCAATGGGTTTCTTATATCCATTCTCATGTCTAAAACATTAGCATTAAAAGAAAATCCTCTAGACAAATCATCAAATTGCTTAGATGAAACCCCTATATCAGCTAAAATACCATCAACTTTGTAAACATCTATGTTTGATAGAGCTTGTTTAATATTTTTGAAGTTGTCTCTTATAAAAGTTACTCTGTTGTCAAAGTCTTTTTTATTTTCAACAAATTGATTAGAAGCATCTTCATCCCAGTCAAAAGCAATAATTTTTATGTTAGGAAATTTATCAAGAAGATAAGAAGTGTGTCCTCCACCACCGAAAGTACAATCAACGTATAAACCATCTAACTTATTAACTAAATAACTTGATACTTCTAAAGGCATTACAGAAATATGATACATTTATTGTTAAGACCTTATTTGGATATAAATACTTTTACGGCAGTAAATAAAAGTACTACTGCAAAACATTTCTTTAAAATATTTTCTGGCAACATATCAGCAATGCTCGCACCAAAAAAACCGCCTATCACAAATCCCAGTCCTATTAAAGCAGCTACTGTAAGGTTTACATGCCCCTTTTTATAATATACTAGCATAGAAAAAAAACTTAAAGCTATTACAGCAAGAGACGTCCCTTGAGCCTGATGTTGACTCATTTTTAAAAGTATAAGCATGAGAGGGATTAAAACACTTGCTCCACCCACACCAAAAATACCACCAAAAAAACCGCCCAAAAAACCTGTAACTATACAAATAACTATTTCCATAAAATCATACCTTTAAAACTATTGCCTAATTAAAGATGGATTGTACACCGAATTCTGTCTTTTAATAATAATTAAAAGTGCAATCATTTCTCTGTCGTTAAAATCGCTTTTAACGATCAAGCGGCCAAAATTCAGCCTTGCTTTCCGGTAAGGATTTAGCCGTTTCACATTTTGTATTACTACAAAACTTATCCTATTACAAGGATACTTTTTACATTTCTATAAAAAGCGTCTCTGTTCGCACCTCTACTCTTACAAGCGATAGGGATTACCTATTACCGTTTACTATGCATAATTAATATACATAGTTAAAGTTCGGACTTTCCTCTTTACATCTATAGTAATTAAACTATAGCATAAAGCGATTGCATACCCATCTTTATAGGAGTATTTTGATCTCTATAAAAACTTTTTTATTTTTTAAACAATATTCTAGAACAATTATCGCAAAAAACTAATTCTTGTGCTTTTTGAGCTTGGTTAATTAACTGTGGTCTTAAAACCATACCACAAGCTCCACAACTTTCTCCATCAACTAAAACAAGACCAATTCCATCACGTCCCTCCCTCAACCTTTCATACTGCAAAAATATAGACTTATTTATTTTAGATTCTTGTTTTTGTCTATCAACTTCCACTATTGCTATTTCTTTTTTTTTATTTTCAATTAAAGATTCTATTTCTAAAATATCTCTTTTTATTTTGCTATCAAAATCTTGAAAGTCTTTTTCTAAATTTTTTATAACTAAAGCTTCTTTATCAACTGTATCCATAAGTTGCAAAATTTCATCTTCAATTATACTTTTATCTGCTTTAATTTTTTCTATTTCTAATAGAAGAGCTTTATATACTTCATTAGATTTTACTGTATTTAATTCTAGAGAATGTCTAGATATTAATTCTTCCTTAGAATTAAGAAATGCCTCTTTTTCTTTCTTTATAGAATTTATTTCAACAAAAGACCTTTTTATGTTATCTAGTTCTGTACGTCTATTTTGTAAATCTTCCTTTTTTCTTTCAATATCTAGAATAGCTTCCTGTATCTGTTTGTTTAAATTATTTATTTTATTATCATAACTTTGTAAATCATATAACATTTCCAAATGTTGTCTCAAATTTTCCATGTACCCCTCGATTTATCAATCAATCTAGTAAAAAAATTAATCATAATAAACATTATGATTATAGCAAATTAACAAATATTCCTTTGCTTTTGCTCAAATTATTAATATCACTAATAGTCCTAATTACAACATCTCTGGCAATAGTACTATTACTGACTCTTCTAATCCTGAGTGTGGGAAAATAGATGTTTATTCTTCCCCTTGG
>JAISYS010000016.1 GCA_031269735.1 Candidatus Endomicrobiellum cubanum | reverse complement strand
TGAATTCTGATTCGCCTGCTTTTAATGTATATGCTTTTGCTGCCAAAAAGGCTTCTTTACCTTCTGGTCTTGAAACTAATAAATTTCCAAATTTTGATACTTGAATTTTCATGATTTTACTCCTAATACTTAATTACTGCCAAGCAACCGTGAATATAGTCAGGTTTTGTCATAAAATGAGCATTACTATTTGATATTTCTATACTACCTTTTCCCGATTGTAAATACAAATACCAATTTTTCATTTTTATTATTTTTGAAACAAATTTTAAGCCATTCCCTCTTTGTTCTGGAGCTCTACCAGAAATTATTTCATTTAAAGCAATATTTATAGCCTGTTCGTCGGTTTGAATATCATTTTTAACTTTTGATAAAGTTTCTTTTATTCCTTGCCCTCTGTCTGCCAAAATAATAGTTTTATTAGCATAATCATAAACAAAAATAATACCAACTATATCTTTCCAATTACCTAAATTATGGTCATAAGAATTATTGCCAACTTCACCGATAACAGCAGTAAGCAAAAAATCCTTTGTTTCAATCATAAATTTATTTAATTCCGCCTGGAACAAATTTCTTGTCTTATAATAATTTTCATACAAAACAATATCATCAACTTTTTCAAGCTTTACCCAATTTGTAATGTTATCTAATATTTCATTCATATTTTCATTATACTAAAAATTTGTATATAGAGGAATATATAAAGACAAAAACCGCCGGCCTATGATTTCATCTTCGGACAAGCGGCTTTGTGGGTTTTGCTTTATGCCATATATTTAGGTTTTATTTAATGATTCTAAAACAGACGGGTTATTTATATTTTTATAAGATACTTCTACTTGTGAAAACTCTTTCTTTAAATTAAAAACAAATTCGTCTATCCACTACGGAGTTAAAACTTCAACTGTAAAATCCAAAACAAATTCCTTTTCTCCTTTATCTATAATATAAGCACGGGGTGGACAAAAAAATCTTTCTACCTTCTGGTCTTGAAACTAAATTATCACCGAAATAACCTATTTTAACTATTATATTATTGCCTTATTGCCTCTTTTTCTAATACTTGATCAGACAACAGGATGTTAATTTGTTTTTGACATTAAAGCATTATAATTTTTTTGCATAATAGTCATCTTAATTTAAATTTAGCGGATGCATGTATTTGTATTTCTAAGATATTGCTTCAAAAAGCGCTTCCATAGTAAAGCTGCACCGCTTTGTCGCAGTTTTAATCTGTGCCACAAACTCCTTAAACTTGTATTCGGCGTCAGATGCGAAATTACGGACAGCCTGTATTTTTGCATATTTTTTTACTCTATTACTTCCCAATGTCAGCCTTTGTCGGGACCGACGCGGCGGATTTTGTTTTGGTTTTTTAATTTTTTGAGATTTTTACTTATAGCAGCTGTTCCAAGTATTGTTGTAGTCGGATTACTTCTTATAGCAAATAGCATTTTTTCAGGTGTTTTCTTTATATTTTTCTCTATACTTTTCTCTTTACCTTTCTTCTTACTTTTTAAAGCGACTTCATCAACAATCTCTTATTCCAAAGTCTTATCAAACTTCAAAAATGTTCTGGTTGCGTCTTTTGAAAAATAGAATGCGTCTCTTCCGTAATGTTCTACTATTTTTGGAATGCCAGAGCCTAAATGTTCTACAAGTTCAAGATCTTTAAAAATTCGCATAATTTCAGGATTTCTCGGTTTTGACATCCCTGTGAAAAAATTTTCTTTGGAAATCCATCCAAGCAAATCGCCGTAAGTTGTTATTTCAAATCTGTCAGCGTAAATCTCAAAAATCGGCGTATCGCTGTGAGAGTAATTGTTGTGGACAAAAGCATTTATAACCGCTTCTTTCAATACTTCGGTATCAACATATCACTTTTCTATGCGATAAGGATTGCCTTTTTTGGCTTGCGTTATATTGTCAACATCTAACCTTCCTAAAACTCTTTTTAATGCAGTTATCAGGCATTGGTCGCCGTATTCTTCATTTTGAATTAAAGTGGATTTGTCTGTTCCTACCCATTTTGCAAGACGGATAAAAACGCGGTTTTTATCGGCAAACATATTGGCTAATTGATTATATTTGCCTTCGGGAGTGCGGAAATATAAATTTGTCGCAAAATGGTCGCTCAATTTCTTGCCTTTTTCGGCATAGTAAATTTTAAGCTGTTCAAATGTTAAATCCTGATTGCTTGACGGCAAATTTATTAAAGAAATGGGATGACGTTTCAACATTAAATCTTCAACCATCTCTTCTGTCACCTGACTTGACCTTTTGGGGTCCCCCTTTCCTTCCTTTTTATGAATAAATTCTTCCTTTTTTCCTTTTACCGATCAAGTCAGCTATTAATTACTTGGCAGACATCAAAGAAAACATAGATTATGCGGCAAAAGAAAAACCTCAAATCCCGTTGAAAAATAACGAGTTTGAGGCTTTTAATTATACTAAAAGTTTAAGCATCGATAATACGGGGGCTAATATCCAGCCTCTACAACCAATTAGCTGCTGAGCATCTTAGGCTACATTTCATAAGCAAAGTCAAAAGGTTTGCACAGATTAAGCCTCATATCTATGCCATCCTTGGATAAGCCCAATAATACCGCCGGATAATGCCTCCCAGCCTTAGCCCTATGTATTTACTATGGAACAATCTTACAAAAAATCTATAGAAGCATAAACAAACAAAACGTAAACGTGCTGGTAGTTCGGGGTCTCCTGACATCCGTTCCGGCAGCCGATTCCGAATGACTAGGGACGCAGTCCCGACACTGCCGTTAACTCAATTCCCATTATCGATATGACTGTCCGACGCCGTGAAGTCGGACAAAGGACGATTGATAAGGATATTTAAGGTAGTTGGTAGTAGGAATGCGACATTATATCCCGGGTAGAGGTGCAGTACGTTCTTAACGCGTACTGGCTGGCGCCTAAGACAGTAAACTTAACCGTTTCACAGAGTCCATCGCCATTGGCCAAGTGATGTCTACCGCATAAGCGTATTTTTTCTGGTATCTTTTCCATAAATCAGCCATAAGAAAATTCGTTTCAATGGCTTCTATTATGCTCCTTGCTTCTGCTACCTGCGGCGTTGTGTTACGGTTTTGGGAAGTCTTTTCTAACGCGCTCTTAAAAATCTTTTTATCAAAGCTGTGAGTTTTTGTTAAGACATAGATGTCGTAGAAGTCTCTCATTCTGGTATTAGTGATGTCGCGTGAGAGAATGGTCTCAAGTTTTTCTGCAAGAACCGTCTCCACGTTATACGCCATAAGGGGTATGCTTCTGTTCTCAAACATTAACTGAAAGTCATACCTGATTTCTTTGGGCGTTACAAAATCTCCGGTGCTGACGTCTATTTTTATCATCTGTTTCGTCTTATCCAAAACCGCCTCAATAGAAACACGGTAGCCGTGGTAATCTGCTTCTTCGTGTAGTTCTTCTATCTTTTTAAAAGTCAGCTTAACATTGTCATCAATGGGAATGCTTAAGATTTCCTTAATCACTGCCTCGATGTCTGCTTCCGAGAAATTTCTTTTCTTAAGAACAGTGTCTATATCCATAGTGGCGCGCGTGCCTATGCCAACCATCGCCGATATAAGCATACCTCCTTTGAGTATGAAATTGTTTTTATACTTTGAAACCGAAATGCGTTCAAGCAAGCGTTCTAACATAAAGTTGCGCAAAATGACTTCAGGGTTGATGTTTTTCTTCTCGGCCAAGTTTCTTATCAGAGCTTTTAACTGAGTAGATGTTTTCACAACAAGACCTCCATGTACCCTCGCAAAATCTTCGTTATTTCGAACTCTCCGGCTATCCTCATAAGCAGGCTAATATTCTTATCCTTGCGTTTTGAATACTGTTTAAGCGCCTGCATAACAACGGCTATGTCCATTTGGTTGCGGCTTCTTATACAGTCGCAAATCGTCCTTTCAAGTCCGTAGACGGATACTTTATGCCCAAAACTTGTTTCCATTGTTACGATATTTTTTTTATACAAATCTGATTTTATGAAAAAAACAGTTAAGCCGTCTTTTTTAAGACCTTTAGTATTATACCCCGATGGAACTGTAGCGCTGTAATTTATAGGGTCTCTGTCGGTAAGGTTATGAAGGAATAACGCTGTTTCGTGGGAGTAGATTAACTTAGGTCTTCGTTTTTGAAAGATATACATCTTGTCGGGCAAAATATCATGCGAAGCATAAATGCCATAAGCAACGCGTTCAAGGACACCGTCTTTAACAAGCAACCGCAGTCGTTCGTTGGATATACCGACGGCATTTGCCTCTGATGCGGTAAGAATACCGCCTTTCTTTTTAAACAAATATTTAAGTTGATTCATAAACAATCCTTGATTCTCGTGCTTATATTGTAACTTAAATAAGCATAGGAGTCAAGGCAACACTCTTCTTCGCACTTTCCTTTGCGGCTGTGAAACAGAACACTTACGTAAGAATCATTACCTGACTTGACCTTTTGGGTTCCCCCATTCTTTCCTTTTTTATGAGTGATTTCCCCTTTTTTTCGTTAAAGCGGTCAAGTTAGGTTTTAGACCGCCTTACGAGGAACGATTTTGACAAAATGAGAATGAGAGAATTGATGTTTGATTATAACAAAACTTTTCATTTTTCCAGAACTAATAAGATATACAATAAAAATTATTCTTCTGACGATGAATTTATGCTTGATATTGAAACTGCCGTTGCAAAGAAAATGTCTAACGATATTTCCCGTAAAGCAAAAATGGAGCTTACAGAGAAAGCGGAACAAGGAGATTATCCGCATTATCCACCTGTCGGGTATCTCCGTAATGAGAACGGAGATGTAGTTAAAGATGAAGTTTACGCCCCTTTAGTAGTTAAATTGTTTGAATTGACCGTTAAAGGGCATTACTCTCCTTCTAAGATAGCCGACATGTTATTTCAACTTGGCTTGAGAAATCCGCATAAGGGCGAAAATAACGGTGAGAGAATGACGTTTACAACTCTTAAAAGGGTTATAGCAAATCCTTTTTATTATGGTATTTTTATTTGGAAAGAAAAACTATATCCCGGCAACCACGAGCCTATTATAAGCAAAGCTCTATGGGATAGAGCAAACGCCGCGTTAAGAGACGAGAATAGACCCTATAACAAAGACGAAACTGACTATTATTTAAGTGGGTTATGTAAATGCTATGAATGTAAGCGTTCTGTTACGGGAGCGTATGTAATCAAAAATCCGAAAAATCCTGAAAAGGCAAAAAAATACAGATATTATAGGTGCGGACACCAAAAAGACCATAAGATTAAGGGTTATATATCTGAAGAAGATTATGCCGATAAAGTCTTATTTTCCGTTGTCAAAGCCGTTCATATCCCCAAAGACATCACAAACATCTTACAAAAGACAATAGACATTATTGCAGAAAAACAAACCTTTATAGAGCAAAATAAGCGGGATATTTTACAGGATGAATATGATAATAGCCTAAAACAAATGAATAGGCTTTACGATTTGCATATCAAAGGCAAGACAAACAATTTAGAGATGTTTGAAAGAAAAGAAAAGGAGTTAAACGAAACAATAATAGGGCTTAAAAATGAACTTGCCCTTTGCAATACTGACGAAAAGAAAACAGTCCAAAAAGCCAAAGCTCTGTTTTTCTTTATAAATGAGTTAGAGCAGGTGTATAAGGAAAGCAGCTACGAAGATAAAGCTTTAATAATAAAAGAAATATGCGGGATTTCAATATTAAAAGGCAGGGAAGTTATACCTAACTACCATGAACCTTTTAACACCTTGTCCCGCATAAATCAAGAAATTAAGGAAAAATCTTTAACTATTACAAAACTAACCCAAGCAACCGGAACAACTCTTAATAGTTGTAGTAAAAACGTCATACGGGGACGACGGGATTTGAACCCGCGGTCTCTGCCTTGACAGGGCAGTGTGTTAAACCAGGCTACACCACGTCCCCAAATATGTTGAAGTATTATACACTAAAGACGAGAAGTTGTCAAATTCCCTGAGGTTTATAACTAATATTTTATAATTGTCTGGACGAAAAAGACATGGAGCAGACAAAGATACGCTTTACATCTTTTATATGGACCATATAAATCTATTAATACTCTAAGCTATTATAAATAGGGAAATTCTTACATAACTTTAACATATCTTCTCTAACTTCGTTGATTACTTTTTGATCATTAATATTTTTTAAAACTTTCACTATAGATTGAGCAATCTTTGTCATTTCATGCTCTTTCATTCCTCTTGTTGTAACAGCAGGAGAACCTATCCTTATACCTGAAGTTATGGATGGTTTTTCTGGATCATACGGGATTCCATTTTTATTTAAAGTAATTCCTGCTTTCTCTAAAACTTCTTGCGCATCTTTACCTTTAACACCCAAAGGTCTTAAGTCAACTAAAAACATATGGCAGTCCGTACCGTCAGAAACTATTTTTAAACCAGACTCTTCTAAAACTTGAGACAATTTTTTAGAATTAGCTAAAACCTGCTTTTGATATTCTTTAAACTCTGGTTTTAAAGCTTCCCCGAAAGATACAGCTTTTGCGGCTATAGCATGCATTAAAGGACCACCTTGTGCTCCAGGGAAAACTGCAGAATTGATTTTTTTTGCAATATCTGGATTATTTGTAAGGATCAATCCTCCCCTAGGCCCTCTAAGTGTTTTGTGACTTGTAGATGTTACAACATCAGCATATTCACAAGGAGATGGATAAATACCTGCTGCAATAAGACCTGCATAATGAGCTATATCTGCCATATGGTAAGCTCCAAACTTTTTTGCAATTGTAGATATTTTTTCCCACTCCCAAACTCTTGAATAGGCACTCGCTCCACTGATTATTAATTTAGGTTTATGCTCTAAAGCTAAATTTTCAATTTCGTCATAATTTATAAGTCCAGTTTTTTCATCCACATTGTAAGTTACAATATTAAACCATTTTCCAGAAACATTATAAGGACTACCATGTGTTAAATGCCCGCCGTGCGCTAAACTAAGACCCATTATCGTATCACCAGGTTTTAAAAGAGCAAGCTGCACTGCAAAATTTGCTTGCGCACCAGAATGTGGTTGCACATTTGCAAACTGCATATTAAAAAGTTTTTTTGCTCTTTCTATTGCAAGATTTTCAATTATATCTACAAATTCACAACCACCATAATAACGTTTGCCAGGATATCCTTCAGCATATTTGTTTGTAAGGCAAGAGCCTTGAGCTTGCATCACAGAATGCGAAGTAATATTTTCTGAAGCTATAAGCTCTATAGTTTCTCTTTGCCTTTTAAGCTCCTGAACTAACACTTCATAAACTTCTACATCATGCTTTTTTAATTCTTCCATTTTTTCCCTCACACTTACGAGTCTGTATGAAACTCTATATATATTTCATTATTTTATTAGTATCTAAGCATCCTTTGCGAACAACAATATAAGGAAATTTTACCATATCTATAACTGTAGACTCAAAAGAATATTTGCATTTACCACCATCAACAATAATATCTACCACATTATCAAAAATTAAAGCTTCTTTTATATCTTTTGCACTTTTTTTACTTGAAACATTTACAGAGGTTGTAAACACTGGAGAATCTAAAACTGCAAGCATTTTTAACATAAACTCATCATCAGGAATTCTCACTCCTAGATTAGTCCTCCCACCGGAAACAATTTTACCTAGTTCTGTTGTCGGGAATATTAATGTAAGCTGACCAGGCCAAAACTTTTTTGCAATTATTAAAGCTTTTTGTGGAATATTGACAATAGACCTTATACTATCTAAATTTTTAGTCATCAAGATAAGCGGCTTTTTGTGACTTCTACCCTTAATTTGGTACACTTTTTTTTGCGCATCAATATTAAAAGCGTCCACTGCAAACCCGTAAACTGTCTCTGTAGGAACAATAGCTATACCACCGTTTTTTATTATTTGAGAAGTTTTTAAATGCGAGTCTTTGTCTTTAGATAAAATTTTTAAAGTTTTATTCAATTTATATTAAACCTGTAGTTTCTTTTAAACCAAACATTATGTTCATATTCTGTACAGCCTGTCCTGAAGCACCTTTAATAAGATTATCTATGACTGAAATTATAATAAGCTTATTTGTTCTTTTATCAACTTTTAGGCCAATACAACAATAATTTGTATTTACAATATCTTTTATTGAAGGCAAATCTCCATCCTCAAAAACTTTAATCAATGACTTATCCTTATAAAAACTTTTGTAATAACTTAAAATTTCATCTGAACTAGCAGGCTTTTTTAAATTTAAATAAATAGTAGAAAGCATACCTCTTTCTACTGGTATAATATGTGGAGTAAAATTCACTATAACAGTTTCTCCAAACAAAATTGAAAGTTCTTGTTCTATTTCAGGAATGTGTCTATGAGTTCCAGCTATTTTGTAAGCTTTAAAATTTGGATGCTCACTCCTAAAATATTCTTGAGCATTCTTTCTCCCGGCTCCTGAAATACCGCTTTTAGAATCTATGACTATACCATTTAAATCAACAAAATTTCCCTTTATACTCGGAGCTAAGCCTAAAGCAATACTAGTAGGATAACAGCCAGGATTTGCAACTAAAGAAGCTGTTTTTATAATATCAAAATTAATTTCTGATAAACCATAAACTGCCTTTGATATAAAATCTTTCCCGGTATGTTTAACCTTATACCACTCTTCATAAGTATTTACATCTTTTAATCTAAAATCTGCAGATAAATCTATAACTTTAACACCCTTATTAACAAAATTTGGCACTAATTCAAAAGCAACTCCATGTGGTAAAGCTAAAAATACTAAATCACAACTTTTGGAAACTTTATCTATATCTAAAGACTCTATAATTAAATTTAAATTCTCGAATTTTGGATAGACATCCTTTAAAGATCCTTGGCCTGAAGTACTTCTTCCATAAAGACCTGTTATTTTTACATTCGGATGAGAAATTAAAATTTTTAAAAGTTCTTCACCTGTATAACCTGTTATTCCAACAATACCTACTTTTACCATCTGTTCTCCAAGCTTATGGGATATACTAATATAACAAATTCCCCAAGTATAGATTTTTTACTTTTCATATTTTCAAAAACTTCTTTTATTGTCCCTCTTATAAACTCTTCAAACTTTTTTGTCATTTCTCTTGCAAGACAAATCTGAGAATCTTGCCCAAAAACCTCTAAACATATTTCTATAGTTTTTAAAATTCTGTGAGGTGATTCATAAAAAACAATTGTTTTCCCTAAATTTGTGAGTCCTGCAAGTTCTGCTTTTATCTTGCTAGGTTTTCTTTTTAAAAAACCGCAAAATATAAAACCATCCATAGGAAGCCCTGATCCTACAAGTGCTGTTATTACAGCATTTGCACCAGGCAAAACCTCAACTTTTATATTCCTGGATATGGCTTCCTTAATTAAACTATATCCAGGATCAGAAATTCCAGGAGTACCAGCATCAGAAATAAGCGCAATTTTTTTTCCATTTAAAAGCTTATCAATTAAACCTTTAATTCTATGTTGTTCATTGTAAGAATAAAAACTTATTAAAGGTTTAGATAATTTAAAATGTGATAATAACTTCAAACTTTGTCTTGTGTCTTCACAAGCAATTAAATCACATTCATTAAGAATACGCAACGCTCTTAAAGTTATATCTTCTAAATTACCTATAGGGGTTGCAATTGCATATAAAATACCACTCACAAAAACTCTGCCTCTTTATTAAATAAAGTTATACACTCTCATTTTTTATCAAATGTCTGGATGCCTATTGTCAATTCCTTCATAAATATTCTTTAAAAATATAAATAATTATATATTTTTTATTTTAAAACATAATGCTTTATGTTTAATCTAGTCTTAATTTAATCTAAAAAATCAAAGCAAGAAAATCAAGGACTAATACTCCTCTTAGTGATGTTTATTCTTCCCCTTGGCTTTCTTCTAACTTTAATGTCTCTTCTAATAACTCTCTTGTTATTCATTCTACTATGCCATACAACAACATCTACGGCTCTGTTGACTTCCCTTTTGCTTCTTCTTCTGTTTCATATGGTGATTCCAATGTTCCTCTTAAAGACTCCTTTATCTGTTCTTCTAATTCTGTAAGAGTAATTTAAATCATTATAATCGTTTATAATGATTTAAATTACTCTTACATATATGGCTCTTTTTCTTTGTTAAGTAATGCTATTTTCAATATCCTTCCTTCAAATAATATCATTAATTCTACTTTCTCCTTCACTAATAACTCTATCAACATATCTAGCTTTTTTAATATATACGACATCTATGGCGCTTATATAGAACTTAATACATAAAATGAAAAAATTTATTCAAAAACTATTTCGTATTCTTCTCTAGCAATTTCTAAGCTAGCTTTTATTTCAAATTTTGTATTAAATATTTCTTTAAGTCTTACAATTCTTTTTTTAAAATATTCCTCAACATCAGGATTTACTCTAATTGTAATTTTTCCATAATATCCATCAATATTTAATTGCACCATCTCATTGCAAACGTTAATAAAAATAGATTCTTTAGAAAGTACTAGGCCTAAACCTTTACATATAGGACAAGTATCGCCTAAAAGAGAAAATAAAGATTCCCTCTTTCTTTGACGAGTCATTTCTATTAAACCTAACCTTGTTATTGGCAATATCTTTATTTTAGCTTTATCGCCTTTTGTGGCATCACGCAATTTTTCTAAAACTTTGTGTTTATGTTCAGGCTTTCTCATGTCTATAAAATCTATAACAATAATACCACCAATATTTCTAAGTCTTAATTGTCTTGCTATTTCTGCAGCAGCTTCTAAGTTTGTAAATAGTGCTGTATCTTCTTGAGAAGTTTTAGAAGTAAACTTTCCGCTATTGACATCTATTGCACAAAGAGATTCTGCTTCTTGTATTATAATATATCCCCCTGATTCTAAACGCGCTTTATTAGAACGAAGTGCTTTTATTTCTTCATCAATTCCATATGTTTTAAAAATAGGCAATTTTCCATCATAAAGTATAATTCTATCTATAAATTCTGGAGATACTATTTTTACAAAGTCACTGACATCTGTAAACTCTTTTTTTGAATCTATATGCATCATTACAACATCTTCTGAAAAATAATCCCTTACAGTTTGAAATACTATGCCCAAATCCTTATGAACAAGACTCATTGCTTTTGTATTATTAAATCTTGAAACTATAGACGCCCAAAGCCTCAACAAATATTTTATTTCACTTTTTATTTCCTGTTCACTAGCTTCTTCTGCTTCAGTCCTAACTATTATGCCGCCTGGCATATCTTTTTTTATTTTAGAAACTATATTCTTTAACCTATCGTATTCCTGTTTGTCTTCAATGCTTTTAGATACACCTATGTTATTACTAAAAGGCATATATACTAAAAGTCTTCCGGGAAGAGAAATGTCCATAGTTGCTTTAGGTCCCTTTGTACTTATAGGTTCTTTATATATCTGGACCATAACTTCTTGCTCAACTTTAATCATATTTTCAATATTTTTTTCTTCTTTCTGATCTACTATATCATCAACCCCTAAATACGCACTCTTGCCAAAGCCAATGTCAACAAAAGCAGAACCAAGAGCTGGTACAATATTTTGTACTGTCCCTTTATAAATATTATTTAATATTTTTTCAGATTCTCTTCTCTCTATGAATAAATCAAATAGTCTGCCGTTTTCTAAAACAGCAACTCTTGTTTCTTCTAAACTTCTATTAACAACTATTTCTTTTTTCACTTAATTATTCCTATTTAAAATTTATTTCGAGAGAAAATATATTTTTCCTCTTTTTCTTTTTATCAAATTACGTATATAGTCTCATTATACATCTTTTTGACTTTCCCTTACTATCCTTGGGACACCTTAAGTTTAAGTCACTAAATTCCATCTATAGCAGTTAATTGGTTTTCCCTAAAACTCTATCGTGGATTTCCAGGTATTTAAAAGATTTGTTAGTTTTTCTTTAAATCTTATTTTTTCTTTTTGGATTTCAAACAATATGAAATCATTATCAGTTATATATCCTATTTCTGAAACACTTAAACCTTTAAAAACTTTTTTTAATTTATTTTCGTTATGAGGAGCTACCTCAACTATAAATCTGCCATTAGATTCTGAAAATAATATTTCAGCTGCTGACATATTACTAGCAGTTTTAATAGAACCAACATTTATTTGTGCTCCTTTCCCAGCAGCAAAAGACATTTCACTTATAGCAACTGCAAGACCACCTTCAGAAACATCATGGCAAGCTTCTATTAACCCCTTACCTATAGCTTTATATATGCCTTTCATTATTGACCTAGACTCTTTTGGATAAACATTAGGGACTACCCCATTTTTTATATTTTTTATTTTAGAAATAACAGATCCGCCTAACTCGTTTCTTGTAATACCTAAAACATATATTTTGTTTCCAGCATTTTTAAAAGGCATTGTAATAGTATTTGTTATATTTTCTATAACACCTACCGCAGAAATAAGCAAAGCTGGAGGTATAGAAAATTTCTTACCATCAATAAAATACTCATTATGCAAACTATCTTTACCAGATATAAAAGGAACATCGAACGCTTTCGACATGTCATAACACGCATTTGCGCTGCGCACTAGACTTCCTAAAATTTCAGGTTCGTTTGGGTTACCCCAACAGAAGTTGTCTAAAATCGCTAACTTTTCTATATTGCCGCCTACACAAACAGCATTTCTTAAAGCTTCTTCTATAGCTGAAGAAGCCATTTTATAAGTGTTTATTTTTCCATACGATGGATTTAGCCCATTAGATAAAACTATGCCTTTTTTTGTCCCCTTTATTATAGATTGAGGGAAAATAACCGCAGCATCTCCTGGACCAGAAACTTCAATATTATTGCCTTGTAAAGGTTTTACAATAGTTTGCCCTAAAACTTCGTGGTCATACTGCCTTATAATCCATTCTCTAGAACATACATTTAAGTCTGCAAGTATATTTTTTAAAACTTTTGAAAGTTCAAGAGAAGTTAATGTAAAAGCTTTTTGTAATTTTTCTTCTTTTATATTACATTTTGCTTTTCTTGTAGGTTTGGGAAGACCATCATGTAAAAAAGGCATGTCCATATTTGCAACTATGTCGTTGCCATATTTAAGTATAAGTTTTTTGCCTTTTGTAAACTGACCAACAAAAACTGCTTCAACGTTTTCTTTTTTAAATACTTCTACTATTTTTTCCTTATTTTTTGGAGGTACAGCAAAAACCATTCTCTCTTGAGCTTCAGAAACCCAAATTTCCCATGGACAAAGCCCGCTATATTTTAAAGGCACTTTATCAAGATAAACGATAGCTCCAATTTTTTCTCCGAGTTCGCCTATAGCGCTAGAAAGCCCGCCAGCTCCACAATCTGTAACGGCTCTGGAGAGATTTAAATCTCTAGCATTTAACATTGCGTCTAGGACTTTCTTTTCTACTATAGGGTTTCCTATCTGCACTGCACTAACATCAGAGCTTTGATCTAAGTTTATAGACGAAAATGTTGCACCATGTATGCCGTCCCTACCTGTTTTCCCACCAACAACTAAAATTAAGTCGCCAGGACTTACTTTTTTTTCTATTTTGCTTTTAGGAATTATACCCATAGTTCCACAATAAACAAGTGGATTAGCCATATATCCATCATCAAAATAAACAGCTCCGTTTACTGTTGGAATACCCATCCTATTACCATAATCTCTGACGCCTGAAACAACACCCTTTGCTATCCTTCTAGGATGATGCATGCCTTTTGGAACTTTTGAAGCTTTAGTGTTTGGATTACCTAAACAAAAAACGTCAGTATTAGCTAAAGGTTTTGCACCTAGCCCAACACCTAAAATATCTCTTATAACACCACCTACACCAGTTGCAGCTCCTCCATAGGGCTCTAGTGCACAAGGATGATTATGCGTCTCTACTTTAAATGCTACTCCGTTTTTTGAGTCAAAATCTATGATACCAGCATTATCTTTAAAAACAGACAAACACCATTTTTTGTTTAATTCTACAGTAGCTCTAAAAATGGTTTCTTTTAACAAATTGTTGTATATTTTTTTTGTTCTTTTGCCGTTATCAGTTTGAATGTATTCTATTATTCCTGTAAGAGTTTTATGTTTGCAATGTTCGCTCCATGTTTGGGCTATTGTTTCTATTTCAACATCAGTTGGATTGCGTTTAAGTTTTTTAAAATATCTCTGTACAACTTTCATCTCTGCAAGAGACAGAGATAAAACTTTCTTCTTGCTCAAATCTATTAGCTGCTTATCTGACAAGTTTAGAATTTCTACAATAGTTACAGATTTCATTTTAGACCATTAACTTTATATTCTTGAATCAAAGTATTAGAAAGCAGTTTACATGCTATACCATCTAAAATTGTTTTAGAAAGTTTCCCATATAAATAATATCTATGGCCTGTTTTAACTTCTATATTTTTGTTTATACCTAAATCTTTGACAGCTTTAATAACACTAGCTGAAACTGTATCTGTGACACCTTTTTTATATAAAACATCTATCACGGCTTTAGAAGTAACAACATTATTATTAAAGAGATAGCTGGGATTTTCTGTATCATATTTTGTTATGCTATAGCTTTCTGTTATCTTATCGCTCAACAAACAAGAAGCTATTAGTTTAACTTCTTTTAAAAATAATTTTCCATCTATTAAATATAAGCTACAATATTCTACTTTATTCACACAATTAAAGTCTAATGAAATAATGTCGGATAGAACATGCTCTCCACGAGAGTCTTTGAACTCATTTTTTGTAAAAACTTCTATACAAAACATTATGGGCCTCTTAAAAACCTTAACATATATCCTTACTGCGTCTTTTTGGACACTGCTGCGTTAAAAAACCTGTATTTATTATACTAAAAATCTCCCGGTTAACTTTTCATAAGCATTAATATACTTAGCAAGCGTCTTATCTACAACGTCTTTTGGAAGCATGGGTGCAGGAGAAGTTTTATCCCATTTTATATTTTCGAGGTAATCTCTGACATATTGTTTATCTAAACTATCTTGAGGTTGCCCCTCTTTATAAACACCTATTTCCCAAAATCTTGAAGAGTCAGGAGTAAAAATTTCGTCTATTAGTAGCAATTTATCATTATAAAAACCAAATTCAAGTTTCGTATCTGCAAGAATTATCCCTTTTGAAATAGCATATTCATTTACTCTTTTATAAAGTGATAAAGAAATATTTTTTAGATTCTCTGCTGTCTTGATACCTACTCTTTTCACTGTCTCTTCAAAAGAAATGTTCTCATCATGTTTCCCACCTTCTTCTTTACTAGAAGGCGTAAATATAGGCTCTGAAATTTTAGAAGATTCTTTTAGCCCTTTAGGTAACTTTATCCCACAAACAGTTTGCGATTCCTTGTACTCTTTCCAGCCTGACCCTGCAAGATAGCCTCTTACTATACACTCTATATCTACTCTTTTTGCTTTTTTAACAATCATAGATCTATCTTTTAAATACCCATATTGCTTTAATGTTGAAGGAAAACTATCAAAATCACCTGTAATAATGTGGTTTGGAATTATATCCTTAACAAAATCAAACCAAAACATAGACAATTTATGTAAAATTTTCCCTTTATCAGGAATAATTGTTGGAATAATATGGTCAAAAGCAGAAATTCTATCTGTTGCAACCATTAAATAACTTTGCCCTAAATCATAAACATCTCTGACTTTGCCTTTATGTATTAATGGTAAATTAATTATTTCTTCATTTATTTTCATTTATAAACTTATTCCTTAGACTTACTTTCTACTGGACCTAAAACAACTTGAAAATAGTCTACACCTAAAAGCCTTTTTGCAATATTTTTTTAATCTTCAGGGGTTACTTTATCATAATAAAGGGGACGCACATTAAAATCATCTTTATTAAAAACTGACATGTAAACATACCCTCGCGCTATCACAAAATTATCTTGAATACTTTTTTCCCATCCCGTCTTACACGCCTTTTTGGCTTTATCCAAAATATTTTTCTCAATATTACTCTGTGCCATATTATTGATATCACTAATTACGACATTAATAAGACGTTTAGAGTTTTTAGGATCACATGAAAAATTGCCACCCATAGTTAATTCTCCCAAAAACATATCAGCAAGACAAACTGGCGCAATATAATATATTTCTCCTAACTTCATACGCAGGTGGTCTGTTAATATTATATTCATGTATTCTTCAAAAACACAAGTCTTTGCACTTAAGCTTTGAGAATAATTTTCTTTTACGTACCATCCTAAACTTACAGAACTTTTGTCTCCATTGCCCATGTGTATTTCCTTCTTTGCAGGCTTAGGGCGAAAAAATTCCTTGTTTGTAATATTATAAGATTGTGCTGGTTTGATAGAAGCCAAATAAGTTTTAATGTATTCTTTAAATGATTCAATATCAATATTCCCTACAAAAACAATTGCCATATTGTCAGGGCGATACCATGTTTTATAAAAATCTTTTAATTGTTGGACAGTAGCATTTTCTATACCTTCAGACACCCCTATAGGAAATCTACTTGCATACATAGAACCTCTATAAAGTATTGGCAATGCTTTATCCAACCATATTCTTGCACCTGCATTGGTCATCCTTAGTCTTTTTTTCTTCAAGAATAACTTTTCTTTCATTGTCTACATCTTCTTGATTAAACAAAACGTGTTGCATCCAGTCGTTAAGAATATTTAAAGCTTTATTTGGAACAATTTTAATGCTTTGTTCATCTGTTTGTACTGGGACTTCCATAAAATAAACTGTATTGTCAAAATTTGTGGATGCATTAATGTCAGCACCAAAACGCATTCCAACAGAACGTAAATAGTCTATAATTTCATTTTTAGGGAAATGTTTTGTACTATCAAAAGCCATGTGCTCTACAAAGTGAGCTAAACCTCTTTGGTCATTTTTTTTCAAGAACAGAGCCTGCATTTACCGCTAGGGCTAACAATGCAAAATTTTCCGGTTGAGAATTTTTTAAAATATAGTAAGTAAGACCATTGGGTAAAACCCCTTTACGGGCATTTGGTAAAAACGGGACTTGATCTTTTGGAGCCCCTCCCCCTGCATAAACTTCTTTTTTTAAAGAACGATCAGAAGAACAAGAAAAAACAAATACAACAGTAAACAATAAAACAAAAGGAATAAAACATTTTTTTGTTATTTTAGTGACAAACTTTCTCATACAAATAGTCCCTTGGGAATATATTATCCTGACATAAAATAGCGGATTTATCAAAACTTTTTTTAAACTTTGCCATCTCCTTAAATCCTTCTTTTCCAAACATTTTTTCCAAAAAAATGTGCCTGAGTTTACCAATACCATGCTCAGCCGAAACAGTTCCTTTTAGTTTTACTACTTGAGAACAAATATCAATGTACAACTTTCTGCATTTTTCATATTCATCTTCATTTGAAGCTAAAATATTTGCATGGAGATGATTTTCACCAATATGCCCAAAGGTTAAATTAAAAATGCCTGAATTCTTAAATTCTTTTTGGCAAAAATCTACTATATCTGAAAGTTTTCCCTCAGGAACAGCAAAATCTGTGCCTACTTTAGGCACTTTATTCTTTTTTACTATTTTGTTAATGTGTTCAGGTATTGCATGTCTAAAAATTCTAAATTTTTCTAGTTCTGCTAAATTTGATGCAAACCATACTTTATCATCATTTACATTATACTTCTGCATAATCTTATACCATTTATCAATTAATAAATCTATGCTGTCATCGTAAACGTCCTGTTCAAACATTATACCGCATTCAGCGTCCAAAGGAATAAGAGGATAATCGTCTCTAATGAGATCTAAAGCATTTTTGTCAAAGTATTCTAAAGACATAGCGTTAATAGAATTTCTTAACCTCTCTACTTTTGCTTTTTTAGAAATTAATTTTATTTTATCTACGAACATGAATGCATTATCACGATTTTGAAAAAATATTATGCCTCCAAAAACTTCTTTAAAACAAGGTACAAGCTTTAAAACAGCTTCAACAATAACACAAAGAGTCCCCTCTGAGCCTATAAAGACATCTATTAAATCACAATCAGGATAATTATAATACCCTGCTGCATTTTTAATATGAGGTAATTTGTATTCAGGAAGTTTTATATGCTTTGTGCCTTTATTTGTATCAAATGTTATATTTCCATTTTTATCTGAAAATATTTTACCTCTTTGGATAAAACTTTTTGAGCCATCTGAAAAAATAACCTTTAAAGCTTGTACGTAATCTCTTGTCGGGCCAAACTTAAAACCTCTAGATCCAGAAGCGTTGGTAGCAATATTCCCACCAATAAAAGCACTCTTCTCTGTAGGGTCAGGTGGATACATCCAACCGTTTTGATAAGCTTTTACTTTTATATCATTGAGTCTTGCTCCGGCACCAACAGTAATAAAAGCAGTATTGTCACTATTTTCTTTTATTTCACCTATATTATTTAAATTTTCTAACGATAGCACAACACCCCCAAAAGCTAACCCAGAAGCCGTATTTCCTGTAAGCGCACCAACAATAGTTACTGGTATTTGTTTTTCAGACATTTCAATTAAAAAATTAGAAATATCATCTTCGTTTTCTGCTATCGCAACAGAATCAGCGTATGCTCCAGAAACACCAGAATTGTCTTGAAAATAATTTTGTATAGTACTTTTGTCTTTTTTGATTATCATAAAAACCTAGTTATATACTTATATTTGTTTTTTTAAAACCTAACTTGACCTTTCGGGTTCCCCCAATCTTCCCTTTTTATGAATAATTCCTTCCTTTGCCCTATTTTCAGTCTAGTCAGGGAGTAGATACATTTCGAAAATAAATATATATAACATTTTTGCAATTAAGTACAGTTGCTCTCCTATCCCTATTCTCAGATGCTGGCGCTGTTTATCATCCTAATACTATCTCTATCTCCTCTAATTCCATTTCTATTAGTTCTTCTATTTCTAACTGCGAACAAATATCCTTTGCTGGCTTATACTTTCAAGGAAATAATACTACTGAAGTAGACAATCTCCTTATTAATAACAACAGTCTCTCTTTTACTAGCTCTGATATTGATTTGTCAAGTACTCCTGTTTATTTAGTTAATACTAACTATTATCAAAATTCTACTATCCATAATATTGTTACTGAAAATAATTACGTTAATTTTGTTAGTGCTACAAATGTTTCATTAATGGGTCAGGCAGACTCTATTTGATATTATCTCATAAAATATATACAATGGGTTGTAGATAATAAACTTATAATTTCAATCTTAATGAAACTAAGTTTATATCTTGGTTAACTTGCGACAAAACAAAAATTTTAAATTATCAAATGTTGATGTGGTATAACATCAGAAAGTTTAATTCTATTGTTTTATTAGAAAGTTGAACTTAGCACCTCTATTTTTAATTGCAAAAAAACTTTAAATATATAGTAAAAATCATGAAAAATCTAATACCTGTAAATTTAAAGTCCCAAAAATACAACATATTAATTTCACAATCTGAAAATGATTTTTTAAAAAATTTAAAAAAAGTAACTGCAACAACTAAATTTTTTATTATTACAGATAAAAATGTAAAAAAATTACATTTAAAATACTTATCAAATTTATTAAAACAAAGAAGTAATGATTCCAAAGTTTCTGTTAAAACAACAGTTATAAGTGCAGGCGAAACTGGCAAAAATATAAAAAAGCTATCTTTTCTATATAACAAAGCTCTTAAAGAAAGTATTGATAGGAACAGCTGTGTCATAGCATTAGGCGGAGGAGTAATTGGAGATATTGCTGGATTTTTGCTGCAACATATATGCGCGGGATAGATTTTATTCAAGTACCTACAACCCTCCTTGCTATGATAGATTCTTCAATTGGAGGAAAAACTGCAGTAAATATTACTAAATGTAAAAATATAGTTGGTGTATTTTATCAACCTAAATTGGTCTGGATCAATATTTGTTTTTTAATTACTCTACCTAGTCAGCATATAAAAAACGGGTTTGCTGAAGCTATTAAATATGCCTTAATTTTTGATAGAAAATTTTATACATATCTAAAGAAAGAATTAATCAACGGATTTATAAAAAATTTTGATTATATAATATATAAATGTTGTTTTTATAAAGTACAAGTCGTAAAAAAAGATGAAAAAGAAATATCTGGAGTTAGAACTACTTTAAATTTTGGACACACATTTGCACACGCTTTAGAAGCTTATACTTCTTATAAAAAGTTTTTGCACGGAGAAGCTGTAATATTTGGCATGCTGTTTGCTAGTTTAGTTTCTTTAAAATTAAAGCTGTGTTCTAAAAAAACCTTTAAAGAAGTAAAACAAATTTTAACCCTTCTAGATTTTAAATTAAATGTTAAAATAAATACTAGACAATTATTAAATTTAATGAAAAAAGATAAAAAAACTACCTCTGGGGAACATTAATCTTGTTTTAATATTTAAAATAGGCAAAGTAAAGAGTGTTTCAGTCAAAGATGATATTATTTTAAATGTTTTAAAAAATTGGAGTTAAAAAATGAAGAAAGTTCTTGTACTAAATGGGCCAAATATAAATATATTAGGAGTTAGAGAACCTACACTTTATGGGAATGCTACTATTAGCAATATTGAACAACAACTTAAAGCTCTTGCTAAAGAATTAAATTTAGAAATTGAACTTTTTCAGTCAAACCATGAAGGTAAAATTATAGATAAAATTCAGAACAGTTTAAATGACACTTCTGGTATTATTATTAACCCTGCAGCTTTTACACACACATCTATAGCAATAAGAGACGCTCTATCTTGTTTAGAAGTCCCCATAATAGAAGTGCATATTTCAAATATATATAAAAGAGAAGAATTTAGGCACAAATCATATATTGCGCCAATTACGGCAGGACAAATTATAGGCTTTGGAATTGATGGGTATTTGTTTGCTTTAAAAAAGATTAAATCTTTAATTGAATAACAAGTAAAAAGTCTCAAAAAATTTCCTTTGAGACTTTTTACTTGTAGTAGGTTAAATCTTTTTTATGTTTGCTGCTTTAGGACCTTTGTCAGAATTTACAACTTCAAATTCGACGCTGTCACCTTCTGCCAATGACTTAAACCCTTCAGATTGAATGGCCGAATAATGTGCAAAAACATCACCTGATCCGTCATCATTAGAAATGAATCCGTACCCTTTTTGGTCATTAAACCATTTAACTTTACCTTGTGCCATTACTACAACTCCTTGTTTTATCCAACTAGTGGATTATTGATTACAACCTAGTTTCTGGTTGTGTTGTCATTGTAACAAAATAATTATATAATTGTCAACTAAATAGCTCCTTATGCACGCTTTACAAAGTTTTATCGTCGCAAAAATTAATTATTGGAATTCCTGATGAACAAAAAAAAATTGCAAATTTTTCACAATATCCCGCTTGACACTATACTTTTTACTAATCAAAAAGATATCTTTTATTTAACTGGGGTGCCTTTTGATGGTTTTTGGTTTTTATGTACAAAAAATGGTTACTATGCGATATGTTCAAAAATGATAGAGAATCAAGTTAAAAACTTTTTTGTAAAATCAAAAATTAAAGTGTGGCCATATACACCCTTTCATGAAAGTGTAGCAACTATCTTAAGAAAAAATTCTATCAATAACGTCACAGTAGATCCGACCCATATAAGTGCTTATGATTTCATTTTATTAAATAATGCTTTAACAAAAAAACAAATCAAATTAGAAAAAAAAGTTGGTATTCTAACAAGTAGTCGTATTATTAAAAACGATAACGAAATTGCTAGCATAAAAAAGGCCTGTCAGATAGTGTCTGAAGTTTGTAACACTATAAAGAAAGAACTCAAACCAGGTCTTAGTGAAATTGATATCTATTATAAAATTCTAGAACTGTTTGCAAAAAAACAAGTTACAGAAAGTTTTTCTCCTATAGTAGCTTGCGGAGTTAATTCAGCAAATCCACACCATAAAAGTTCTAATACAAAAATAAAAGAAAATGATATAGTACTTTTAGATATCGGGTGCTCCTATAATGGATACTGTTCTGATTTGACACGTACATATTTTTTAGATAAAATCGGACGTGAAGAGTGTGTAATTTGGAACACAGTAAAAGCAGCTCAAGATGCTGTTTTATGTAATTTAAAAGCTGGACAGAAGATATCTTGGGCAGACAAAACTGCAAGAGAAGTTATTAAAAAAGCTGGTTTTGGAGATAGATTTATCCACTCTACAGGACATGGAGTTGGTGTAGAGATTCACGAAATGCCTTCGTTATCATCTAACATCGAAGGTGTTTTTTTGCCTAATATGATTGTGACAGTAGAGCCTGGTGTATATATAGATGACAAGTTTGGAGTAAGAATAGAAGATACTGTATTAGTAAAAGAAACTGGCTGCGAAATTTTAACTTGTGCAATATATTAAACAAGAGGTTCTCTAAAAAACCTAATACGTATAATTCCTGTGAATTTTTGAAATGCAAGAAAAAACTCAGGACTTATTGTGCGATAAGCACAAGTTTTTTACGTAGATGTGTAAAAAAAGTACAGTAAAAATATGCGTTAAGGTTTTTAGGCAGACCCGAAATATTTAGGAGAAAGAATGGTTTCAACATCGGATTTTAAAAATGGACTCAATATTTTAGTTGACGGAGAACCTTATCAAATAACATGGTTTCAAAACCATAAGCCGGGAAAAGGTGGGGCTGTTATGCGTGTAAAATTAAGACATCTAAAAAAAGGTGGAACAATAGAGCGCACTTTTAAGTCTGGAGAAAAATTTGATGCATTAAGCGTTACAAGACAAAAAAAACAGTTCTTATATAAAGAAGGGACAAACTTTAATTTTATGGATATGAACACGTACGAACAAATTACTG
The DNA here is from genome assembly GCA_031269735.1 of Candidatus Endomicrobiellum cubanum. GTDB lineage: Bacteria > Elusimicrobiota > Endomicrobiia > Endomicrobiales > Endomicrobiaceae > Endomicrobiellum > Endomicrobiellum cubanum. Next base: position 43,833 of record JAISYS010000016.1, on the reverse strand, counting down.
TTTCTCCAGAACTTTTAGGAGATAAAGTACCCTTCCTTAAAGAAAACCTTGAAGTCGAAGCTATTTATTTAGAAAACGAACTTATTGATATAGATCTTCCTATAATACTAGAAATGACAGTAGCACAAGCTGAACCTGGAATAAAAGGTGATTCCGTTTCCAACCTTACAAAAATGGCTAAACTAGAAACCGGCGCAGATATAAGAGTCCCTCTTTTTATTAAAGAAGGCGATAAAATAAAAGTTGATACTAGAAGTGGAGAATATGTGGAAAGAGTCTAGGGATTTAGAGAAACTCTTACTGTTCTACATTAAATTTTTATTACGTTAAAAACGGAGTTAAAATGAGTCCTCAGGAAATTGAAGATTTTTTAAAACTAATAAAAAATACTGATATTGAAGAAATGAAATACAAAAATGGAGACAACTCTTTGTATTTTAAAAAGACGGATGTGGAATCTGTTGTCCCTAAAGACACTACATTCGCAAAAAATGTATCTCAAAAAATAGAAGAAACAAAAGAGCCTGCCATTATAGCAATTAAATCTACAATGGTGGGGACTTTTGTAAGTTCTCAAGGAAATGATAAGCTTCCATATGTAAAAGAAGGAGATATTATAACTACAGGACAAAAAGTCGGACAAATAGAAGCAATGAAAATCATTAAGGACGTTCTGTCTTCTGTTGAAGGCAAAGTAATAAAAATTCTTGTTTCAAATGGCCAATCTGTAGAATATGGGCAACAATTATTTTTGCTGGAACAGCCTAAACAAGCAAAATAAAAAGTTGATATAGCTAATAGGAGAACTCATGTTTAAAAAGGTTCTGATTGCAAATAGAGGAGAGATTGCTTGTAGGATAATTAGAGCCTGCAGAGAACTCGGTATCAAAACAGTTGCTATTCATTCAGAAATAGATAGAGAAAGTATGCATGTAAAACTTGCAGATCAATCTGTATGTGTAGGGCATGCAAGTGCTGTTGAGAGCTATTTAAATATACCTAGCATTATAGCAGCCGCAGAAATTTCTGGTTCGGATGCAATCCATCCTGGGTATGGTTTTTTGTCTGAAAATACATATTTTGCAGAAGTTTGTGAAGCTTGTGGTATAAAATTTATAGGTCCCTCAAAAGAGTCTATAGAGCAAATGGGTGATAAAATTTCTGCTATAGAACTTATGAAAAAGTCAGGAGTGCCAACTGTTCCAGGTTCTAACGGACCTGTAAATCCTGATGACCCTAAAACTTTTACAATAGCAAAAAAAATAGGATATCCTGTAATAGTTAAAGCAACTGCCGGTGGTGGTGGAAAAGGTATGAGAGTAGTAAATTCTCAAGAAGAGCTACAAAATGCTATTGTAATGGCTCAGACAGAGGCAAAAGCTGCTTTTGGAAATCATGATGTTTACATTGAAAAATATATAGAAGAGCCTAGACATATAGAATTTCAAATTCTTGGAGATAAATATGGCAGGATTGCCTATTTACCTGAGAGAGACTGCTCTATACAAAGAAGGCATCAAAAACTTATTGAAGAAAGCCCCTCTCCATTTATATCACCTGCTTTGAGAAAAAAAATGGGGAAAGCAGCTAGAAATGCTGCTAGCGCTGTTAAGTATGTTACTGTTGGAACTGTAGAATTTCTTGTAGATAAGAAAGGTCATTTTTACTTTATGGAAATGAATACAAGAATTCAAGTAGAACATCCCATCACAGAAATGATTACTGGTATAGATTTAGTAAAAGAACAAATAAAGCTTGCTGCCGGAGAAAAACTTTCTATAGTTACTGAAAAAATTAAAATTTTAGGCCACTCTGTTGAATGCAGAATTAATGCAGAAGATCCTGACAATGACTTTACTCCTTCTCCGGGTACTATAGAACAACTATTTCTGCCAGGAGGACCTGGGATAAGAGTTGATAGTCACGTTTATAACGGCTACACCATACCTCCATTTTACGATAGTTTAATAGCCAAAATTATATCTTTCGGATGTGATAGACAAGAAGCTATAATCAGAATGCAAAGAGCATTAAGAGAAATAAAAATAGAGGGAATTAAAAATACTTCTTCCTTACATTCTAAAATTATGACAAATGAAGTTTTCCGTAAGGGTAATGTGACCACAGATTTTTTACTAAACAATATATTCACAAAATAAATATGTATTAGTTGTTTTAGAGAAGCCTTAGTGCGTATAATTGCAGTGCATTTGATAAATCAAGAGGCTTACCGTGGTAAGCATCAACGTAAAATATAGACAACTAAAGAGGCAACTATATGGACAATAAAGAAAGTATAGCTAAATTAATATCTGACAGTTTAGAAACAAAAAAAAAGATGCTCGAACAAAATCAGATAGAATGTATTGAAAAAATAGTAAATAAAATTATTGAAACTTATAAAAACAAAAAAAAAGTTATTATTTGTGGAAACGGAGGATCATCCGCAGACGCTTTGCATTTTGCAGCAGAAATGGTTGTTAGATTTGAAAAAAATAGAGCCGCACTTCCATGCATAGCACTTTCTTCTAACGTGTCTTCATTAACAGCTATAGGGAATGATTTTGGTTATGATGCATCTTTTAGTAGACAGTTAGAAGCTTTTGCTCAAAATGGTGATATTTTTATTGCAATATCTACTAGTGGCAACTCAAAAAATGTCATAGAAGCTTTGATTCTTGCAAAAAAACTTAATATATTTACAATAGGTTTTACGAATACTACTGGCGGGAAAATGAAAGATATATGCGATTTATGCTTTTGTGCTCCCTCAAGCATAACTGCAAGAACTCAAGAGTGTCATATTCTTTTAGTCCATATAATTGCAAAACTAGTTGAAGAAAAAATTTTTAATTAATTTTTTTGATATGTCTAAAGTATTATTTATATATTTTATATCTCTTGTTTATAATTGATAATTTAGTATAACCAATAATTTCACGCTAAATCCTATAAAAAGTCAAGTCAACATCTACGTAGATATAGGCCAAGAATCTATTTATGGAAAAGTAAGTTTTTTGAGGAGAAGAGGGTTTGACTTATATTGGGCAAGTAAAGTTTAGACTAGTTCCTCAAAATTTTTATTGCCTTAGAAAGAGTATCTGCACCATAAATTTTAACATTGCCTTTATATGATAAGCTTTTTAAACTTCCTGATGGTACTATTGCTTTTTTAAAACCTAACTTTTCTGCTTCTGCAATTCTTTCACCAATAAGAGAGACTGATCTAATTTCGCCAGATAAGCCAACTTCTCCGAAAGCTATTAAATCTTTAGGACATACAAAACCATAATTTGCTGACATTATCGCACAAGCTGCAGCTAAATCTATAGAAGTTTCCTTAACTTTTACACCCCCAACTATATTTACAAAAATATCTTGATTTCCAAGAGGGATACCTAACCTTTTTTCTAAAACAGCTATCAATATAATAATACGATTTGAATCATATCCAGAAACCATTCTACGAGGCATGCCAAAAACTGTTCTTGAAGTCAAAGCTTGCACTTCTAAAAGTATAGGTCTTGTCCCTTCCATTGCAACTGTTACAATATTACCTGCAGAATTTAATGCACGCTCACTTAAGAAAATGAGTGAGGGGGTTTCAACTTCTCTTAAGCCCGAAGACGTCATCTCAAAAATGCCTATTTCGCTTGTTGGACCAAATCTATTTTTATAAGCTCTTAAGATTCTATAAATATGTTGACGTTCATTTTCAAAATATAAAACTGTATCCACAATATGTTCTAAAACTCTAGGGCCAGCTAAATCACCTTCTTTTGTAACATGTCCTAAAAGAAAAACTGTAATATTTTTTGACTTTGCAATCCGTAAAAACTCTGCTGCTGTTTCTCTAACTTGAGCAACTGTGCCTGGAGCACTAGTAAGTTCTGGGTGGTATGTCGTTTGTATTGAATCTATAATAAGAAATTTAGGTTCTATCTTATTTATAGCTTCTATAATGTTTTGAAGGTTTGTTTCTGAAGCTAAAAGTATGTTGTCCTTATTTACTTTTAAACGCTCCGCTCTGGATTTTACTTGAGAAAGAGATTCTTCTCCTGAAATATATAAAACCGTATCATATTGACTTAAAGCATTTGCTATGTGGAGCATAAGCGTAGATTTTCCAATGCCTGGTGCTCCTCCTAATAATATTAAAGAGCCTGCAACTATACCTCCTCCTATCATGTTGTCAAATTCTTTTACATTGGTTTTATATTTAGAAAAATCTATAATTGAAATATCGTTTAACTTTAGGACGTCAGAAGAAAAACCTGTAAACTGCCTTTGTGGCAAATTTTTTTTATCACAAGATGAATATTTTTCTTCTGTAAAGCTATTCCAAGATGAACACGAGGGACACCTACCAAGCCATTTGGCGGATTCATAACCACACTGCTGACATAAAAATTTCGTTTTTTGTTTTTTCATTATTTAGACGCTACAATCGCAACAGTAACAATACCAAGCATTGCTGCTAAATCTTGGTCATCAATTTCAAGCCTTAAGTATGGAGTAAATGAAGGTTTATAAGAAATATCCTCTAATAAAATACCTGTATGAAGCCATTTCATTATTCCGTATCTTGCACCAACATCTATCTGAGGGCCATGACTGTCTCTAGCAAAATCATAGACTTTTAAATTAAATTTTAAACCTTTATATACATCATATATTGGACTAAAAAAAGAATATCCAAAACCCATACCCGCTTTACCTCTTATAACACCACCAAAAATTTCTGAGTATTCTCTTCTAAACCCTAAAAGAGCTTCTAGCTTGTTGATATTGTTTTTCTCATTTACATCTATTACAGAATCAGCATCTGTAACATTTGCAACTCCAACATAATAAAATTTTTCATTGTTTGGCATTATACTTATACCAATATCATTCCTCAATTTTGAATCTCTAGTAGTATACCTGCCTGTATACTTCCAGTCTAAACTCAACTTGGTAGATTTTGCAATAGTTTTATTTAAACTTTTAATAGCTTCTTTTGCTGACTCTACAGTTTCTTTTAAGTCTTTTCCCATTTTTTCGTCGTTTATAAGAGTGGCTATAGGACCTTCTCCATCGTATATACGATTTATTAATACATCAAGCTTTTTAGAAATATCTTTTATTTGCTCTAACGTTTCATTCAAATTCAATTTATTTTGCGAGGATATATTAGCTAAATCTTTTGCAAATTGGTCTAAATTGGTGAAAGTATCTTCGATTTTTCCATTTTGTGCAGCAAGTGTATTTAAAATGTCTCTTAATGAAAATATTGCATCTGCAAGGTTTTCCATCATGTTGCCGTACTTATCATTGTTTAAAGCTTTGTTAACTTGAGTAGAAACGCTTGTAAGAAAACTTTCTAAAGAAGAGCTGTCTTGACCTAGTATACTATCTCCATTCTTCAAGAGAGGTTGATTTTCATCACCTGAAACAAGTTCAATATATTTTGTACCTATAACTCCTATAGAAACTATTCTAGCGTATGCGTTCTTATACAATAAAACTTTTCTATTTATAGAAAGTTTCAATTTGGCTTTACCTTTATCTAGAGAAACCTGTCTTAAAACACCTATGTCTATGCCAGCCATTTTTACTTTTGCTTTTTTTGTAAGGCCTGCAATATTATCAAACTCAACATAAATATTATAAGTTCTATTTAAAGAAAAGTTTCCAACAGAAAAAATAGATATAATAATTGCAAGAATTCCTATAAAAGTAAAAATCCCAAGCTTTATATTGTTACTCATATTTATCCCATTTTAAAAGTTCTGTCTATTTGTTGCATGGGACCACGACTTGACCCTTCAACAAATTGTCGAACATATTCATTATCTGTATTTTTTACTTCTTCTGGCGTACCACTAAAAATTATTCTTCCTTCATAAAGCATCATTATTCTATCGGCTATTTTATATGCTGACTTCATGTCATGCGTTACAACTACAGATGATACATTAAGATATTTTTTTAAACTTATAATTAAATCACTTATTACATCTGACATTATAGGGTCTAGCCCTGTAGTAGGTTCATCGTACAAAATATAATTTGGTTTATAACTTATGGTTCTTGCTATAGCTACTCTTTTTTTCATACCACCAGAAAGATTGGCTGGCTTTAAATGTTCTACATTTTTTAAACCAACCATCGTAAGACATTTGGTGACCCTATTTTTTATTTCTTCTTCACTTAAATTGGTAAGACTTCTTAACCCAAAAGCTACATTCTCAAAAACATTCAAAGAATCAAAAAGAGCAGATTCTTGAAAAACATATCCCACTTTCTTTTGTATCTTTCGCAAATCAGAGACTATACATTTAGTTATATCAATACCATCTATTGTTATGATACCACTCTCAGGTTTAATTAAACCGACTATCGTTTTTAAAAAAATACTTTTGCCTACGCCAGAAGAACCTACAATAACAAACGTTTGGCCAGAGCAAACTTCAAGGTTTACTCCGCAAAGGATGCTTTTTTCCCCAAAACTTTTATAAATATTTTCTACTCTTATCATTTATTTAAATTCTATAAATTTGAAACGCTAATAAGCAAACTATTTTATCCTCAAAGCTACTAATAAAGTTGTCAAAAAATAATCTGTAACTAAGATTAAAACTATAGAAGTCATTACAGATCCTGTTACAGCTTTGCCTACACCTTCTGCTCCATTTTCTGTATTAAATCCTTTATAACAAGCAACTATTACCATTATCAATGCAAAGAAAAATGACTTTATAAAACCATGAATAAAAGTGCGCACCGTCATAAAATCTAAAGATTGTGATAGATATGTATAAGTTGATAGCCCCCAAGTATTTGTAGAAAGAATAAGACCTCCGTAAATACCTACAATATTAGAAATAACTGTAAGTATAGGAAGCATAAAAAAACAAGCTAAAAATCTTGAAACAGCTAAATACTTTACCGGACTTGTGCCAAGTGTGTATAAAGCGTCCAGTTGCTCTGTAACTTTCATTGTTCCAAGTTCAGCTGTAATGGCAGCTCCAACTCTACCAGTAACAACTATTGACGTAAGTACAGGGCCTAATTCTATAACCATAGAAAACCCTGTAACAGTGCCAACATATACCGGCTCATTAAATAAATTTGAAGTCGCATTACCAACCTGTAAAGCTAAAACCATTCCCGTAAAAAAAGATGTAAGAATAACTATTGGCGTAGATCTCCAACCAACTTCTACCATTTGCTCTATTGTGCTTTTACAGTTTATTTCCAATTTAAATATACAAGCAAAGGTTTCTAAAACCATCCAAACCGCTTTACCTAAACCTTCTATTAGTCTATATACAAAAGCTTGATTTGCTTTATAAAATTGGAAAACATTTAATGTTTTTTTCATATAGTTTATCCACAATAGTCTGTCTAAAAATCCTATACAATGATTCTAGGAACTCTTGAAGATATATTACATACTATTTCATAATTTATTGTTTCTTGTATTTTTGCAATTTCTTCAACTTTTATTTGTTCCTTGCCTTGTAATCCTATTAAAACAACTTCATCGCCTAAAGAAACTCCATTTATTCCAGTTACATCTATCATGGTCATATCCATAGTCACTCTCCCAATTACAGGACATCGTTTCCCTCTTACCAAAACATCGCCTTTGTTAGACAACTGTCTATTGTACCCATCAGCATAACCTACAGGTATAGTAGCTATAACAGAAGCTCTATTTGTAACAAAAGTTCTACCATAACTTACACAAAAGCCCGAAGGAACTCTCTTTAGAAATGTTATTTTTGTTTTCCAGGACAGTACAGGTTTTAATTTCAAAAATCCTTCAGAATGCTTAAAAGGATTAAGGCCATATAAACTTATTCCTGGGCGCACCATATCAAAATGCATACGTTTATTTTTAAATAAAGCCGCTGAATTTGCAGCATGCGCAATAAATTTAAGCCCTAAGTTTATACGTGCGTATTTTACAATTTTTGAAAAGAGGTCAAGCTGCACTTTAGTGAAATCAGAATCCGTATCTGCAACTGCAAAATGTGTGTACATGCCTGCCATATGTAATTGAGAAGTCTTTGCAATTTTATCTAACAAAGTATACGAAGCGTCTGGCAATGCTCCTATACGCCCCATACCAGTATCTATTTGCAAATGAAAATTAATTTTTTTATTTAATTTTATAGTTAAGTTTTCTAATGCCAAAATCCCTTGCATATTTGAAACTGTAGGAATAAGAGAATGAGCTACTGCAACTTGGAAATTTTCATAGGGATAGCAGTTCCCTAAAATTAAAATATTCGTTTTTATTCCTGCTTCTCTAAATTGTATGCCCTCCTCTAAAGTTGCTACAGCAATACTAGAAATGCCAGCTTTTTGAGCTTCCTTGGCAAGCATGATACCACCATGGCCGTAAGCATTAGCTTTCATTACTGCCATTATTTTTGTGTCTTTTGCAATGTATTCTTTTATTTTTTTTAAATTAAAAAGAAAGTCGCTCTTGTCAATTTCTACCCAAGTTTGTCTAAAAAAAATGTCGGTATGTTTAAAAGAGTTGTTTCCTGTTTTAACAGGGGGCGGTTGTTTGTTTTTCATTTTTATTCTTCCTGTAACTTAGATTGATCAGAAAATTTTGTGTATTCCCCTTCAAATACTAAGTCGATATCTCCTGTCGGGCCATTTCTCTGTTTCCCTATTATAAGCGTTGCCTGTCTTTGCAAATCAGGGTCTTCTCTATTATAATATCCCTCTCTGTAAAGCATAACAACTAAATCTGCATCTTGTTCTATTGCACCAGAATCTCTTAAATCTGAAAGTTGAGGTTTATTATCTCTTCTTCCCCTATCTTCAGTTCTTCTTGAAAGTTGGGACAGCACAATAACAGGAATATCTAAATCTTTAGCTAAAGCCTTAAGAGATCTAGAAATATCTGAGACTTCCTGCTGTCGCGACTCAAACTTTCTTGCTGTGCCCTGTATAAACTGAATATAATCTACTATAACTAAAGACAATGGTGTTCCTTTTGATTGCAACTCTATTGCAAGTTTTCTTGCTCTTGCCCTAAGCTCTATAACACTTATGTTTGAATCATCATCAATAAAAATTGGAGCTTCTGCAATTTTGCTTGCCGCGCTTGTAAGTCTTGGCCAATCTGTACTATTATACTGACCATTTCTCAACTTACCTGCATTGACTCTAGCTAAAGAAGCCAAAAACCTTGACATTAAAGCTTCTTGCTTCATTTCAAGAGAAAAAATAGCTACTGGTTTTTTGTTTACCACTGCAACATTTTCTGCAATATTTAAAGCAAAAGCTGTCTTCCCCATAGAAGGTCTAGCTGCAAGCACTACAAGTTCTCCAGGATGGAGACCTGTAGTTTTTGAATCAAAATCTTTAAATCCAGTAGCAAGACCAGAGATGTCTTTCGGATTAGAATGCAACTTTTCAAGATTTTCTAACATAGGACGCACAAGTTTAGCAACACTTGAAAAACCTTTCTTACTTTTCTGCTGGGAAATATTAAACAAAGTACTCTGCGACTTATCTAATATCTCTTCTGGAGAAATTTGCTCGTTAAAAGCATCACTTACTATATTAGAGCCTGTTGTAATTAATTGTCTTGCTATAGATTTATCTCGTATAATAGAAGCATAATACTCAACATTTGCAGCTGTTTGTATAGAGTTTATTAGCTCCGTAAGGTAAGCTGCCCCTCCAACTTCTGCAAAAATTCCATTTTTCTTTAAAGATTCTGAAACAGTAAATATGTCAATGGGTTGATTTTCAATGTAGAGGTCGTAAATTGTTAAAAAGATTTGTTTGTGTATTTCTTTGTAAAAGTCATTTTCATTTATTATGTCTACAACTTTTAAAATGGCTTCTTTCTCTATAAGCATCGCGCCTAAAACAGCCATTTCTACATCTAAAGCCTGAGGTGGAATTTTTTCTATTATGTTTGTCATTATGTTTATGTTGTTTAAAAAAACCATTTATCCTAGGCTAAACTCCATAGTCTAGCTTAGGATATAAGTATTTATTTATCACCTAAAACAGCAAGTTTAACTTTAACTAAAACTTCAGGATGTAATCTAATGTTTACTTCATAATTCCCAAGTTCTTTTATATTATCAGAAAGAAGTATATCTTTCTTATCTACATTAAACCCCTGTTGGTTAAAAAGCTTTGAAAGATTTGCAGTCGTTACAGAACCAAAAATTTTGCCGTTCTCGCCAATTTTAGCTTTTATTGAAAACTCTGTTGCTTCCATTTTAGAAGCAACTTCTTTTGCATTATTTATTACTTCTTCTCTTTGCTTTTCAAGTTTTACTCTTTCTCGTTGCCAAATTTTGAGGTTTCTATCTGTAGCTTCCATAACAAGGTTTTGAGGAATAAGATAGTTTCTTGCAAAGCCGCAAGCAACGTCCTTTACTTCCCCCTGACGCCCAACATTGGTAATGTCAGACCTTAATATAACTTTCATTTTCCCTCCAAGACAATCTAAATACTAATAAACTAATTTGTTGTAAAAGGCACCAATGCAATCATTCTTGCTCTTTTAATTGCTCTGTCCAGGTCTCTTTGATGCTTTGCACATGTGCCAGTTATACGACCTGAAAGTATTTTCCCTTTTTCAGTTACAAACGCGCGAAGCAAACTTATATTTTTATAATCTATTTCTACCTTATCTGCGCAGAAACGGCAAACTTTTTTCCTGGTTGGTCCACCCTTTCTAAACTTTCCGCCTGGACGGGATTGGCCATCAGATGAATTCCCCTGAGCTGCTGATTGTTGTCCCTGCGGCCTTTTTACATATGCCATATTTTTCCTCCAACCGTTTAAAACGGTATATCATCATCATCATCTTCTTCTTCTATATTATTGTCATCATAGTGTTCTTGAGATTCATCAGGTTTTGCTCCTATTGTAGAAGTACCCTGCTTAACAAATGCTAAAAATTGCACTCTAGAAGCTATAACTTCTAAACGACTCTTTTTAACACCGTCAGAACCTTCCCATTTATTTGTTTGTAACCTCCCCTCAATATGTACAGGAAACCCTTTTTTTAAGCGCTCCTCACACCTTTCAGCTTGGTCACCCCAAACAATTATAGGAACAAAAGTAGGGTCAGCATCTTTCCATTGACCAGTGCTAGAATCTTTCATCCTTTTGCTTATTGCTATATCAAAAGAACAAACAGCCTTTCCAGTAGATGTACGCCTTAAATCCGGATCTCTAGTAAGCCTTCCAACTAATATAACACTATTTTGCTCCGGCAAACGAAGAAAACTATTGTTTTGTTGATTCATCTTACTTTACCTCCACAGCTTGAGGTTTTGTTTGAAGCTTAGCTTCTTCTGACTTAACATCTTTAGCTGGTTTTTTAACAACTCGCTTTTTGTCAACTTTAACTATCATAAATCTTATAACAGCATCATTAAATTTAAAAAATTTCTCTAAAGCGCTAACCATCTCACCTGTACCTGTAAGCTCCATAAAAACGTAACTTCCCTCACGAAATTTGTTAATAGAGTAAGCAAGTCTCTTTTTGCCAATCTGTTGAACTGATTTAATAACACCTTTTGCAGATTCTACTAGTTTTATAACTTTAGCAGTAATTTCTTCTACATTTTCAACAGGTAGCTCTGGAGAAACAATAAATGTGCTTTCGTAATTCATTTTCTACACCTCCCTCTTTTTGGAAATCCCAAAAGCAATAATTTGGGTTTAGCCTTACGCTAAAAGCTTCTTGCATAAAGCAAAGTGGAAAAATTATACAAAATAAATATTTTTTGTACAAACCTATACAATGTCACTAATTATTCCTAATTAACATAATAAACAATTGCAGAAAGGAGGCTTTATGAGATGCATCACTAAAAAACAAAATATTAACCCCTGACTTAACCTTTTGGGTTCCCCCAAACTTTATTAAAGATTCATAAAGTTATTAGATAATAACCCCTACTGACAAAAGACCATGGCATTTAAGCCATGGTCTTTTGTCAGTATTAACGAATCTTTTAACCTACACTAATATACTTAATTACCACCACCTACTAATTTTGCAAGCTCTTTCCAACCAGTCCTCCAATCATCCAAATACCCTTTAGAGTCACCTGCTCCAGATTCGATGAAAATTTGCTGGTTTGTTTGTATATTGTTTGAAACCCAAGATCCGTCCATAGTAGATAGCGTCTCAATGTCTTCCCGCATCGCTTCGAGTTTATCGCCAATAGCGTATCCCTTATTGTCCGTAGAGTCTAACTTAAAACCTATACTAGCACCAGCACCATTTTGTGTATTGTATACTTCAAGACACATTTTACCAGATATATCATTTGTAACTACACCAGTTACCATCACTTGAGTGTTTGTACCTACAGCATCTTTAAATGCGTTAAACATGTCTTGATCTTCAACTTTTACAAATATCTCTTCACCTTCTTGAGGTATTGTAATATCTTTAAAACCTGCTCCATCAAACATGTTTACAGACTTAGGTGATAACTTAATGTACACAGGCTCTCCAGCAGCCATCTTGTCTTGAGCCTTTTGTGCATCTATTTCATTACCGTCTGCGTCTACCCATGATTGCGCTTCGCCTATAACTGCTGGATCATAATACTTTGTTGTTGTTTGTGTTTCAACTTTGTGTTCAGTTGTAACACTTGAAGCATACTTATTGGTATAAGGTAAAGAATCTTTTCCATCATTAATCCTAACAGTTACTGAAAATGATACAGATTTTACTGTGGCTCTATCATATTCTTTTGTAGTTATTACATCAGCTTTATACTGCCCTTTTCCACTAGATTCATCATATAAGTCTTCTTCAGAAACTTCATTTTGGAACAGACCTTGACCTCTATCAACATCCTGTCCATTATGAGTGTCACCTGCGTGTTCCCTACTTGTATCCTTACCTTCACTTCGTCTATCTGTAAACGTAGTCGTACTAGTAATGTTTGTATCTAAGTCTGGTCTTTCTTCTGTTAATACAGATGTACTTACAGTAAAATCTCTTCTTTGCGTAAGAAGAGCTTCATAAATTACTAGTAAAGCCTGCCAAACTTTTTCACTGTTCTCCAAATTCGTATTCTTGGCTTCTTCAGCTGCTAAAGCTTTTATACTATCTAAAATACTTTCCTCTGGATGCACTGTTCTACGAGACCTAAATGCGTCTCCCATAGAAGAGGAATATGTAGTAGTTCCACTAGAAACTACTACATCTCTTCTCATAAACACAGCTTCAACTAATGCTGCATTATTTTTAAGGTATTCATATGAAAAATTAAATGATGTAATTCCTGGATTATTTTCAAAAAATGTTGATATTTGGGCTGCTGTTGTTCCTGTTCTGTTAATTAAGGTATCTAATTCTCTCAATGTCCTTCTTAATGTTACTTCATCTGTATCCTTATCTTCACTGCTACCCAAGAACCTGCTATCATCAGAATACACATCAATTTTTGACTTCTCGTTATTTGTAGTGTCCTTATAATTTATAACTGATTGGATTAAGCCGTTATTACCATAGACAATTTTCTGTTTTAGTCTTGGGGAACTACCTTCAGCAGCTTTATAATATACTGCCACTGGCTTGCCATTTTCGTAAGTTGTTATTTCTCCAGTAGATAAATTTGTTTCTTTGACTTTTTGATTAGTTTTTGCATCATATGTGTATATAGTAGTACGTTTCTTATCTTTTTCTTCAACACTGGCCACACTAGATACTGCACCCTTACTTTTTAAAGTAGTAGAGCTTATAGAGGTCTCCCAAGTATATGCTGGCTGTCCAGCCGGTATTATATTTCCTCTATCATCTTTATACTTATCTGTCCCATCACCGTACTCTGTAACAACAAAAGAAGTTTGAGAGCCAGTTTCGCCAAACTTTATATACTGTGTAGGAATAGATGAGTTGTTCCCATAAACCCACTCTTCAGTAGTATTACCTTGATAGTCTAAAGTTTTTAACTTTTTACCTGCTGGGCTAGAAAATGTTGCCTTAACATCTGTAGGAGCGTCACCTAAACTTATAGAAACTTCAGTACCCATACCTGTCTTAAACCCAGCATTTAAAAAGTCTTCTACTTTTGTAGTATTATTCTGTAAGCTAACCACCCCTGCTGCAACTGCTTGCGTTACACCAAAAGCTGCTATAAGATAAGTTCCGAAATTAGCACCTGGATTAGTCTTTTTAAAATTGTCAAATGCCTGAACATCTGTTTCATCTAAATTTATATTAGTCCAATTATAATCGCCGCCTTCATTATCATATTTTTTAACAGTCCCTTTTTCTTTACCATTAAAAAAAACCCTTACTGTTTTATCAGCATTTGTAATAGTGGTTAATTTCCCATCTAAAAACGTGTAGACCGCTGTTATTTGACCTATCAAATACTTGAGCGCACTATCATTATACGCTTCTTGAAGTTTCTCATCGCTAGTTATAGATCTAGCTAGTTTATCTTCTTTTAAGACACCTTCTGGACTACTTGCCGTTCCATAGGTACCGTCATTAACACCAAAGATTTGACCCGTATATCCAAAAGATAACATCAAAGCCAAGATTAAACTGACTATTTGTTTTTTCATGACAGCCTCCCTTTTACTTTAGTTAAAGGCCTCTTAAAAACCTTAATGCATATCCTTAACACCGCCATTTGGGAAAACACTGATGCGTTAAAATTTACAGCATTTGTACGCATTAGAGGGTTTAGGTAGATCTTTAAGAGCAACGCTTTTAATTTTTTGATTTACCTCCTTTTGTTACAAATTAATTTTTGTACTTAAGGCTTCCACTATTTAGTATACTACCAAACAATATATTCACCATATATCTGTGTGAACTTTTTGTAAACGTAAATTATAATTTCTTTATCTTATCACAACAATTTTTGTGTTTTTAGAATTGCTGCCTTTAATAGTCCACATATATACTCCACTTGCAATATATTCCCCTTGGTCGTTTTTCCCATCCCAATTTACTGTTGAACCGTAATCCCATCTTAACTTGCGTACAATCTCCCCAAAAATGCTGTAAATGTCTATCTCCCCTCCATCCGTTGGTAATTCTGCAAAAGTAATGCCTCCAGATAAAGTCCCTTGAGAACTATTTTTGCTTTCAGGAATCCATGGGTTTGGGTATACTTTGATAGCATTTGCAAAAGAAAAAAAGTATGACATTGTTAAAAATAGAGCAAGACATTTTTTAATCATCTCATTTTCTCCAACGCTCTTTTAGCTTCCATTTTGTCAGGATTGTAAGTAAGCGATTTTCTTAAAAGCTCTGAAGCTTTGTTAAAATTGCCTATACTATAAAACCGCATGCCTTCTTGATAATATTGTTGAGCAATCTCTTCTCCAATTCTTTTATATTCAAATAAAGCAAGTGAATTTTCAGAATTGTATTCTAACGCCCTTTTATATTCTTTTAAAGCTTGTTCAAAATTATTCTTTTTTGAAAGACCAAGACCTTGCTTATAATATATATCAGATAAATCATAACCTATTTTTACAATATGCTCTTGAGCTTTTTTAGAGTAGTCAACAAAAGAATATTTGTCTGCTATTTCTTTGCTTATTTTAAAATAGTTCATAGCATCGACAAAATCACGCTTGTCGTAATACTTTAAAGCTTTATTAAAATTATTTTCTAGCTCTTTAATCATTTTATTTTGTAAAATTATTGACTTTTTATTTTTATCATACTTATTTAGTTCTTCAATACCTTTTTGAGCCTTTTCTATTAAATCTTTAACATCTCTTCTATTTGGACTAGCTATAACAATTGCTTGAAAATACATTATTGATTCCTGATATTTGCCTTTTTCAAACAACTCTATACCTTGTTTATATAATTCTTGAATTTTATCAGACGCTGCTTTTGCAAGATGATTATCTATAGTTGTTGTAAGATCTTGAGCTGGTTTATTTTTAGAATCTAAATCTAAAATTAAACCTAAATATTTCCTGGCATGTACTAAATCTTCCTCTTTATAAAATTTTTGAGATCTGTCCCATAAATATTCTATCCTAGCTCTATTTTTATCTCTTTGCATTTCAATAGAAACTTGATTGGAATAATCATCTGCTTGCTCCAAACCTTTTTTTGCAAGCAAGTTTACAGAGTCCATATCTAAAACTTTATTGAAATTCTTTTTTGCTTTTACAATGTCTCCTTTCTTCAAAGCATTATTGGCTTTTCTCATATAACCATTGATAATTTCAGCATTATACAATTCAACTTCTGCAAGCTTATTGTTAATCTTTTTCAAATACATTTGTGACTTAACATGTTCTGGATAAACAGAAAGTATATCATCAAACTCTTTTTTTGCTTGTATATAGTCTTTTTTGTTATATAAATTAACAGCTTCTCTAAAATGATTTTGCATGTAATAATCGTAAGCTACCTTTTCTGAAGTAAACCTTCCTAAAGCACAACTTAAAGTTATACTATGCGTACCTACAAGATTATTTTGAGGAACATAAGAGTAGTCTATATTTAAATTTTGAAAATCTACACCGAAACCAAATCTCGCGTCCAAATCAAAAGAATCTTCAGTAAGTTTTAAACCCGCTCTTAAATCTAAAAAATAAATTGGTTCAAAAGAAGCCCCTATAGAAAAAAAATCATCTGAAAAAAGTTGATTATTATAATCTAAAGCTACTTTAAAATTGTAAAAATCGTCTTCTTGGTAAGCAAGTCCTACAGCTAAACATTGAGGCAAGTTAAAACTTTCACTTAAAAACTTAAGCTTAGTACCGAAATTTTTTAAAGCTACGCCTAAATAAAAATTATCTATAGAAGAAAGACTTAAGATTGTTCCAGCATCAACAGCTATCGCTTCTGTTTCATAAGAGCATAAAGCACCTCTTATAACTTTTAAGTTTATCCCTATACCTCCATAAAGAGCTTCTATAGGGATTGTCTTTTTTAAGTCTATTGCATAATTTAAAATAAACCCTAAATCGTTTGATGACTCTTCTTTTATTGGATTCCCTAAACTATCTGTATAATCTATATTCCCATATCCAGCATACATTGCAGATAGACCAATGTTACCAATTTCTGTAGGAAACTGTGCTCCTATATGATTGTACTGTATATCTGAAAACAGTGACGCATTATTTACAGAAGCAACAATTCTATAAGCACCTATGGTAGAAGCAGGATTTAAAATTGCAGCACTGGGTTTGTCTAACAATAACGCACAACCACCATCTCCCATTGCAATAGTAACAGGGTTTGGATTATATGCTAGAATTTGTCCAGATGAAGCTCCGGCTCCAGCTAAACAATAAGATGACATGCAATTTATTAGAAAAGAATTTAAAAGAAACACATAAGCTGCTTTTTTGAAAATTTTCAAATTAGCCTCTAAATACAAAACTAAGGAATTTCTCTAAAATCAAAAAAAGCTTTTATTTTGAGGATGGCACAAACTTAAACCCTAAACCAAAAACAGTCCTAATATGTTCTGACCAAGGTCCTAAAAGATGACGTAAATTTTTTATATGAGTATCTATAGTTCTAGTAGTAACTACTGCATTATATTCAAACACATTTTCTAAAATAAATTCTCTATTTAAAACTATATTTGGTTTAGACATAAGTATATATAACAAATCAAATTCTTTTGGACGCATAGAAATTTGTTTTTTGTTTAAAGTTACAGTTCTTGAATCCAATAACATTACGAGACCATCATGTTCTAATTTCTTAACCCAGTCTTTTCTACGCACTCTACGTAGTAAAGATTTTGCTCTTGCTACAAGCTCTCTATTACTAAATGGTTTTGTCACATAATCGTCTGCACCGTTTTCCAAACCAACAACTTTACACATTTCTGTAGACTCAACAGTAAGCATAATAATTGGAATATTTTTCGTTACAGGATTTTTCCTAAGCATTCTAGTAAGCTCTAGGCCACCAACTCTGGGCATCTTGATATCAACAATTACAAGATCTGGTTTTGACTTTAAAATTTTTTTATAGCTTTCGTCTGTATTATTATAAGCAATAGTCATAAAACCTTCATCTTCAAAAACTTTCTTAAGAAGACTTGTTAAGGCCTGGTCATCATCAGCAATAATTATTTTACTTTCTATCATTGACAGAAGACTCCAAAGATACTATTTTCTAGGATAACACAAACAATTTGAATAAATAGAAGGTTTCAAAATTAACTACTCTGCCAAGAAATTTTGGCAGAGTAGTTAAAAATATTATTCTTTTACTTCAAGAGAAACTACAACGCTGGTATTGAATTTTGAAGCAACAAAATTGTACAGCCAAGCCACAATTATAGCACCTAATGCCATAATCACAGTATAAAGAACAACAAAAACAGCCCAAGATAATAATCTTGCACCAAAACCAAGACCGGTAGCTAAATCAGTAGGAAAAAAGAAAAATGTAAATAAACCAATAGTAGCACCAAGAATTGCAAAAACAATAGGCAAAACTTTAAGGACTGAGGAAACCTGAACTTTCTTTACATCGTAAAGAGACATTTTATCCCCCCTTTTATGTTTTATTCCACTCTGAACTACATGGACAAATTGTAATAGAATATTTTTTTGTTGTCAAACTTGATATCACAAATTTGATTTTGAAGCATATTCCTTTTTCATATCTTCAAGAGTTTTTGGAACATAATCAGCCGCATGTCCTGTGGTTTTAAATGCTTTCATTTTAGAAACTATAAGATTTGTTAAAGCTGTTCTTGCCAGGCCTAAATAATCTCTAGGGTCAAACTTTTCTGGAGTCTCAGTAAACACTTTTCTTATAGCTGCTGTAATTGCAAGTCGCCCATCAGTATCAACATTTATTTTTGATACGCCAAGCTTAATTGCTTCTTGTAAACTTTCTATTGGAACGCCTGTAGCTCCAGGCATTTTACCTCCGTATTTATTAACCTCTTCTATTAACTCTTTTGGAACAGAAGATGCCCCATGAAGAACAATAGGGATATCTATCAACGACCTAATTTCTTTTAAAACGTCAAAGGCAAGATTTGCAGCACCTTTAAACTTATATGCTCCATGAGATGTTCCTATAGCAATAGCTAAGGAATCAACGCCTGTTTCGTCCACAAATTTTTTAGCTTCCTTAGGGTCTGTTAAATGAATTTTGCCTGAGCCTACACCATCTTCTATACCACCAAGTGTGCCAATTTCTGCCTCAACAGAAACTCCTCTTGCATGAGCATACTCTACAACTGAACGTGTAACCTTTACATTATATTCATAAGTTGAAGCTGTCTTTCCATCTTCCATTAAAGAACCATCTATCATAACTGACGAAAATCCTAAATCTATGGCTTTTACAACAGAGTCTAAAGAGTTGCCATGATCTAAATGCATTGCAACAGGAATTTCTGGGTTTTCTATAACTGCTGCTTTCATTAAATATCCTAAATAGGTAAAATTAGAATATTTCAAAGCGCCCCTGCTTGCCTGAATAATTACAGGAGATTTCGTTTCTTTAGCAGCAGCCATAATAGCTTGAATTTGTTCCATATTGTTTACATTATACGCACCTACACCATACCCATTTTTCTTTGCTTCTTCTAAAATTTGTTTACCTGGGACTAATGCCATTAGCTCCTCCTCTGTTATTTTTTGAAGTTTTTTTTGCTTTCTTTAAGGGTTTATTTTTATTGCTTTTTTTAGTCGCATATTCATAAACACCTATATTTCTAAATTTTAAGTATCTTTCGTCAACAATCTTTTTACTCGTCATATCTTCGTAAATTGAAAGGTATTTATTCAAAGAAGTTTTAATATTTAATGCAGTCTTTTCATAATCATAATGAGCTCCACCTAAAGGCTCTTTTATAATTTCATCTATAACTTTTAAGCTCAATAAATCTTTTGCTGTTAACTTCATCGCCTGAGCCGCTTGAGAAGCTTTCGAGCCATCTCTAAAAAGTATTGCTGCACATCCTTCTGGAGAAATAACAGAATAATAAGCGTTTTCTAAACATAAAATTCTATTTGAAACCCCTATGCCTAAAGCTCCTCCAGAACCACCTTCTCCAATAACTACACTTATTATAGGAACTTTTAAATCCGACATGTCTCTTAAATTTCTAGCTATAGCCTCAGCTTGCCCTCTTTCTTCTGCAGCTATTCCAGGATAAGCTCCTGCAGTATCTATAAAAGTTATAATGGGTCTATTGAATTTTTCAGCCAGTTTCATAATTCGCATTGCTTTTCTATACCCTTCTGGATGAGCCATGCCAAAGTTTCTCTCCATGTTCTCTTCTAAAGTTCTCCCTTTTTGATGACCCATCACTACAACAGATCTTCCATCTATTGTGGCTATTCCACACAAAATTGCTTGATCATTGCCAAAAGTTCTATCTCCAGAAAGTTCAACAAAATCCTCAAAAATAAGGTCTACATAATCTCTAAAATATGGTCTTTGTGGATGCCTAGCAATTTGCACTTTTTGCCAAGCAGATAAAGAACTGTAAATTTTCTGTTTTAACTCGTTTCTTGTTTTTTCTAAATCTTTGATTTGGTCAGATAAATCTAAATCTCCATTCTGGACAGATTTCTTTAGCTCTTCTATTTTTTTGTCCATATCTACTATAGGTTTTTCAAAATCAAAAGTTATTTCCATTTGTCCTCATTAATTCTTATAAATGCTTTAGGTTCTCTCTAAAAGCTCTAATTAAAACTTTCCAGAATAACTTAACTTTAAAATTCTTTCATTTGGAACCCTTGTAATATCATCCTTGCCGAAACAATCTCTTACAATACAATCAACATCTAAATACTCTGATAAAGATACTTTTAACCCCCAATTAAGCCTTGCATCTGGAAAATAATTTATATTGTCATATTCTGTCATAAAATACATAATTTCTTTAAAAATAGGAATCATTGAGTTGATAAACCCATAAACCTTAACTACAGAAAAATCGTTTACATTAGCTCCAATATTTAATATAAATCCATCAAAAAAAATCTCTCTTCCTAATACAAAATATAAACCTCTAGCTTTTTGAACATAGCCACTTTTTAAACTAGTATCAATAAAATAGCCCTGCCCATCATAACCTATAGCAATGCCAGGCAAAACCATGCTGCCTTCATAAATTTTTAACTTAACATTTAAAGTAGGTATAGCAACTTTTATATTATCGTAGCCAATAAGTTTATCTATCTCCCAAGACATTCCTATATTTAAAAATTTGAAAACACCAAAATCAATATTAGAAAGCACATTGCCACTAGAAAAACATCTAAACCCGAAATCGTATGAACCATAACTTAATGACCCATATGTAGGAGTATCTACTACATATGTTTTTACAGCAAAAGAAGCAATATTGAAATTAAAAAATACTAACAACAAACTCAACATCTTCTTTAACATTGTTGCTCCATAAACACTTCAAGCTTGTTTGATTAAAACATAACTAAAGCTAATTTTAATTGAATCCCATATTCTCTTGTAAAATTATTTGGCTCGTAAGTATAGCTTTCTTTATCTTCTACAAAAGAGTAAATTTTTTCAGAAGTAGTTATATCCCAGTACCTAAAAAATGGTTCTAAATATATGGTAGATTGTCGATTATTTTTATAAATAATTTTTCCAGAAAATCTAAATCCGTACCCACCATACTGATGAAAATTTTCACCTACATCGCCAAATAAATTTTTACCGGACGTATTAAGCCCCCATAAAAATAAATCATATTCTGCATTTAAAGAAAGAGCAAAATCGTTTGCACAATCATGTATTACATCTATACCTATAGGAGAATATATGTATCTTTGCAATCTTTCATATCCACCAGGCCCACGAGTACTACCTAAATCATCATAAAGATATCTATATCCTATTCCGAAATAAGGATGAAGTTCAACACTTCCACCTTTGAGAAAAACAGTGCCCCTTAAAAGCCTTCCCTCTAAATAATAATCCTCTACGTCAGTTATCCTAAGCAAATCGCCACTCATCGTTGCGCCATCATAATCAATAGACCTGCCCACATATAGCAATTGTAAAGCCAAAAAAGAATCAGAGTATATAAAATCATTTAATCTAAATTCAGTGAAAAAGCCATGCCTTGTACCAGTTTCTTGCATAAAGCCAGGTTCTTTATACAAGTAATTACTAAATTCCATACCTAAAGACGTTGTAAGTCTACCATTTAAAGATTCAATTTGAATACCCTGACAAAATGAATACAAACTAACAAATATCATCAAAAAAAGAGTAATAGAATATTTTTTGCCCATTTTTATAATCCCGTTATAAATGGGTCTATCTAAAAACCCACGTAATACCACATATTAAAACTTATATATCAATATCTGTCAAACACAAAAATGGAACCAATTGATCTTATTTATAAGACCTTCAACAACTTCCAATATTGAAAGTCCACCTGTATTAAAAGAAAAATCACAATTTATATATACATCTTTCCTGACTTGTAAAAGTTCTTTTATTTTAATTAAAGGATCTTGACATTTTAAAATAGGCCTATCATTATTCTTTTTGATCCGCTCATATATAACCTCAGCACAAGCATAGAGGTTAATTATTACACTTTTTGCTCTTAAAATTGCAATATTATCTCTATTTAAGGCTGTCCCTCCGCCACAAGCAATTACTGCAAAATCCTCTTTTGAAATTTCCTTTACAATCTGCGCTTCTATTTGTCTAAAATAGTTTTCTCTAAACTTTTTAAAAATATTATTTATTTTAAGGCCCGTCTTTTCTTCTATTAGGTTATCTATATCAAAAAAATTAAACTTAAGTCTCTTAGACAAAACCTTACCAACCTCAGTCTTTCCAGTCCCCATAAAACCAATAAGCACTATGGAATGCTTCATTTATAAAGCCTTCTGTCTCTTGTTATATGAATTAAAATTATTCTTAATATCATTCAAAGAATCTGCACCGAATTTTTCTTTAAAAGCACTTGCAATTTCACAAGCTAGAGCAGATTCACAAACAACTCCTAAAGATGCAACCGCACAAACATCACTACGTACAACTTCAGCTTTTGACATTTTTTTAGTCTCTAAGTTTACAGAAGTTAAAGAGTTCACAAGTGAAGGTAGAGGTTTCATAGTACAGGTTATAGTTATAGGTTCTCCATTACTCAGGCCACCTTCTATTCCTCCCGCCCTATTTGTTGTTCTATAAAAACCATTTTTTTTACTATAAAAAATTTCATCATGCGCTGCTGAACCTAAAGTTTCGGCAAGTTTTACACCAAGCCCAAACTCAACAGATTTTACAGCTTGAATTGAAATTAAACTCCTAGCAAGTCTACCATCAAATTTTAAATCCCACTGAGTGTGACTTCCAAGGCCTATAGGGACATTTTTTGCCACAACTACAACTTTACCACCTAGAGTATCACCTTTTTTTAAAACTCTATCTATAAGACGCCGCATTTGTAACTCTGCTTTAATATCTGGACATTTTAAAGAAGACGTTTCAACATTTTTCCAAAATTCCCCTTTTTGAACAGCACTTACATCGGATATAACATTTCCAACCTGCAAAGTATAAGACATAATGTCTATTTTAAATTCTTTTAGAAAAGTCTTGCACACAGCACCAACTGCAACTCTAGCTGCAGTCTCTCTTGCAGAAGCTCTTTCTAAAATATCTCTTACATCTTCTAGTCCATATTTAATAAGTCCTGGCAAGTCTGCATGCCCAGGACGAGGCTTTAAAAGTGGTTTAACGACTTTTGTATAAGAAAATGGAGACATTATATCTTGATTATTTTTATAATCTTTATTTGGGATTAATAAAGTTATAGGAGACCCTAAGGTTCTTTGATGCCTAACACCAGAAAGTATTTCTGCTTTGTCTTGTTCTATTAGCATTCTTTTTCCGCGCCCATACCCTTGTTGTCTGCGCGAAAGTTCTTTATTTATGTATTCTTGATTGATTTTAAGTCCTGCTGGGATACCTTCAATAATTGCAACTAAAGCTTTGCCGTGAGATTCTCCTGATGTTGTAAATCTAATCATTAACATCTCCTCTACAGCTTATAGAATCTGATTTTGACCAGTATTAATTAGGGAAAAGAAGAAATTATTCATTAGAAAATAAATTTGAGGACCCTCCTAATAGACAAGCCAAAATCAAAACCACCGCATTGCTAGTGGTTTTAATTTTGCTCTTAACAACTTAAATATTGCAAGCTTCAGAAGCTCTACGTTGTAAACGGTCCCACCTTAAATCTACATCTTTTTGCATTGATTCTAATATATGAGCATTTTCAGGTTTGAATAAATGCTTAAATCTACCTTGAAGTTTTAAGAATTCTGTAATAGGTTTTTTCTCTTTTGGTATAACATTTATTTTATACACACCATTTTCAACTTCAAAAGCTGGCCATATACATGTTTCTACAGCAAGCCTGCCCAAAATCATTGTATCTTCTGGTTTATAGTTCCAACCAAGTCTGCAAGGCGTAAGAATATTTATGAACGTAGGACCATCTATAGATAAAGCTTTTTGTACCTTTGTTACAAAGTCATTCCAATTTCCAACATAAGCTTGAGCAACGTAAGGTATATTGTGAGCTATCATTATTTCTGTTAAATCTTTTTTGTTTTGTTCTTTACCAGGATGAGCTTTACCTGCAGGAGCGGTCGTTGTGTGCGCACCTTTTGGCGTGGCTCCTGATCTTTGGATTCCTGTGTTCATATATGCTTCATTGTTGTAACATATGTAAAGCATTCTATGACCTCTTTCCATAGCTCCTGATAAAGATTGTAAACCTATATCATAAGTTCCGCCATCACCTCCAAAAGCTATAAACTTAATATCTTCTGTAATTTTTCCCTGCTCTTTTAAACTTCTATATGCTGTTTCTATACCACTGCATGTTGCAGCAGAATTTTCAAAAGCGCTATGAAAAAATGAAGTTTTCCAAGACGTGTAAGGAAAAATCGTCGTTGAAACTTCTAAACAACCTGTAGCACTTGTAACAACAACAGGAATACTTCCAGCAGCTATCATAGTCTGTCTTGCAACTATACCAGCGCCACACCCTGCGCAAAGACGATGACCACCCGTCAATCGCTCTTGATTTTTACTTAGTTCTTTTAAGTTTGCCATTTTATTCTCCTAAAGGCTTTAGGCCAATTAATCCTAAGGGTATGCCAAAAACTTTAACCCATATCCTTACTGCCTTTTTACTATTTTATTTTTTTCTTACGTTTACATACTCTACCTGACTTGAAGGCTTTTGCGATCCAGAAGCAATTTTATTGAGTTTATCGTAAATTTGTGCAATATGATCTGTATTAATTTCCCTGCCACCAAGACCATAAACGTAATTTTCCACTTTAGGAGTTATAATTCCAGCTGCATATAAAGACGACACAACATCTGAATATAATGGTGCATACGCTCCAGAACAAGAGTCCGCTCTATCCATAACAGCAATAGCCTTAACATGCGCTAAATCTTTTGCTATTTGTTCTGCAGGGAACGGCCTAAAAACCCTTATTTTTAAAATGCCTGCTTTTATGCCTTTAGACCTAAGTTCGTTTACTACAACTTTTGCAGTACCAGCTGCTGAACCTATTACAACTATCGCAAGTTCTGCATCATCAAGTTGATATTTTTCATATAAATCATATTTGCGTCCAAAAGTTTGTTCAAAATCTTTTGCAACTTTTAAAATTACATCTTTTGCATCCCGCATAGCTTGAGCAAGTTGGTATCTATGTTCAAAATAGTAGTCTTGTAAATCTATAGAACCTAAAGTATAAGGTTTTTTTGTATCTAAAAGATACCTTTCAGGTTTATAGTCTCCAACAAATTTTTTAACATCTTGATCTGGATAAAGTTCTACAACTTCCATACAGTGAGAAATAATAAACCCGTCTGTGGTTACCATTGTTGGAAGTTTTGCAGTTTCTGCTATTTTTGTAGCTTGTATCATATTATCATAAGCTTCTTGAGAATTTTCTGAATAAATCTGAATCCAACCAGAGTCTCTTGCACCCATAGTATCAGACTGATCTCCATGTATATTGATAGGAGCAGAAATAGCTCTGTTGACTTCTGCCATGACTATAGGAAGCCTAAGACCAGAAGCAATATAAAGCATTTCCCACATAAGACAAAGTCCTTGAGAAGATGTTCCTGTCATTGCTCTAGCGCCAGCGGCACAAGCAGATATTGTAGCAGACATCGCAGAATGCTCACTTTCAACTGCGACATATTTACTTTTTACAACTCCATCTGCAACAAACTGCGAAAAAATCTGTACAATTTCTGTCGCAGGTGTTATAGGGTATGCAGCCACAACGTCTGGCTCTATTTGGCGCATTGCCTCAGCCATAACTTCGTTGCCTGTCTTTGCAACAAGTTTGCCCTTAGAATATACTGTCTTTATCATTTATTGACCCCTTAAAAAGTCCTAAAATTTTTAGTCTCTCTAAAAAACCTAATTATTATTTCTTTTCCTGCTCCATCGTAATTGCTTTAATTTTTATAGGACATTCGCTTGCACAAATTCCACAACCCTTACAATGGTCATAATCTATACCTGTAACAACTGTAGTTTTCTTTTCGTCTGGGGCTATTTGTATAGAATTGTCTGGACAAGAAATCCAACAAGATAAACAATGAATACATTTATCTTTATCCCAAACTGGTCTTTGAGAACGCCAGCTCCCAGTATGGAAGTTCACAGCGGTTCCGGCTTCAACAATGTCACCAATAGGAAGTTCTTGAGATGTCAATTTTCTGCTTTCTTCTTTTTTCACTTTATCCCTCCAAGAGTTAAAAACCTCTTTATATTTGGGTCTATATAAATATAAAACCTTGTCTCATATACTTACTGCGTCTTTTTAGGCACTGCTGCGTTAAGGAATTCGTGCTTATTACATAATAACCCCGCGAGTTTACTTTGTCAAAAAATTTACATATACTCATTAGGGTTTTTAGACAGACCCATTTTTAATTTATTGATTTTTAACTTCATCATAAGCGCGTTTTATAGAGGCAATGTTACCATCAATAACTTCAGGCTTATGTCTAAACTTTGCAGTAAGTTTACCTTTTATATCTTCTAAAACCCTGCTAATATCTAAAGTCCCAATAACTTTAACTAAAGCTCCAAGCATTGGCGTATTGGGTATGTTTTTCCCAATAGTTTCTTGCGCTATTTGACTTGCCTTAACGACATATACTTGAGCTTCATCTATACCAAGAACAGATGCTATTTCTTTTGCTGAAAAAGAAGTATTTACAATAATTTTCCCATCCTTACCAATACCATCTGTAACTGACACAGATTCCATAAGCGACGGATCTAAAATAACTACATAGTTAGGATTTGTAATTCCAGAGTGAATTGTTATAGGGTCTTGACTTATTCTATTAAAAGATTGAACCGGAGCACCCATTCTTTCCGGGCCATATTCAGGAAAAGCTTGAATATATTTGCCGGTTGCCATAACAGTTTCTGCAAACAAAAGGGCAGCTGTCTTTGCACCCTGACCACCACGACCATGCCAACGGACTTCAATCATTTTTGCCGACATCATTTCACTCCTTGTGTTTAAATTTATAAAGTATAAAGAACAAATTTAACCTCAAGTATTATCACTTTAGTTAATGCATCTTTCTAAAAAATTGATGCGCAATTACATCTCTTTGCGACCTGCGATTGCACGAGAAATGGTTACTTCATCGGCATACTCAATATCTCCACCCATAGGGAGTCCGTAGCCAAGTCGTGTAACTTTGATATTTAGCTTTTTTATAATCTCAGCAAGATATATGGCAGTTATTTCGCCTTTAGAATCTGTATCTGTAGCAATGATTACCTCGCCAATGTTATCAGTTTTTAATTTTTTTATTAACTTATCAATTCTTATATCTTTAGGCCCTACAGCTTCTAATGGTGATAGTGCACCACCTAAAACAAAATAAAGACCATTATACTCTTTAACCTTACCTACAGCTATTAAGTCTTGAGGAGTCTCTACAACACACAAAATACGCTTTTCTCTTGAAGTGTCAGAACATATTGGACAGGGATCTTGTTCGCTTAAATTATAACAAGAACTACAACTCTTTATCCTTTGCCTAGCTTTTTGTATAGAATCTAAAAGTTTTTCAACTTCATTTTCAGGCATTTTAAGTATATGATAACTTAAACGTTCAGCCATTTTAGGTCCTACACCTGGCAACTTCTTTATTACATCTACCATTTTCTCTACTAACATAGGTCTATTCATCTTATTCTATTGTCCTTAAACTTTCTTAGCTATAGAACCAAATTTTTTTGCTATTTCTTCTATATGTTTTGGTATTGCAGTTTTAGACGTTTCTTGAAAATCCTCTTTTACAACATACTCTCTAATAGGTGAGGAACTTTCTTGAGTAATAACTATATCTTCCTTCTCTAAAATATAAGCTTGTTCATCCTTTTCAATAACGATTTTAATTAACACTTCAAAACCTGTTTTTCGTTTAAAAAGCTTAGATATTTGCTCTTTAAATTCTAAAAGACTCTCATAATCAAATTGCCTTGCAGTTGAAAGTTGTATAGAAGAATTCCCTAACACTTTTATAAAAGTCTTTTTCAAAGATTGAGCTGTAAGAGGATGTTTTTTTACCATTTCATCAACAATTTCTGTCCAAACACTTATTAAATCTGCCGAGGAAGTAACATCATCTACTGATTCCTTGTTTGCTATAGATTTTCCCTTTATAGAATAATTTGCATTTGTACAATTTGCTTGTATGCTTTTTTCTAAATCATTTATCTTGTCTATAAGCTCACCAATATTATAATAAGGCTCTGCCATTTTTAAAAGATACATTTCTAAAACCATTCTAGGATCGTCACTCCAACGCATTTCATCTAAAGCTCTTGATAAAAGATTGCTCATACGCACATGACAAGAAATAGAAAACAAACTTTTTTGCACTTCAAAAAGTTTTTTATCTTCAGAGGAAATTTCTGAAACTTCAGTATTTATAGAGTAAATCATAACCTGTCTTAAATGATTACGTAAATCTCTTGCAAATTGTAAAATGTTATAACCTTGTTCTATAATTTCTTTTACAGCTTTTAAAATAGATTGTACTTGGCCTTTAGCAATACTTTCTGTAACAGAAGCAATAATGTCTTTTGGAAGAAGTCCAAGTAAATCTCTTATATACTCTCCAGTTATTTTACCTGAACATGATGATATAGCTTGATCCAAAAGACTTAAAGCATCTCTCATGGAACCACCTGAAGCAGTCGTAACTATGTTTAAAGCATCGTCATCTATTTGGAAATTTTCTTTCTGAGCAATAGTTTTTATGGATTTAATCATTTGTTCTGGTGGTATGAGCTTAAACCTATATTTCTGACATCTTGAAAGAATTGTAACAGGAATCTTATGTTGTTCTGTAGTAGCTAAAATAAAAACAACATGTTCAGGAGGTTCTTCAAGCGTTTTAAGTAATGCATTAAAAGCTTGAGTAGTTATTTGATGAGCTTCATCTATGATATAAATTTTATATTTTGAATTTGCGCTAGCAAATTTTACATTCTCTCGTAGAGTCCTTATTTCATCTATACCATTGTTTGAGGCACCATCTATTTCTAATACATCAACGCTTGAACTTTTTGAAATTTCTATACAATTTTGGCATTCTCCACAAGGCTCTGTAAAAGTTCTATTTTTACAGTTTAAAGCTTTAGCAAGAATTCTTGCCATTGTTGTTTTCCCACAGCCCCTAGGACCACTAAATAAGTAAGCATGAGCTATACGGTCCTGAGAAATTGCATTCTTAAGAGTTTGTAAAATATGTTCTTGACCTATAACATCATCAAAAGTTTGAGGTCTAAACTTTCTAGCTAAAACAAGATAAGACATAAAAATACCTCATATTTTCATTTGAGGTAAGTTTAGCAAATATAATAATTTTTTTAAATGGTTTTATTAAATAACTTCTTTATAAAATGATAGGATGTCTCTAGAAACCCTAATGCGTATAATTAGAGTAAATTTTTTGACAATGCAACAGGATTTATCGTGGCACAAGTTTTTTAACGCAGCAGTATCAAAAAAGGCGCAGCAAGAATATGCGTTATGGTTTTTAGAGACACTCTATTATCTGTTGAAGAAATCTTGCTGCATTAAGTCTAACGTTTTAATATCTTTGTTTTCATTAAAATCTGTTAATACTCCAAAAAAAATATTTTCCTGCCCAGAAAAACAACTTTCTTCGCGTATTATTTGCCCAAATAAAGTCATTGAAGACCTAAATTTAATATTATCCCCATCAAAAATTTGGTTTAATGTTTTAGTTTTACTATGCCCTCTTACTAAAGCTACATGCTTTTTTAAATTGCTAGATAAAAAAACATCATTAAGATAAGCTATAGCTTCTTTTCTAGTTTTTATGCTGTAATATTTATTTGTTGAACTGGGATTAGCAACAAGACCATCAAGTTGAGGAAAAATGTACCAAATCCAATGGTTAGTCTTTTTGCCATTTGAAAGCTCAGACTCAACAGCAGATAGCTGTGACTGAGTTTGAGCTAAACGAAACCTTTGTAAATCTCCTACAACTTTTGATAAATCTGTAGCATCTATCATAACATTTTTATCATTTCTAGCTACTATGTCTCCAGTTGAAGAATTATTCTTACAAGAAACAAATGTTATTACTAATCCTAAATATAGTAAGCATATTTTTATTTTATCCATGTTTAATGCATAATATTTATACTACACTTCTTGATACTATATAGTATAGTATTTTTCTAATTTTATTAGGAGAGAAAAGAATGAAAATGCAAGCAAAATTGAATACAGAACAAGCTTTATTTTTTATTAAAAGTACCGTATTTTTCACCCATTAAAATATGTTTATATGTGCCATCTTTTTCTTTTGGAGCAGTCATTTGAAAACCAGATTTTTTTTGAAAAAGCATAATAAAATCTGACCCTCCAAATAAGAAATACCCTAATGGATCTCCTTTAGAAAAATATTTTCCTACTTTAACATTATTTTCAAATTTAACGGAATTAACTTGAGACATTCCAACTGGAAGTAGCGCAACAGTTCCATAATCCTTTGTTTCTAAAATAACAAGTCCTCTCGTTTCTATCGATTGCCATCCAGGGACACGACTATCAAGAACATACTTTTTTAATTTTGGGTCCCAAGTTGTAATTCCACCAACTGCATTATCTTGAGTTATTATACGAACTTTTTTTACAACTCCACTAACCGGAAAATGAAATCTATGATAATCCTGAACATTAAGAAAAGTATGTGTTAAATAACCTCCATCAAATGTTTCTCTATAAGGACTATCTTCTGTTTCGCCTAATAGTTTTGGAATATAGTAATATATACTGCTTTTAATTTTAACACCCTCTTTCTGCACAATGTTTGCGTTCATATCTATACGCCAAACACCTTCTGGAACAGAGTCTGCAGGAGATACTATTACAGAGTCATCATCCTTATCTGCAATGGATCGTGCACTTGGTGACTTTAAATGCCTTGAAAAAAAGTCGTTAAATGTACGCCAATTGTCAGGATCTTCGTACCAGTCATGGTCTTTAAAGCCAAAACGAAAATCGTTATATATTGCATCATAATAGTCTAAATTCCATGATTCTCTAGTATCAAGATGTGCACCGTATTGCTTCACATACTTAATAACCCAAGAACGTATAGGCTCATAATATTGCAAACTATTATAATAGAGTCCTTTCCCCTTAAGCTCCTCTAAAGGTTGGTCTAAAATAAAATAGAAATAATCTAGGCCTTGATCAAGGCCTTCAAAAATTCCAGGGAAGTACTCTTTACGTAAATCTTTCCAAGGCATTGCCTTTAAAGACCAATCTATATATGTGTACCAATCTTCTAACGTTTGCGCTGGGTTACTCTTTATGTCAGGATTTATCTTCTTAGCAGATTCTATAGATTTAATTAACAAATCTTTAATTTCAGGACTTTTCTCTAAAATTTTGACAAGTTCATTAGTTACAGATTGTTGTTGTATTCGTTGTACATTATTTATTTTTTGGACACTATATAATACACTGCTTGCTACAAACAACAACATAAATACTAAAGAAAATTTTGAAAATAAATCTGCAATCCTATACATATAACCTCCTAATAATCCACCATATCAAAAAATCATTTGAGTTGATTATAAAAATATTGCTACAATTACATACTTAGTTATTATATGGGTATATGGGGCTATAGTTAAACGGGAGAACGTATCGTTCGCAACGATAAGATGCGGGTTCGATTCCCGCTAGCTCCAAAAAATTTTAGAAAAAACTCACAATCTTCTAAAATGTTATATTTGTTCTGATGCCAAGTGTAAAAATATTTTTTGTTGTTGTCAATCCATTAGCAATGTTTGAATAAGGACAGTCTACATATTGAATAATCGGACTTATATGTAAAGAATTATTAAGTACATATTTATAATACATTTCAGTTTGAGTTTCAGGTGTTTTATACGAATTTTTCTCTACAAAATTTTGGCCAATAGCTATACCCAGTGTATCTTCTAATCTATTCCAACCATTACCATTCAACTGGAGTCCTACACTATAAGATTTGTTACAGTAAGTGTTGTCAATAATATAAGGACTATTACTATTCTGATACCCTATTCTACTAAACAATATTATACTTTTGCTCAGAGATTGCTCTAAATTAAACCCAAAACCCTGTGCGTATTCATTTTGAAAGTCTTTCCATAAAAGAAAACGATACTTTCCGTTATCACAGAGGCTATAAGTAATTTCAAAAAAATTACTATTATTTGTGCCAAGATCAGACCAAACGTTATCATCTCTATTAAAATACGCATAATCTAGATCTAAAAAATCAAAAACAGAATATCTTACTCTTAACCCTAGGGTATAGCTAGGAAATGGGACAGCAACATTATTCACAAACATTGATGCTAAAAACTGATAACTGCCGTCATTTGCGACTCTGTTACAATCAAAATAAAGCGTAGGATTTAACTTGCCAAAATCTATCGTCATTTTTTTATTAAATAGATTTTGTTCCCAAAGCACTTCAGCTAGCTCAGGGAACCCATCTGTTGAGTTATTTTTTGTGCCTACACAAGAATCTAAAGAAGTATACAATAAAAATTTATCATTTATACCTACACCTTTTATTACTCTAAAATGCGTGCGTATTAGAGAATTTTCTGTAACATGCTTTGTAGCATATAAAGCACCTAAAAATGCTCCATCAAATACCCCTTGAAACTTATTTGGCACATTACGTCTTGGACTACCTTGTAAAACAAAAGCCAAGTAGCCATTAACATCTACGCCTAAGTTAGATGAAACATCATCTGTGTTAGTCGCTGAAAGAGCATTTTGCATATTTTGTATAGATAAAACAAAAAATATAAACAAACTTAAAACTGCTGTTCTTTTAATTTTAATCATTTTTATTTATTCTCTTTTCATTTATTTTTTCTATATGTTGTAGGTCCTTGTTTATAATTTGTGTACTTTAGCCAATCTTGACTATACCCAACTTTTTGAGCCATCTTATCTGAAGAATTTATAAAACCTTGATTGTATTTAAAGTGAAGTTCAATAAAAAAGTTTTGCCAATCTTTACAAATCCTTTCAGCATTTTGGTTTAAAGCTTTTGAAAATTCATCAATAGCTTTTTTGGGGGTTGTTTTTGCTATATTTTCTAATCTGTAGGTTAAATCGTTTACTACTCTTTCAGAACTTTCTTCATCTTTTAGAGCTTTTGACTGTATATCTTTGATCATATAGCTATATTTAATATTTGAATATTCTCCAATCAAATTATATGTCCACCATGCAGAATTAGGGTCATATTTCTTAGGATTGGCATTTACATAAGGTCTAGGAGTTTTAGCTACTGCAAGTGGCACAAAGACAGATTCCGCTGGAGTATTTAAAGCTATCCATGATACTACGTTTAAGGGAAACTGTGCATTCGGCTTTAATTGATTAATAAAAACATATCCTGTGTAAAACATAGATATTGGTCTTTCCCAGGCGCCTTCGAGTTTAACACTTGGATCTCCTACATCTCCGCTAGGATCTTTAGGCCCTAAATATCTATTAGGACATCCAAACGGACCAGCAGCAATACCTTTCGTTAAATCAAATTCTGTGCCTTCATAATGATCACGATAAATTTTCTTTATATCAGAAAGATTCATTTTTGCATCTGGTTTAACAGAAAATGGATAAGCTCTTGTGGTCCCATCTTGAACCCAAGGTGAAAGTTTTAAAGAAGGCGCTGCCAAAGAAAAAGCTCTCCAAACTCTACGTAAAGAATAATAGGGGTGGCTATACTCTCCCTTACTTACAGTTGTTAACCAATCCATTGGTTTCTTTTTATCTTTAGGACTGCGAATACCTGTGCGCTCTACAACATTAAAAAGAGATCTAGCATACATCTGATCAGGATTTCCAGGAACTATATCTCTAATTCTAAACTCATTAGCTGCGACAAAAAATTCTCCGTCCGGAACACGTTGTGCTACCCAAAGACCACCCGTACCTTCTGGAGAAGGAGCCATTTCTATAACCCAAGCTTCTTGAGAATCTGCCACAGGTAAAGTTTCACCCGTACCATAATATCCATAATGTTCTATAAGATCCCCTATAAGCTGTATAGCATCCCTGGCTGTTCTACAACGTTCAAGAGCTACTCTAGAAAGTTCTGAAGAATAAAAAATACGTTTGCCAGGCTCTGGATTATTTGTAACTTTTGCTCCATCTGTACATTCTCCAAACATAAGACCATACTCATTGACTATACCATAATTACCATCCAAATAAGCGTAGGTATGTGGAACTTGCGGAATATAGTCTAAAGGTACTGATTTTGGATATCCAGGATGTGCATAATCCGGAGAACGAGATGAATCTACTAAACGAGGTTCAGAAAAATCTTTAAATTTTGGAAGGTCTCCATTTGCTACAGCACTACCATGAACTGGCCTTTTTGCACCTTTGGGCCAATCTTTGGCCGGAACATAAATAATGCTTTGATCTGCTAAATCGTCATCGTCACTATGAGCTACAAAAGTACTCCCATCTGTACTTGCACCTTTTGTAACAATCATCGTTGTACAAGCATTTAGATAATTAAGAGGACACAAACTACATAGAAAAAACACCAACATGCAAGACGAAAAAAAACACTTCATAGAAAATGCCTCCTGCAATTATTTTTTAAATAAACAATTACCCTGGCAACCAGAACATTTTTTATCCTTCTTACAACAATTACAGTTATTTTTTATTATGAGTCTTATCAGGAGAATAACTGCTAATACAATAATACTAATTACTACTAAATCTTGAAGCATTTTGCAATTACCATCACATATATCGTCTTAAAAAATTGACTTGTAAATCGTTTTATTATAGAATATTTATAATTTGTAAAGCAAATGTTATTTAAAGCCGAGGTGGTGGAATGGCAGACACGCGAGACTCAAAATCTCGAGTCGCTTTGGCGGCGTGTGGGTTCAAGTCCCACCCTCGGCACCATTACAGAACAATCCTTAATATTCTTCATTAAGTCAAACAGCTTTCTGTATGAAAACTCAAGTATTTTATTTCAAGTTCTGAAGTAATAAATGTAAAACTTCGTTTTATTCAGCGTCTTCCAACGTTTCATTACATCTATAACCTCTAAAGTTATTTCAACTTCTGTACTTTTTTATATCCGAATAATTTAGCCTTTTTGCTGCTAACTGCTGATTTCCCTGTACTCTTTTCAATTCGCTTACGGGCGGCTTTGGCAGCTTTAGAACCCTCTTGGCGACGGATGCACTCTCATCAAAATTTGATGGATGCCTTTCAACTGAAATATCTGTTGCGGCTACTTCAGCAAGCATATTTAAAACCAACTCTGTGTTGGTCATATTATCGCGTAAGTTTTCTTTTTTAAGCCCTTTAAACTTCTTATATTCACGTGGTGGGTTGTCATTCCGCTCCATATCTTGCTCATTAAATCTGTAAGTTTTGCATATTCCTGCCCTTTCTTTACTCCGCTTTTATACCACTCATCTGTAAGCACTTTGCGAACTTCGATTGCCTTAATACGCTGATTTATC
Source organism: Candidatus Endomicrobiellum cubanum (assembly GCA_031269735.1). Taxonomy (GTDB): domain Bacteria; phylum Elusimicrobiota; class Endomicrobiia; order Endomicrobiales; family Endomicrobiaceae; genus Endomicrobiellum; species Endomicrobiellum cubanum. The sequence continues at coordinate 7,714 of JAISYS010000016.1, read as the reverse complement.
CAATTTTCGCTATAACCCCCTAAGTGTCTGTAGCTATTAATCGCTCGCTCTATTGAAATTTCCGGGTCTATTGTTTCGTCAAGCCTTTCACTGCCTACCTTGGCGAGCCACAGTTTAAAAGGTTCTGCTTTTTTACTTGGTATAGATTGAACCAATCGCAAAATCTGCTCGGTATCGGCAATGTCTGTTTTGTAGTTTTTACCATCTGAAGCTTTCATTTTTAGTTAGTGAGTATCACTAACCAACTGACTCCCTTCTTCTTTGCTTACCTTTCAGCCATTTCCAATAGTTTCGGCTTTTTTCATAGTCTGATTGGTCAATTAAAATAGCAACAGCATCAATGATTGAAAACCACCACTTCTCGGCTTTCTCATCCCAAGTGCTGCGAACTATTTTTTCTTCAAACAGTTTTACTTTATTCATATCGCCTATTTTATCAAAAGCATATATTCTTGGCAAGCGTCGTTTGGATTACCATATACCACTTTTTTGTTTTGTTTATTTTTAAATTTGATGTTAGTCATTCGGGATATATTTCTAAACTGCTTCGTATGTTGCTTAATACTTCCAATAGCTTTTAAATTTCATTATCCCGCCAATTTTTTGTACGTTTTCTTGCCATTGTTTCTCTTCTTCAACTTGCTTTTCTGTTAGCGACATATCTTTTGCTAACTGAACCAATGCTTTATCTATCATATCTATAAATTTCTTACACAAAAACTCACACCGCGGATTAGAGAGCGTATCTTATTATATAGTTCTATTAAGGTTCTCAAAGGGGCTATATATTTTTCATCTCGCAAAAATAGCCCGACGTTGGGTTAAGTAATACTCTATTTCCTGTGCCATACTAATAAAATCGTTCTTGTATTCAGTTATGGACACTGAAGGTTTTTGGCACCACCATATTACCTGACTTGACCTTTTGGGTTCCCCCAAACCTTCCTTTTTATGAATAAATCCTTCATTTTTCCCTTTTACTGGTCAAGTCAGGTAGTATAGTTCTTACATTTTGATACAATCAAAACGTTAGTATCTCTCTAAAAACCATTTAATTTAGCTACTTTTTAAAATCTGAATTTTTTCAATTAAGATTATCATTTTAAATATGGCACTAATAAGTTGCTGATTCTTCTAGTATGTACACTGTAGTTTTTCTAAACATCCATGCTTTTTCTTCTTTTTCATTATTTACACCCAAATCTATTCGCTTTCCCTTTATGAGGTTCCCTGTATCTCCGGCATATCCGTAACCGTACCCTGATATAAAAAGCCTTGTTTTTAAAGGTATAACTTTAGGATCTACAGCTACTATACCTCTTTGCATTTTTTGCCCTAAAACTGTTACTGTCCCGTCTCCCCAAGCAAGCGGATCTCCGGGATAATATGCAGTTGCTATAACTTCAATCCTTTTTGCTTTTGACAAATCATAAATTTTTTCTACAACATTAGCTGAAGAAAACAACACAACTTGATAATATTCTTTTGATAAGATTTTGTCATCTACGACTTCTTCATTATGAAAAATACCATCATAAAAAACCTGGTCTATAGTTCTTTTGATATCTTTTTGTACGCCTTTTTGTAATTCTACATTTCTTAAGTTTGAGTTGTACTGTCTTTTCCAAGTGACTCTAAAAGGCACTTTTTTTGTTATTTGTTTTTGCTCTTTTGTAACACGAACAATTTTTATTTTTGCAAGAGGTTTAATTGGCATCTCTACATCGCAAGAGACTATATCATCTTTATTAAGAACAATATTATTTTGAGCCAATATATTTTTTAATGGTATGCTTTTGTAGGGAACAACTTGATACTCTTCATTATCTACATTTATGTAAGCTTTCTGTCTATGTAAAAAAACCGTGATCCCGAACTTTTGGAGTATAAAAAAAAGTAACACTACAAAAATAAGATTTAAGATTCTCAAAATAGGATTACTGTTCATTTTCGTTTAAGTAAGGCCGTGACCTAAACTTAACACCTAATCTTTTTGATATTTCTTTCACTTTTGTAATATCAAAACCAGGAAATTCTACAGCAGTTATAAAAACTTCTGGTATATATTTTTTTGCTTCTAAAACAAATTTTAATATTTCATCAAAAGATTTTTCTTTAAACATTGGTTTGTTCATATAATTGTGTTCTTGAGGGTTAGAACCGTTTAAACTTATTGAAATAACATCAATTAAACCTTCTAAGTCTTTTAAAATATTCTTACCATAATAGTAATTTGCAAGTCCTGCAGTATTAATTCTCACCTTTACGTTCTGTATTTTTAACCATTCTGCTACTTTTTTTACAATAGCAGGCCTAATTAAGCAATCTCCGTACCCGCAAAAAACTACTTCTTTATATTTTCTAGGGTCACCAATTGAACTTATGATTTCGTTTGTATTAGGTTCTTTGTCTAATTTTAAGTTATTGCCACAAAATTTATTTTCCCATTTACGCTTTATGCAGTAAGGACATGCCATCATACATCTGTTTGTTATATTTAAATATAATTTATCTCCAAAAATATAAGAAATTTTCATTTAATCCCTTTAAATAAAACTAAAGCGTTTTGAGTTGTCACTTTCTCTACTTCTTGTAAATCTAACTTTTTTATATTTGCAATTTCTTTTACAACTTCCACTACATAAGCAGGCTCATTGCGTGTTCCTCTATATTTTTGCGGAGTAAGATAAGGACAATCCGTTTCTACTAGCAATCTATCTATTGCTATGTTCTTAAGAACTTCTTTTAAAATATCAGATTTTTTGTATGTGACCGGACCATCAATCCCAAGATAAAAACCCATATCAACAAAAATTTTTGCATGTTCTAAACTGCCTGAAAAGCAATGGATAACGCCTTGTGGAACAAATGATCGTTTTTTTAGAAAGTCAATTATATCATCATAAGCATCTCTACAATGTACTATAATTGGTTTATTATACTTTTGTGCAAGATTAAGTTGGAACTCTAAGGATTTTTTTTGAGCATCAACATTCTCTTTAGAGTTATCATAATGGTAGTCCAACCCTATTTCACCAACAGCTACACATTTTTTGTTTTGGATTAAAAACTCTAACTTTTCATAGTCATTTTTAACAGCTTTTAAAACATCTATGGGATGAATACCAAAAGAAGCAAAAATATTCTCTTGTTGTATAAGCTCTAATGATTTTTCCCAATAACACATTTCACATGAGATTTCTATTAATTTGTTTATCTTTGAGTTAAATGCCCTTTGTATAACATCTTTCCTATCAGCATCAAATTTTGTATCTGCGATGTGAACATGAGTATCTATAATCATTTCTGTCTCTTTTATATACTTTGTTTTCTCTAAAAAACTTAAGGGAATCTCGGAAATAGTATCCCTGGATTTCCAAGTTTTGCATTTTCAACAGAAAAACCCTCATCTGGAATATTAAAATCAGCAAAATATTTTTTTGCTATATCCTCTATATTGCCAGTTGCGCCTGTAGAATGCCAAATTTTTTGTGCAATTTCAGGCATAAAGCATAACAAATGTATTGCAATAATGTCTATGGCCTGTAAGTAAGAATAAATGCAATAAGCTAATTTGTCTTTATCTATTTTTGCAAGCTTCCAAGGTGCGTCTTGCTCTATTTGTTGATTCACAAGAGTTATTGCATTTTGTAGGTTTTCTGCAGCTTTATGAAGAGCAATATTTTCCATATTATAAATAAAACTATCCTTTAAAATATCTGCAACTTGATTAGCAAGATATAAATTAGGTTTTGTTTGCGGTATAATATTGTTAAAGTTTTTTTCCGCCATTTTAAGCGTTCTAGAAAGCAAGTTACCTAGATTGTTAGCTAAGTCCGTATTATATTTCAAAGTTAACCCTTCCCAAGAAATGTCTCCATCTGGACCAAAAGGGATAAGTGTAACTGTAAGATATCTTGTAGAATCTACTCCATATTTACTAACAAGATCTTCTGGAGATATAACATTTCCTAAAGATTTAGACATTTTATTACCATTTAAGGTAAAAAAACCATGAGAATACACCTTTTTAGGAAGTTCTATTCCTGCTCCCATTAAAACAGCAGGCCAGATTACACTATGAAACCACAAAATGTCTTTAGCCATTAGATGTACATCTGCTGGCCAATACTTTTTAAACTCCTCTTTGGGAAAATCTATTCCTGTCAAATAGTTTACCAAAGCATCGATCCACACATACACAGTCTGACTCTTATCAAAAGGCAAAGGTATGCCCCACTCTATAGTAGTTCTAGAAATACTTACATCTTCTAATCCAAGTTTTAATTTTCCTATAATTTCGTTTTTTCTTTCCTCAGGTTGAATTTGTATATGTTCTTGATGAGTTGCATCTGTTATTCTTTTTAGAAGTTCATCCCCAAATTGAGAAAGTTTAAAGAAATAATTTTCTTCAAATTGTAAGACAGGTTTTGTTTTATGTAATAAACAACAACCGTTTTCATCTAAATCTTTTAAGACATAAAACCTTTCACATCCAACACAATAAAGCCCTTCATATTTTTTTTTAAATATCAATCCTTTATCAAACAATGTTTGCACTATCTTTTCTACACTTTCGAAGTGTCGACTTTCAGTCGTTCTTATAAAGTCTGTATATGAAATATTTAAAAGTTGCCAGACAGCCTTAAATTTTGCGCTCATTTGATTGCAAAGATCTTCAGGCGAAATACCTTTCTCTTTTGCTGCTTGAGCAATCTTTGCTCCATGCTCATCTGTGCCAGTAAGAAAAAACACATCATAATTATTTAAACGTTTCCATCTAGCTAAAATATCTGCTGCAATTGTAGTATATGAGTGGCCTATGTGAGGAATATCATTAACATAATAAATTGGAGTCGTAATATAAAATTTCATTTACTGCTCCCACCATTTACATCTTCAATTTGTCTAATTGTAAATATTTTAAAAAATTTATCGCCAAGATCTACACTAACACGCTCTCTTACACAATCAATAGCAACTAGTTTCCCCTTGCCTTCTGGAGTCAAAATATTTGAGCCTAATTCAGGTAAAAATTGTTTAATATTCTTATAAGTATCATTCTCGTAAGCTATACAACACATAAGTCTACCACAAAGGCCAGAAAGCTTAGTTGTATTTAAAGATAACTCTTGTTCCCTGATCATATCTATAGTTACAGAATTAAAATCTTTTAAGAAGTTTTTACAACATAAAACTTGTCCACAAGTTCCTATTCCCCCTATAATTTTAGACTCGTCCCTAACACCAATTTGAACCATTTGTATCCTAGTTTTTAAAACATGTCCCAAATCTTTAATTAAGTCTCTAAAATCTACCCTTGATTCAGAGGTATAGTAAATAAAAAGTTTGGAACGATCAAAAGTATAGCTTACACAGGTAAGTTTCATATCTAATTTGTGTTCTCTTACTTTTTGGGATACCGTAGCTTGAGCCCTCGAACTTTTTTTTTGGTTATCAACCAATCTTCTTTTATCTTCTTCTGTTACTTTTCTCAAAATTTTACCTGCAGACTCTTTTCCTTTTACAAAATCTTTAACTATTTCATACACAATACCATACTCAACACCATGTTCTGTTTCAACTATAATTTTATCATTTAATCTTAAATTTATTTTACCAGATTCTGCATATATTCTATCCTTTATTCTCCTAAACAGTACTGCTACAACTATTGACATAATAATCTCCATTGGATTTGTCTAAAAACTCTATTTTCTATATCAAATCGCATAAATCAAAAAACAAATTATCTAAAACCGTTTGAGCATTTACATTTTTTAATATTAAAGTTCTATACTTATTTAGTAACTCTAAAGATCTTAAATTTTCTTGCGGCAACATCCGAAAATCTTTCTTTGCATGAACAATCATGCTGTCTATACAGTCTAAAGCATTATTTTTAGTAGCTTCTTTTGAAAATTCTAAAATATCCAATATGGTAAAATTTTTATCTTTCAACTTTTGCCATAAAGACAAATTTTCTTTTTGATTGTCTTCTAAAAGATTTATTGCATTCTTCAATGAACCTTCACTTAAACTTGCCACTTCCTGAGCATAATCAAAACTTAAAGATTTATTCTTTACAAGCCAAGATACTATTTCTTTTTGCTCTATTGGAGCAAAAAATAGCATCTGCGAACGCGATACTATTGTTTTAGGTATAGTCTCCTTATGTTTTGCAATCAAAATTATTACCGTATTGTTCGGAGGCTCTTCAAGCGTTTTAAGTAAAGAATTTGCAGCTGCAATATTCATTTTTTCAGCAGGATCTATTACAAAAACCTTCCATTTTGATTCATGAACTTTTGTCGCAATTTCTTTTTGCATATATCTTATAGTTTCTATCTTTAACACTTTTTGTTTTGCTATATCTTCATCTTCAAGTTCCGCTTGTTTTATAAAATCTATAAAATGTAAATCTGGACTAACTCCTTTAGATATCTTTTGGCATGATACGCATCTATCGCATGCACCAATATCTGTAATTGTAAAATCATTTACTGTACAGTTTAAGATCTTTGCAAACTCTTGTGCCATTAAATGTTTGCCGACACCTTCTTGTCCCATAAAAATATAAGCATGAGCAATTTTATTGTTTTTTATTTGCTCTTGAAGTATTTGTTTTACTTTTTTTTGTCCTAAAATATTATTAAACATTATAAAACCGTATCTATAATTTGTTTTATTAATTTATGTGTTTTTTCTGGAGAACTTTGAGTTTTAACCACTTTTATTCTGTTAGGATACTTTTTTGCCTGCTCTAAATATCCTTTTCTTACATTCTTATGAAATTCCAAAGACTCTCTTTCAATTCTATCACCTTTTATACCGTAAAATTCTTTATCTAAGTCTTTTGCTTTATTTAATCCTTTTAAAGGATTAATATCTAAGTAAATAGTTACTATTGGCTTAATTCCTAACGAAGCTATATTGTTTAATTTGTTTATAAGAGAAATATCTAGCTTCCTTGCATATCCTTGGTAAGCTACAGTAGCATCTGTAAATCTATCGCAAATAACAACTGTTCCTTTTTTTAAATGCTGTATAACAAATTCTTGCACATGTTGAGCTCTTGCCGCTTCATACAAAAATAACTCGGCTTCTGAAGTGAGATTTGATTTTGGATTTAAAATTATATTTCTAATAGATTCAGCAAAGACACTGCCTCCAGGTTCTCTAGTCAATACAACGGTGTAGCCTTTATGTTCCAAGTGCTCTTTTAAAAGTATTGACTGCGTTGTTTTACCTGATCCCTCTCCACCTTCAATAGTTACAAAAAGATTTTTATTTTTCATTTTTATATAAAATACCATTGTTTAAAGTTTCATCGTCTTTCCATATTTGCTCTTCACATAAACTCGCTTCTACTAATTTTATTAACACATTGTTTACTAATATCATTTCATAATAATTATACCTTGATTATATAAAAATGCTATACTACAAACAAATCACAAATTAATTTAATATACCAATAGTTGAAGTAACACAAAACCACACAAGCAGGTTGGTCAAACATTTAATTACTCGCACTTCTAAATCTTTATCTTATCTAAATCCAAATTTTATCTGTCTGTGTAACACAACTTCTCTCATACTACCCTCTAGCACCTTTTTTGCTCAAATTATTAATATCACTAATAGTCCTAATTACAACATCTCTGGCAATAGTACTATTACTGACTCTTCTAATCCTGAGTGTGGGAAAATA
>JAISYS010000040.1 GCA_031269735.1 Candidatus Endomicrobiellum cubanum | reverse complement strand
TGACATAGTAGAATGAATAACAAGAGAGTTATTAGAAGAGACATTAAAGTTAGAAGAAAGCCAAGGGGAAGAATAAACATCTATTTTCCCACACTCAGGATTAGAAGAGTCAGTAATAGTACTATTACCAGAGATGTTGTAAGTGTTAAAACTTATAACTATTACAGTTAATGAAATACTTGCAAGAATCTCAAACAATACCAAGGCTTACAAAAGACATTACTCTTACTTGCCTAAAAGAAAGTAATTTTCTTCTCAATAAAGATGGTTGCAACAAGCAATCCGGAAGAAAAAGACACGATAATTAAATTATTTTAAATCTAATTTAATGATGGCAACATCCACTACAACATTTATATTTATTGCTTTGTGATTTTGCAGAAAATGTAGAAAACTGCTTTATAGTATCAACACTTTTACACTTTGGACATTCTATTTTACTTTCGCTCTCTAAAACAAGCATTTCGAAATGTTCTTTGCAGTTATTGCAGGCAAATTCAAATACTGGCATATAATTATCCTCTATTTCTTGAGTTTGAAGTTTTTGAGCCTGAAAAACATATATAATTATTAGAACGTTTTTCAAAGGTGTCAGTTAATCCTTTTGCCAATTCAACAGAAACCCTTTTTCCTTTTATATTGCTAGAATGCAAGGCATTTATTATATTGTCTGCATGCTCCATGGGCACTTCAACAAAAGAAAAAGCATCTAAAATTTTGATGTTTCCAACCATATCACCGCTAATACCTGCCTCTCCTGCAATAGCTCCTACAAAATCACCAGCTCTTACATTGTCTTTTTTACCAATATTTATAAACAGCCTGACCATACCTCTATCTCTAGCGCCAGTATCTAAATATCTATCTTTTGTGTTTGCAAAAATATCTGCTTTTTGTTCTTGCTCTTTTTTTTGAGTTGCAAACAGCATTTTTAAAAGAGCAGCAGCAACATCTAAAGAAGTCAAATTATCAGCAATTAAAGATTCTACAAGTCTTGAATATTTTTCTAAATCTTTTTCTTTTAAAGATTCTCTTACTTTATCAAGCATCATCGTAGTTTTCACGTTTTCAACATCAGACAATGTAGGCACTTTAATTCTTTTAATTGTTACTTTTGTATATTTTTGAATATCTCTTAATTTGTATATATCCTTACCTGAAACAAAACTGTACGCTTTGCCGGTTCTGCCAGCTCTTCCGGTTCTGCCTATTCTGTGCACATAATCCTCGTCATCTTTTGGCACATCATAGTTAAATACCATGTCTATGTCATCTACATCTATTCCTCTTGCCGCTACATCTGTTGCTACAAGCACTTCTATAGAGTTACTTCTAAATTTGGTCATAACTCTATCTCTTTGAGATTGGTTCATGTCCCCATGTAATGCGTCTGCACCATATCCTCTGGCTTGCAAAGAGGAAGTTATTTCATCTACTCTTTTTTTAGTATTACAAAATACAATAGAAAGCTTTGGAGAATGCATATCTAAGCACCTTGTAAGAGCTTCTAATTTTTGGTGTTCTCTTAAATCAAAATAATACTGCTCAATTAAAGGTACTGTCAGCTTTTCGCTTATAACTTTTATAGTTTCAGGATTTTTTTGATATTTTTTCGTAAGAAATAAAAACTCTTTAGGCATTGTTGCAGAAAAAAAGACAGTTTGTCTTTCTTGAGGCATAGATTTTAATATTAATTCTATGTCGTCTCTAAATCCCATATCTAACATTTCGTCTGCTTCGTCTAAAACAATTGTGGACGCTGTTTGGAGCTTTAATGTTTTACGTTCTAAATGATCTATAACTCTACCAGGCGTACCTATAATAATTTGTGCCCCTTTAGAAAGAGCAAATATTTGTCTTTGTATGGGCTGTCCACCGTAAACAGGCACTATATTAATACCCTTTTTATATTTTGAAAAGAGTTTTAATTCTTCAGCAACTTGTATTGCAAGTTCCCTTGTAGGGCATAAAATTATAGTTTGTACATCTTTATTTTTAGGATCAATTTTTTCTAAAACAGGTATACCAAATGCTGCAGTTTTCCCCGTACCTGTTTGAGCTTGTCCAATAATGTCTAGCCCAGACATAAGTTTTGGTATAGACAAACTTTGTATGGGCGTAGCTTCTTCAAAGCCTAAATCTGCAACAGCTTTAATTATCTCGTTAGATAAGTTTAACTCAGTAAATTTTAATGTCGTCATTTTTATTCCTTTTTGATTCTCAATATTATATAACAATAGTCTATATATAATTTATTAATTATAAAAATATCGTACATTTTTTTATTTTATTTTTCTAGTAAAAAAGTTTGAGAAGAAATAATATGTTGGAGTAAAGATAAGAATTTAACAATTAACAACCTAAACTAAGCACTCTTTTTACTTCTTCTAAATCTGTATCAGTAGCAAAACAACCATCTTTTGTAAGAGGAGTAAACTGTACAGCCAAATTTTCTTCTTTTAACATTTTAAAAGCTTGATAACCTTCAAAAAAGCAAGCAATCCCAACTATAGCTTGTGGTTTTTGCTCTTGTATAATTTTACTTATTATCCTACCACCTTTTACAATATACATTGCCATATAATTTAATTTTTTTACAAGTTTGCTTATTTGAGCTATTTTACAAGAACCGCACTCAGCACAAATATAATAACTATCTTTTTCAACGGCAGTACATGTAAAAGTGTTTCGCATACAGTGTGGAGCAAAAACAATACGTTTGTTAGAGGGCACACAAGCAAACTTTTTTTCTTGCAGTTGATTCTGCTTAGCTGTAAAAGTTATATAGGAATGGTCTTTACTCTTTTTAGGTAACTTACACAATTTCATAAAAAAATTCTACCAAAAATTGTTATTGAAAGCAAAACACTTTGGGATGATGATGTATGTTATAAGAATACATTGATTAATAAAAGATGCCAGGATGAACCTTCGTTGTTTGAATAATAAAACAAGCGGACTGACAACCCTATTATATTCAATTTCATCAAAAACAGTTATTCTATTGCTAATTTGGTATATAATAAACTAAGTCTATAAAATTTTATAGACTGGTCCTAATGTTAGGTTTACATTACATATCTTCCATAGAAAAGCCCTGGAAATCTATTTTATACCCTGTTAATTTTTGAACTAATCTATTTGCTTTTTAATAAATTGATGTCTATATTTTTTCTCTGACGTTTTATCTCAGCAATGAGCACACGTTTTTCGTGTTCATTTATAGCGACAATATCAATTTTATTTTTATTTCCGACTTCCCAATAAGAACCAATTGCAGAAAAATTACATTCATTTGCGATTTTTTGTGTAAAGTAACGTTCTAAAATTGTGCCGCTATATGTTGTATAATCTCTTTTAGTTATAGCTTTTACATATTTAAAGTTACGCATTTCAATAACACTACGATATCTGTATATAAATCTAAACTAAAAATTTAAAAAATTGTCTGTAATACGGTATCGTACATTTCTACTTAATGGTTTTGCAAAAATTGGCCTGACTTTTGAAATTAAAGAAAAATCATTTTCTAATCTATCCAAAAAACCACCAACTTGCATTTCCATAGTAGATTCCATTTCACTTCTAGACGTTTTAGAAGATGCTATTAAAGTAAGAATTGAAAAATAGTTACCATAATCTTTCCCAAATTTATCAATTCATCTAAAAATAACGAATTTTCTGAAAATATTTCATTTATCATTGCTTCAAAAGACAGAGCTTTTGCCTGTATAAAAAGTTCAACGTACTTGGCAACGCCACCAGAAAGAGCATACATTGCGAGCAAGTCTTCACTGGTAGGTAATCGTTGAGAATATTTTTAAGCATGTCAATAGAAAATGGAAGTACCTGTATTCTAGATGTAGTCCTTCCAAAAAGAGGCTCTTTTGAATTTTCAAAATTTTCTGCGTCAAAGACGTCAAAGAATAAATAGAACCACACAAATCAATTTTATGTGGCTTGATGCTTATTTATGTCCCATATATGCTGCATATCGCTATAATAAATAGAGGAATTAATATTAAAAATTCTTGAAACTCATCAATAATCTAAAGTAAAGGTTTGATGTTTTGACAAATCCATAACATAGGCAAATAAATCTTTAAATGTTGTAATAGATCCGAAAACAGTTACAGACAACTTCTCTTTTATTTCATTGAGATATTCTTAGCAAAGTAAAGCTTCATTTTTTTAGCTACAAAAAAATAAAGAGTTGTAGTTCCCTCAAGGGCTTTTGTAAGTAGCGTTGTTTTTCCTATACGGCGACCAATCACAAAAATCGTTTGAGCTATTTTAGAAGAAATTTGTTTAATTGCTTGACAAAATATATATTATTTTGTTAAATAATTAAACAAAATCTATGTTAATTGGTGTTCAATATGGAATTTAATAAACTTATAGAATTAGACAGATTATCAAAGAAAAGTATTGAACAGTATGCACAAAAAAGGAAACTTTATACCGAATTATTGGAAGATACAGGTAAACATTTTGTAGGTATTGTTGGCCCGCGTGGCGTTGGTAAAACGACGTTGCTAAAACAACTTGCGCAAAGCATGCCCTGTTCTTTTTATATTTCTATGGAAAGTTTTGATGGTGATATGTTTACCGTTATACAAGAACTAAAAGAAAAGCTAAAAATAGTAAACTTTTTTTTGGATGAAGTCCATGCTTATGAAAAATTTGATAACCAGATACAAAGTATTTACGAACTTTTAAATATAAAAGTGTTTTTTACAAGCTCTACCGCGCTTTCTATGGTCAAATATAAAAATGACATTTCACGACGTGTCTTGCTAAAAAATCTTTATCCATTTACGTTACGAGAATACATTGAATTTAAAAATCAATTCCAAATTCCATCTCTGTCTTTTGAAGATTTTATAAATGAAGAGCTTCCATCAAATCTCCTATCTTTTATGCAGTATTTTTATGCTTACATTAAAGGTGGGTTAATGCCATTTGCTTTGGAAGAACCAGATATTATGCCTTTGCTTAGGAATATTTTAAATGCTGTAATTTATAAAGATATTCCTCGCATAAATAAAAATATTACAGTAGCAGAACTTGAGATTATAAATAAGCTTGTAAAATTTGCAGCTCTGTCACAGGTAGAGGGGCTAAATTATTCCAGCATTGCAAATAATTTGGGTGTAACTAAATATAAAGCAGAACAGTATGTCTCACTTTTGGAGAAGGCGTTTATTTTGCAAGTTGTTTGGCCAGAAGGCACAAATGTTTTAAAAGAACCAAAAATTTTGTTAGATTTGCCTTATCGCTTGTTGTATCAAAATTTTGATTTTTGTATTGGTGGATTAAGAGAAGACTTTTTTGTTGAAGCCTGCAGAATGATTGGCAAAAATATTTTTTATTTAAAATCCACATCCGGCAAAAAAACACCTGATTATATTTTGCCTGATGATAATATTGTTTTTGAAATCGGGGGCAAGGGTAAAGGTAGAAGTCAATTTAAAGGAATTAAAACCGGAAGAAAAATTATTCTTGCCGATTCCTACGACAATAGCACGGACAAAAAACCACTTTTTGCTTTTGGGTTGATAGAGTAAGTTTAGATGTTTTCCAAAAAAAACTATTTTATGGATACAGTTTTGTTTTTTAAATAGAATTTCTTCTTAATAACAATCCTTTTAGGTATTTGTTATTAAACATCATCATGGCAGTTTTTATGTTTTTTTCTGTGCAATTAAACAAAACTTTCACTTCAGAATCTTTTTTTAGTGTATCAACAGAAACAATTACACCTACAACTTTTAAAGT
>JAISYS010000001.1 GCA_031269735.1 Candidatus Endomicrobiellum cubanum | reverse complement strand
GTTACCATTACTATTGTTATTCCAGAATTATTTAAATCTTTCAATATTTTTATTATTTCTTTTGTTGATTTTGTGTCTAGATTTCCTGTAGGTTCATCTGCAAAAATTATTAATGGTTTATTTATTAATGCTCTTGCTATTGCTACTCTTTGTTGCTGTCCACCTGATATCTCATTTGGTTTATGGTTTACCCTTTCTGAAAGGCCTACTCTTTCTAATAACTTTAATGCATCTTCATGTACTTTCTCATCTTTTGAATTTGAATACATCACCGGTAAAGCAACATTTTCCAATATTGTTAATTTTGGTAAAAGATTAAACTGTTGAAATACAAATCCTAAATAGTGATTCCTTAAAGCAGCCAATTCTATTTCTGTGTATTTTGATATTTCTATTCCAGCTAATTTATATGACCCTTCTGTAGGTTTATCTAATAAACCTAATATGTTAAGCAATGTAGATTTTCCGCTTCCTGAATGCCCCATTATTGCTACAAACTCGCCCTGGCTTATTTCTAAATTGATCCCATGCAGAACCGGAACATCTAATTTTTCTAAATGATATGTTTTCTTGACGCCTTTTAATTCTATTACTTTCATTTATTTCTCATTAAAGATTTCGTTTTTGCCTTCTTTTGTTGGCGTAAAATAACTACTGTGTCAGTATCATTTAACCCTGAAATAATTTCTGTATATTTACCATCTGTCACACCTGTTGTAACTTCTTTTGTTTCAAATACAAGTTTTTTGCCAGAACCTGTATTTACTATAACAGTTTTTTTACCGTCTTTTTCTGTAATAAAACTATCTGATATAGATTTAGCATTACTTTTTGACTCGGCACTTATAGTTATGGTAGCTGTCATGCCAGATCTAAATACTTTAGGTTTTGATATAGGTTTTATCCTTATTTCGTAAACCGTAACATTGCTTATAATCCTAGACTCATAAGAGATATGTTCTATAACACCCTCAAATAGTTCTTGAGGATAAGCATCTAAATACATACTAAGCTTTTTCCCTATACTTATATACCTTAAATCTGTTTCATCTATCTGTGCATTTATAATTAAATCGTCAGCCATTACTAAAATTCCATCTGAAGCAGTGACTGTTTGGCCTGGTTCTTTTTGTCTATATATAATAAATCCACTCATAGGTGCTACTATTGGTGTAGGCTTATAAATCTCTTGCCATCTTACATATTCTTCATCACTGATTGCTCTTGCTGCGTCTATCATAGCAGCTCTTTCGCTAGAACTCATCCAAATAATTATTTGTCCTTTTTTTATTTCGTCACCTTCATTAACTAAAATCTTTTCTATTCTGCCTGCAAAAGGAGATTTTATTTCTAGTCTATTGCGCGGTGTTACCCAGCCAGTCTCTCTAAATTCAACATACAATTCTCTTGATTGAAGTTTTTCTTGTATTTCTATTTTGTGAACAGAAGGTCTTAAAGTAGCAAAAACAAGTATAGCTACAGATAAAATTCCTAAAATTAAAAATGTCTTTTTCATTTATGTTCCTCTTTATCGCTATCAAAGCCTTTTCCTATAAAATTTAACCATTTTGCTTCCATAATAGATGCATCCTTTTTTGCATCTAATAAATTCTGCTGGGCTGATATATAATCATTTTGTATCGAGTACCAATCATAATAATTACAAAGCCCATTAATATATTTTTTTGTAGAAATTTCTGACTGAAGTTTTGAGGATTCAACATAAAATGCCCTTGTTGCTATAACTTCACAAGCGTCTAATAAGTTATTATAGTTTTCTATTGCTTTAGACTTTAAAAAGTTGATTGTACTTGCAAATTTATAAGAAGCAATTTTCATTTGATTTGATGCTATTTTAACATCTCTATATCTTTTGCTGCCAGTAAAAAGTGGATAAGAAATTGTAAGTCTTGCTGTACTATTTTGTGCTTCTGGAATCCATTTATAATCATTTTTGCCAACACTGCCAAACAAATTTACAGATGGTAACCATTGACTTTTGGTCTTATGATTTATAGATTTATACATCTCAAAACTATATTGCGCATTTAAAAATTCTGGGATTGTTTTTATTAGGACACTGTAGTCCGGCTTTTGCAAAATTTTATCTTTATGCCAAAGGTGATAAATTGATTTTTCAATTATTATGTCGTCACTTCTACCTATAGCATTAAGCAAAGCTGCACTAGCTGTTTGTATATTTCTTTTTGCTTTCTCTAAATTATATTCTGCTAAAGCAACATCAGCATCACATCTTTTTAAAGAACCGATATCAACATTACCAGAATTATATTTAAGCTGTATTAAGTCTCTATTTTCTTTACGTCTTTCTTTTATTTTTTCTAATAAAGAAACTGTTTCATACGCCCACATTAAATTGATATAACAGCAATGAACTTCATATCTAATATCAGAAACCACTCTATTGTAATCAGCTTGAGCAACTTTAAGTTTAGCAGATTTTTCTCTTAGTTCATTATATGACGAAAAACCTTCAAATAAAGATAGGGATCCTTCTATTGCTAACGAATAATCTCTAATTATATTTAAACTTTGTAACTCATTTTTAGTATCAGACACTCTTCCTGAAGCAACTACTTTTGGCAAAAAAGAACTGAATGTACTATAATACTCTTGTTTAGCATTATTTAAGTCTTGCTGAGCTACTTTTAAACGAGGGTTATTTTTTATAGTCTGCTCTTCAACCATAGAAATATCTATTGTCTCAGAGAAAATATAAGGACAAAAAAATAATACTACAACTAATCCAAATAAAATTTTTCGCATAAAATCCCATAAGAATATAATAAATTTACTAATTATGGATTATATCAATTTTTAACAGTTTTTAATACCTGACTTGAGCATTAGGGTTCCCCCATTCCTCCTTTTTTATGAGTAATTTTTCCTTTTTTTCGTTAAAAAGGTCAAGTCAGGTTCTATATAAAAATAGATTTCTCTCCTCTCTTGTATCCCTTATTTTTACAAACTTATCACAGGAAAATAGATAGGAAGTTATTAATTTTATCTACTCTCTAGTTTCTGCTAAGTGACTATATAATTATCACTCTTACATAACACCTGTTAAAAAATAATACTTTTGATATTGGAGGACTTTTTAATCACTTCAATGACGTTGAACGCAATTCCTTCATAAATTCTATAACTAAGACATATTCTTCACACTAAAAATATGTTTTATTTTCTGCACTACTAAATTTAAACATGGCCAAATAATATTTGATATTACTTGGCCATGTTTAGTAGTATATATTGGGTTTCTCTAAAAACCTTAGCACATATCTTTTACTGCGCATTTTGCGCACTGTTGCGTCAAAAAATTCACTGCAACTATACGCCTAAGAAAGGTTAGAGAAATCCTTTATTATCTTTTCGGAGACCTTTTATAATGGATAAAATTTTAATACACGGCGGCAATCAATTAAAGGGAGAAGTAAAAATATCAGGTTCAAAAAATTCTACTTTACCTATCTTATTTGCTTCTTTACTTACAGATGAAGCTGTAACAATAAAAAATGTACCGTCTTTAGCAGATGTTGACACAACAATAGGGCTTTTAAATTTTATAGGGAAACTAGCAGTAAAAAAAGGTAGTGTTGTAAAAATTCTATCTAAAGAAAAATATAAGCATATTGCTCCATACGATTTAATAAGAAAAATGAGGGCCAGTATTTTAATAATGGGCCCGTTACTTGCAAGACTTAAAAAAGTTGACGTATCTTTGCCTGGAGGTTGCACAATAGGCTCTAGGCCAATTGACATACATTTAGATGCATTTAAACATCTTGGGGTAGAAATTTCTATAGATGGAGGATATGTAAAAACTTCCGCAAAAAATGGGTTAAAAGGTAATACTATACATTTTAATTTCCCTAGTGTTGGGGCTACAGAAAATGTATTACTTAGCGCAGTTTTAGCAGAAGGAAAAACTACCATTATTAATGCAGCTACCGAGCCTGAAATAGAAGATTTAGCAAACGTTTTAACTAAAATGGGAGCAAGTATCACAGGAGCAGGAACAAAAGAAATAGTTATACATGGAGTAAAAAAGCTAAAAGGATTTTCTCATTCTGTAATTCCTGATAGAATAGAAGCCGCAACTTATATGATCGCAGCTGCAATTACAAAGGGCCAAATTACACTTAAGAATGTTACTCCGAAACATCTTTGTGCTGTAAGTAAAAATCTAAAGAATTGTGGTATGACAATAAACGAAACAAAAGACACAATTTCTATAAAGTGGACAAAATATTTAAATCCTAAAAATATAAAGACTGACGTTTATCCAGGATTTCCTACAGATGTACAAGCTCAATGGATGGCATTAATGTGCCTTGCTAAAGGTAATTCTAAAATAACTGAAACGATTTTTGAAAACAGATTTATGCATGTTCCGGAACTTAAAAGACTTGGAGCAGATATCACAATAAATGAAAAAGAAGTTCTAATAAAAGGTGTAAAAAAATTGTCAGGGGCGCCTGTAATGGTTTCAGATTTAAGAGCAGGTGCAGCTTTAGTTTTGGCTGGACTTGCTGCAGAGGGGCAAACTATCGTTTCAAGGATTTATCATTTAGATAGAGGCTATGATATGCTTGAAAAAAAGTTAAAAAAACTTGGGGCAAACATTAAAAGGATCAAAAACTAAATTTACAAACCCTCTCTAAATTTAATATTTTAGATCTGTTTAAAACCTCTAATTAATTTATATACTGTGAATTTTTTGACAACTCTAGGCAAAACGCAGAACTTCTTTGTGGATTTTAGAAGCATAAAAGAGATTTGATAAAATATGAAGTAAAACCCTATAAAGCATTAACTACGAAATTATTTTCTCGACACTATTTGATAATTAATACCTGTTTTTACCGGCAATAGGAAAATGGTCTAAATCTGTAAAGTCAGAGCTCAATATGCAAAAAAAGGCCTTAGCAGTAAACCTAAAAACTACTAAAGCCTTTTTTGCTTGTTAACATTATTTCTTTTTACTTTTTTTAGCTGTTTTCTTTACAGCTTTTTTAACCACTTTCTTTGACATTTTTTTTACAGCTTTCTTGCCTGCTTTTTTCTTAATTACTTTTTTTGCAACTTTTTTCTTAGACTTCTTCTTTTTGCCACCTCTACTCATTACTGATCTGGAAATATCTCCATTTTTATCAATAAAGTAAAGATATCCTGCTTCTTTCTTTAAACCAACTTTTACTACTTTTGAAGGCTTCCCACCTTTTTTCCCGCCTCTTGCCATTAAAGCTCTGGAAACATCACCATTTTTGTCGATAAAATAAAGGTATCCGGATTCTCTTTTTACACCAACCTTCTCTACTTTTTCAGCCATTGTACACCTCCTGTAACTGCAAATTTTTATTTTTCTTGTCCGAGCTTAACAGAGACTGTATTTTGAGCAGCAGTATTATCTTTCTTGGTAATAATTTTATCTTTTAACCAACCATCAACTATTTCTTTAGAGAACCTATATTGCCTTCCAATTTTATAAGCTGGAATTTTTTTCATTTTAATAAGACTATATATCTTAGACTTCCCTATACCTAAATATTCTGACACCTCTTTAATATCCATAATTTGTTTATTTTGTATTTCTTCCATTTTTCTCTCTTTTTTATCATTATTTCTTTATTTGCATTAAAATCATATAAATTTTATTATATTTTGTCAATAGCTATTTTTTTATATCAAATTATTATATAGTGAATATCGTTTAGTATTATTTTTTATTAATTAGTACAAACTATATTGTATGCATTTCATTTATATGGGCTAAAATCCTTAAAGCACATAAATGCTGTAAATTTTTTTGACAGGGCAAGGCAAAAAATGCAGAGATACAATTTTTCCCCTGACTTGACCGTTTTAAGGAAAAAAAGGGGAAATCACTCATAAAAAAGATGAAATGGGGTCCCCCGAAAGGTCAAGTCAGGTGGCGAAAAAGACGCAGCAAGGGTATTCATTAGGACTTTAGGCAGAACCTAATATTCTGTAATTTTAAAAAAAATAATAAAAATTGTAATGTAAGTAAGATATGTAAAGAGATACCATAATATTTTTAAACTCAAGTTTTTGTATTTTTTTCTAAAGATAAATAAAATTAATCTGTGCCCATATTTAAAAATTGTAAATACCCCTAAAGAAACTAAAAAACAACTAAGTAGAATAACAATATAAAAAGTAAAAAAACCTAAGATAAAATTAAAATTGATATTAACCAATTCAAGAAAACTATAAATAAAACTATAAAGAACTATTATCATTATAGTAACTAATATAAAAAACAAGTATTTTTTACTATAAAACACTTTTACTCCAAATTAATAGTTTTTAAGCTTAACATAGCTTCACTATCACCATAGTTTGCTGCATATTTTAAATATTTTAAACCTTTTTCTTTCTCGTTAAGATAATATAAAGACATCCCTAAAATATAGTTTACTTTAGGATTATTAGGATTAATTTTTAGAGCTTCTAATGCCCAATCTTTAGAACTTTCAAACCTATTATCTTGATAGTATATGCCTGCAATTTTTAAATAGCCTGCGATAAATTCTTTATTAACTTCTATAGATTTTTTATACCAAGATAAAGCTTGTGCGAAATCTCTAAGATGAAAATATATATCTCCTATATTGTAATAAGCAATAAAAAAGAGAGGGTCGCTCTCTTTAGCTTTTTGATAATAATCTAAAGCATTTTGATTTAATCCTTCTTGTCTGAATGTATTGCCAATAAGGTTGTAAAAACTAGCTTTGTTAAACTTTTGCGATACCAAAGCCTTATTATAAAATAATCTTACCTCATTATAAAGAGAGCATCTTCTATAACATAAGCCTATAAGCAAATACAATTTTTCAGAATTTGGATTTAAATTAATAGCTTCTTTAAGGTACTGGCAAGCTTGTAAAAAAAGTTTTCTATTATTTGTATTACAAGCCTTAGTATAGAGAATATTGGCTAAAGCATAATAATTTTCAAAATCAAAAGGATCAAGCTCAACGACAAGTTTAAAATATTTTATTGCTAAATCGTAATTTTCTAATTTAAGCAAAGATTGCGCATAATCCTTATATACCTCTATATCTAATGTCTTTAATTTTATAGCTTTATCAAAATATCTAACTGCAAAAAAATATTTTTCATCAAAAAAATAATAATTTGCCCTCTCTAATATATAATCTTTGGAGTAATAAAAAATCCTAAAAAAGTACAATCCAGTAGCTAAACTTAAAAAAAACAATGTAAATATTATGCTGTTTTTTAAATTAGTGTCTGCTCTCTTTTTTAACATTTAATTTATACTTACTCCTATTTTTGCAGTATCCATATTTTTAAAGCCTTCTTTTCGTAAAGCTTTTATAATGTCCTGGGAATGCTGTTTAGTTGAATGAATAATATAAATCTTAGTGTTTTTATTTTGGTTTAACAGCCATTTTTGTAACATATCAAAATCTGCATGGTCAGAAAAAACGTCATATTGTTTTATACTTGCAATGCTTTTTGACCCATTGTGTAATTTTTTACCTTTAAGAGCAAGTCCTGCGTTACTTAAAGGACTAACATAACTTACTAACATTACAAAAACATTCTTATTGGATAGCATTGTAGGCGTAAGTTGAAAAGATTTTCCTTTATCTAAATCTCCGCTTGATGAAAATAATATCATCTGCTTGGTATAATTTCTTATCATTTGAAGTCTTGCTTCTTTTGGCAAAATTGAGCCTTTTTGATAAATATCTTTTAAAAACCAATCCTTTTGACTTTCTACATTAGACAATTCTTTTTGATATAAAGAAGTAATTGAATTTGCACTTGGAGATACAGAATAAATTGGCAGTTGTTGTGAAAGTAATCCTTCTTCCTGCATTAATTTTAATTCGTATAAAACTTTTTGGGTCCTATTAAGTGATAACGCTGGAATCCATACAATTTTGTTTTTAGAAATAGCTTTAACTAAATCTTTTCTAAAAAATTTGTATTGCTTAATAGAATTTTTTCTATTAGAACCATAAGTTGCTTCCATAAAAATTAAGTCTGACTTTTCTGGAATATCAAACATTCCATTAAATCTAGAATACCCACTGCCTAAATCTCCAGAAAATAAAATTCTTTTACTCTTCAAATTAAACATCAAACTTGCAGAACCTGGTATATGCCCAGCATTTATAAATTTTACTGTTAAATTTTCAGATAAATTATTTTCTAGGTTATAGTCTACAGTAATAAAATGTTTTTCTATCTCTTTAGTTTCTAAATCACAACAATTCTTACATAATAAAAACTTCAGACCCTCTTGTTTTCCCAAATCATCTAAATAAGTTAATTCTTTTGAATACTCCAAAGATTTAATATTTTCTTTACATTCTGGTCGCCAATGAGCGATCACAAAACTTTTTTTATGTTTAGATCTCTCTTTTTGACTTAAAGACCAAAACCAGTTTCTTTTTATTAAATCAAAACCATTCCTGTCCTTAAAAAGCTCTAAAGCTATTTCTTTTGTGGCATTTGTAGAATAAATTTTACCAACAAAACCACTACTTATCAGAAGAGGAATTTTTCCACTATGATCTAAATGAGCATGGGTTAAACAAAGAGCATTGGCTTTAAGAAGTTTAGGTTCTATAATCCTATTTTTATTTTCTGTATCTTCCAAATCTTCATCCATAAAAATACCACAATCAACAATAATGCTAAAATTCTCATCCTCTAAAAGAAAACAACTTCCAGAAACTGTTTCTGCTGCACCATAAGGAGTAACAGAAACGGCTGCGTAAATAATCTTTAAAAAAAATATTAAGCTAAGAAATATTGAAACTAATTTTTTCATTTATCAAATACTAGTTGTTCTTGTGTGTTGTTTGAAATGTAAATACAAATTCTGTGCCCTCATTTTCTTGGCTATACACACAAATATCTCCTTTCATTTCTTCAACAGTTTTTATTATATGTTCTAAACCAATACCATGACCATTCTCTTTTCTAGGTTCTATTCTCACTTTATTCCTGATCTTATGTACCATTTCTTTTGGCATACCTTTCCCATTATCTTTTATTTTTACCTCAACATTATCTTCTATAACTTTATATGAAACGCTAATTTCTCCAGATTTATTTTCTTCTATCGCCTCAATAGCATTGTTTATTACATTGGAAAGCATCCTTGAAAAATTTGCCTTGCTTCCTTTAATAAATGCTTTTTTATTATTTTGCACATAGTTAAAGTTTATATTTCGTTGTTTATGTGAAACTATATGCTGTAAATATTCGTGCAAGTAAATAATCTCTTCCTTTTCAGCTGTGCAGGTAATTTTTGTATTCTTAATACAGTATTTATCTAGTAATCCTTTTGTTATACCTTCTATCCCTTCTATAGATAGCTCTAATATTTCTTTTTCATCTTCAGAGAGTTTTTTTGTGATTAGTTGGTCCAATATTTTTAAAGAAGTGACAAGTGACTTTATATCATGTATTACATATTTTGCAAAAGTATGCAATTGCTGTTCTACTTTTAACTCATATTCCAATTCTTGTATCTTTTTTTTATCCGTAATATCAATAGACAATCCCATAATACCATGAAATTCATCATTTATATTAAGCGGCGCTTTAACAGACAAATAGTATTTACCCTTAGGACCTTTCTCTTCCACTACAATCTGTTTTTTTGTTTCATAACATTTTGAGAACTTAACCATGCCTTTGGATCTATTTCATTTGCTTGACTGTCGCCAACAACTTGAGCTAATTTATTATTTTTATATATGTATTTCCCACTTTTATCTACTATAAAAAAATTCGCATTTAAAGTATTTAATAAAAAAGGTAAAACTTTTTTTTCAAGATCAACATCTCCTATTTTTATATCACTAATACTATTTCTTTTTCTAGAAAAGCTAGAAAGTTTATATGTAAGATGCGTTATATTTAACTTATACTTTTCAATTAAAAATCTAATAGAACTACAAAATGCCATAGGATAAGCTATAACAGCATTCTTTAAAACAGCACAAAGATGAGCACCTTCTTCTAGTATAAAATTTCTACATTGTTCAAATGAACAATTGCCTTTAAGGGCAGCTATTGAAGCGTTTTCATTAGTAAGTTCTCTATAGCTTTTATCGTAAGTATAATCTTGAAGGATTTGTTTATACCATTGATAAAATAGCTCGCTTTTTATTTCATTTGCCCAAGATTTTACTTCTGTGTCTACTTCTAACTTACTAAGAGCTCCCTTATTACTTTGCTGCCAAGGAGTTTGAAGTTTTTGATCTTGATAAACAGCAAATTCAGGAACACAGTGTCTATATAAGTATGTAGTATCTGTTATAAATAATTTTTTGATTTTATATTTTTGACTATTTATGGAATTTACCAAATCTTCAAACCCATATCCAGTCTGACTAACAGAACCAACAGATATCAAAACATTCAAAAAAACACTACGTCCCCCCCCCCCTCCTTGTTTTTCCAGAAATCCAAACCTTCTTTAGTCCATTTCACCAGTCTCTGCGCTAACACGAAATCAACCTCCCTATCAAAATTTATAATTTTTTGATTGTTATTATTTATTAAGGGTTTTAGAAAACACCATATTCTTTTAAATAATGCTTTCTTACATTTTTTCTAGAATAGAAACACCTAAAAGATTGAGCCCGTTGTGTATTATTACTATTACACTTTCAACAAGCTTTAAACGAGCAGACGAAAGATTTGAATCATTAGTTAAGACGCGACATTTTTCATAAAATGTGTGATATTTATCTGCAAGGTCTATTAAGTATGTAGTAAAACAATGTGGACTCATCAATTTTTCAGATAAAAAAAGTGTATCACAAAATGTAGAGAGCTGTTTTATTAAATCTCTCTCTTCTTTTGTATTAAGTAACGTTAAATCTATTTTATTGATATCTTCAATAATATCTTTTCTATTTTTGCTTTCTTTAACAATAGAACTACATCTAGCATTTACATACTGAACATAAAAAACAGGATTTTCGCTAGATTGTTTTTTTGCAATCTCTAAGTCAAATTCTAATGGAGAATCTGGAGATCTAAGTAAAAAGAAAAATCTGCAAGCATCTTTTCCAACTTCATCTACAACTTCTTTTAAAGTTACAAATTCTCCTGTACGTGTCGACATAGTAACAGGCTCGCCGTTTCTTAGCAAAGAAACTAGTTGGTGCAAAATTATGTTTAAGTTATCTTTATTAAAACCTAACATTTGGATACAGGCTTTGATTCTTGCTACATACCCATGGTGGTCTGCACCCCAAAGGTTTATAAGTCTAGAAAAACCTCTTTCAAATTTATTCTTATGATAAGCAACATCTGAAGCAAGGTATGTATATCTCCCATCACTTCTTTTTAAAACCCTATCTTTATCATCGCCAAACTTGGTTGAAGCAAGCCACAACGCGTTATCTTTTATATATGCATTACCTTTTGAAAGAAAATATTCGCAAGACTTATCCACTTGAGTCTGTCCCCTATCATCTTTAACAGATGCTATAGTCTCTTCTAAAAACCAATTATCAAACTCTACTGCAAAATCTTCTAAATCATTCTTTATAGTTTTTAAAATATCTTTTACTGATTCAGTTTTAAAATCTATATCTTCAATATTTCTGTCTTCTGAAATTAAACGTTTAGCTATTTCAGTAATATAACTTCCTTGATAGTATCCTTCTGGAAGCTCAATTTGTTCACCTTTAAGTTGCCTGTATCTGATTTCTGTAGATTTTGCCAAAACAAGCATTTGATTGCCAACATCATTTAAGTAATACTCTTTTGTTACATTGTACCCCAAGTGTTTTAAAATTCTAGAAAGAGAATCTCCTATAGCAGCTCCTCTTCCATGCCCAATATGTAAAGGACCAGTTGGATTTGCTGAAACAAATTCAACCATAACTTTTTTATTATTATTTAGAATTTTTCCGTATTTTTCTTTTTCAGTAAGAATACTAATGAGTTCTTTATATAGAACACTGTTTTTTATGTGCAAATTTATAAACCCAGCTCCGGCAATCTCTGCCTTTTCTACTATGTCAGACATTTTATTAAGAATTTCGTTTATCAACTCTTGAGCTACTAGTCTCGGATTGATTTTAGTTTTTTTGGCTATGAGCATCGCAGCATTAGTCGCAAAATCAGCATTGATGTCTTTAGGAGGAATTTCTATACTAAATTTTAGGCTTTCATCTATATTTTTATTTAACAAATAGCTGTTAACCAAACTGTTTAACTTTTTTGTTATATCTTGCTTTATCATTGCCAAGCCTCATACTTTATTTTTTCTGGCTGCCACCTGTCTTTTGGAAGACTATCATTATTATCTTGAGCCTTACCAACTACAACAAGAGAAAAAGGCTTTATGTTTTCTGGTAAATTAAATAGCTTTGATATGGCATTTGATCTCTCTTCATTTGAATATACTCCACACCAAACAGAACCATAACCTCTTGCTGTAGCAGCAAGAAGAATATTTTGAGTTGATGCAGCACAATCTTGAGGTAAATACTCACCATAAGATAAAGATTTGTCCCCTACAACTAAAATCGCAAGCGGCGCATTTAATATCATTTGTGCTGCTTGATGAACAGCTGCAATTTTTCTATACATTTCCTTATCTTTTATAACTATAAAAGAATAGCATCTTGTGTTTCTTGCCGTAGGAGCAGACATTGCTGCACGCAAAATATATTCTAAATCTTCTTGTTTTACATCTTCGTTTGTATATTTACGAACACTCTTTCTTGAAAGCAAAATATCCATTGTACCCCCTCCCCTTTTTACTAATAAATATTATATCAATTTTTCTTATAGCTCACCAAAAGATATGTTATAATTATAAAAATGAAAGAACTATTAACTAAAAATTTAAATCACCCTCAACAAGAAGCTGTACTTTGCACCCAAGGACCTCTTATAATCTTTGCAGGAGCAGGAACGGGCAAAACCAGAGTTATAACTCACAGGATTGCTTATTTAATCTCTCTAGGAGTTAAACCATGGTCTATACTTGCTGTTACTTTTACTAACAAAGCTGCATTAGAAATGAAACAACGTATAATAGACTTAGTACAGGAGCAAGGTCACAATGTGTGGATATCTACATTTCACTCTTTTTGCGCTTATTTCTTAAGAGTCGAAGCAAAAAACATAGAACTCGCACTAGATTTTTTAATATACGATTTTGCAGACCAAAAAAACGTAATTAAAGACTGCTTAAAAGAATTAAATATAGACGAAAAAAAATTTAAAATATCTACAATTATAGATAAAATAAGTCGCGCAAAAGACGATTTAAAATCTCCTTCAGATATGGCGTATGAAGCAGAAAAAAATGATGACCTTAACAAAGCTATAATATCAAAAATATATCACCTTTATCAAAAAAAACTAGACATGGCCCAAGCTTTAGATTTTGGGGATTTAATAATGCGTACAGTTCTAGCTTTACAGCATTACCCTGCAATACTTGAAAAATATCAATTAAAATACGAATATATCCTGATTGACGAATATCAAGACACAAATCATGCTCAATATGTTCTTGTAAAATTACTTTCTCAAAAACACAAAAATTTATGTGTTTGTGGAGATGATGATCAATCAGTTTACTCTTGGAGAGGAGCTGATATAAAAAATATTTTAGATTTTCAAAAAGATTATCCTAATACAAAAACGATTAAATTAGAACAAAACTACAGATCTACCCCTAAAATTTTAGAAGCTGCTTGGAAAGTTGTAAAAAATAACAATAATAGGGTTCCCAAACAGTTGTGGACACAAAATCCTGATGAAGGATGTGTATCTACTATAAGAGCTCTCAATGAAAATGACGAATCTGAACGAGTTGTAAGCCTTATTGCAGAAAAAGTAGCACAAAAACAATATAATTTTTCAGATTTTGCAGTGTTTTACAGAACAAATGCACAATCTCGTACATTTGAAGACGCTTTTAGGAGAAACAGTATACCTTATGCTGTTATAGGCACATTGCGATTTTATGATAGAGCAGAAATTAAAGATATTATGGCTTATTTAAAACTTATACATAATACAAATGACAATATAAGCTTTAAAAGGATAATAAATGTTCCAAGGAGAGGAATTGGGAAAACTTCTCTAGAAGCTCTCGAAAAATATGCTTTATTAAAAGGAATTTCTATTTGGGACGCTATTTTATCAGCAAAAGACGCAGGAATTGGGAAAAATGCAATCAACGCATTAAACTCTTTTTATCAATTTATTAAAACTTTTATTAATTTAAAAGATACTGTTTCTGTAAAAGAAATAGCTAAAAAAATAATTGTTCTTTCAGGCTATCTTAAAGGACTTGAAGATGAGAAGTCTCCAGAATCTAAAACGAAAATAGAAAATATACAAGAATTGATTTCGGCAATAACAGATTTTGAAAATCGATCTCCTGACAAAACTTTATCAGGCTACTTAACACAAATTGCATTGGTAAGCGATATAGATAATTTAGACAATTCCAATGGTAAAGTTACTTTGATGACTTTACATTTAGCAAAGGGGCTAGAATTTAATAATGTGTTTTTATGTGGGCTTGAAGAGGGACTTTTCCCAATAGGAGAGTCTGTTTACACCCTTGAAAATTTGTCAGAAGAAAGAAGGCTTATGTATGTAGGCATGACAAGAGCAAGAAAACATTTATATCTTTGCTGGTCAACAGAAAGGACCATTTTTGGTAAAACTAAATGGAATATGCCTTCTAGATTTATAGCAGAAGCTGGTTTTAAAGAAGAATTTATAAAAAGAGATTTTGTGCCTACACATTTTAACAAATCAAGATGGAATAATAAAACACAAATCATGCCCATAATAGAATATCGAAACAGTGGAAGCTATCACTATACCTCGCCTGGAGATGATCTACCAAATCATAAGCCCCTTTACGGAACTAAAAAAGATAATAATTTTTATAAAATAGGAACTAAAGTTTCACATCCTGTTTTTGGTAATGGGAAAATTATAGATAAAATTGGCGTGGATAACGATTTAAAGCTTGTAATACTATTTGACTCTGGCAAGTGGAAAAAACTACTAGCAAAAGTAACAAATATTACTATACTTGAATAAACAAAGAGTGTCTTTAAAACCCTTACTGTCCTATTTTTGCACTGTGGCGTTAAAAAACTTGTACTTATCACACATAAACACTGCGGGGTTGCCTTGCGATGCCAAAAAATTCATGATAATTACGCATTATGAGGTTTATAAACTAATTTTTAAAACCTAAGCATTTGATTGAGTTGTTGTTTCTTCTCTTAAATCTTGAACATCACTTTGAACATAACTTTTTTCTTCATCTACAAGTTTATTTTCATCTTCTATCATTTGTTCTGGAGAGGTATCGTTATATTCTACTCGTATACTTCTTTTGTTTTCTAACATACTGGAAACTTTTTTCGGGGCTTTAAATATTGAACTTACTACAAGGATTATTACTACAATCAAAAGAATCACTATTAAATACAATTTGTGTCTATCTTGCATTTTTTCCTCCCGATTATAGTGTAATTGTATAAAATTATTAAAATGTTATACAATGGGTAAATCGACTAAACAATCCGGGTATATATTTATAATCTAAAATATATTGTTAAAGCTAACTGGTTAAAATAATAAAATGGATTTTAAAACTTTTTTTGGAACTGACGCAGGAAGTATAAAAAAAAATTGCATAATATGCCAGGCCTTTGATATTTCACTTTTCTCTAAAAAAGTTTCAAACGGTCTTTTTGTTAAATCTACAACCACAAAATCTGCAACAATTATAGCACTAAAAAATAATTTCCTTGCAGGTGATACTATTTTACGTTTAAAAGATTCTCCTTGCGAAAATATTTTTGTTTTCGGCAGTTGTGGTGGATATAGCCAAGTCACTTATGGAGATTTAGTTATAATAGATAAAGCTTATAATTTAGAAAGTTTTTCTGATATGTTAAATTTTAAAAAACAAGTAAAGTATTATCGGTCATCTGCAGGCTTATTGTATTGCTTTCATAAAAAAAATATATATGAACAGTTAACATTAACTAACAGTGCTTGTGTTAGTTCTTTATACTTAGAACCAAAATTTTTAAACTGGTTTAGTAAAAGAGAAATCTATGCTATAGATATGGAATCTTCAATAATTTTATCAGCATCTAATAGTATAAAACGTAAAGCAATCTGTTTAATGTATGTTTCAGACATTGTGGCACCAAACACTGCTATGTTTTTACAAGAAGAAAAATCTATAAAACAAAAAGTATCTAATTCCAGAAAAAATTTAGCAGAAATGATTTTAAGATTTTGTAATGAACAATAAGTACACTCTCTCTAAACACTTTTAAATATATATCCTGTTTTTTACCTAAATGTACTGCATTATCTCTTTTTCAACTTCTCAAATGTTTGTACACCAATTGTACCTTATATTTACCTCTAACAAGCCTTTCCTAATTATGGGGAAATAGAGGATTATTCTTACACTTGGAATTCATCTAACTTTGCTGACTCTTCTAATAATTCTCTTGTTATTCATTCTACTGTGTCAGGTTACACCATCTACGGCTCGGTTGAGTTCTCTTTTGCTACTTCTCCTGTTTTATATGACCAATCCAATGTCCCTATTAAGGATTCTTTTGATTTTACAGTATTTGATTTTCTACTCATTCTCTATTTATATTAACCAAGACCGTCAATTATATCTTTTCTCGGGATTGGTTTCTGTTCTTATGGCTTTTTCTTTCAGGAGGTAAGGGATATATTTTTGAATTTTATTAGATTTAGATTCTGCTTATTCCTAACTACTTCTTTTGGTTTATCTTATTTATATTTGGGCCTGGTAGGACTTGAACCTACGACCATTCGATT
>JAISYS010000018.1 GCA_031269735.1 Candidatus Endomicrobiellum cubanum | reverse complement strand
CCTTATATGGCTCTTTTTCTTTGTTAAGTTATGCTATTAGAAATATCATTCCCTCAAACAATCTCATTAATTCTACTTTCTCCTGAAGCTAAGCTCCCTATACCAATAACTCTATCATCATCTCTAGCTTTTCTAATATATCATACATCTATGGCGCTTATATATCTCTTGATACTAAAAATGATCCTTCTAACCCTGTTACCCTCACTTCTTCTTTTTATCTAGACAACAATTCCATTAACATCTCTTCCTATTGTAATGTATCCTACATATCCGCTGCTTACCTATCCCTATACTC
Organism: Candidatus Endomicrobiellum cubanum; assembly: GCA_031269735.1. Taxonomy (GTDB): domain Bacteria; phylum Elusimicrobiota; class Endomicrobiia; order Endomicrobiales; family Endomicrobiaceae; genus Endomicrobiellum; species Endomicrobiellum cubanum. Next base: position 31,051 of record JAISYS010000018.1, on the reverse strand, counting down.
AAACGCTGGCGCTGTTTATCATCCTAATACTATCTCTATCTCCTCTAATTCCATTTCTGTTAGTTCTTCTATTAACTGTCCCCAAATATACTTTGCTCAGTTATCCTTTCAAGGAAATAATACTGAGATTGATAATCTTCTCATTTCTAACAACACCCTTTCTTTTACTTCCTCTGATATTGATTTGTCAAGTACTAATGTTTTTTTAGTTAATCCTGACTATTATCAGGTTTTAAATAAGCTCACAAATCTTTATGTAATTAAAAATAGTAGTTTAAAAGTACAACACGTTGTACCTTTAAACTACTTGTAATATAAAAAATATATTAGGCCAAAGGGCTTTTTAGATAAATCTCTAAGTTTATAGTTTTTGTGAAATATTGTTTATAGCTTTTATTCTTTCTAAAATTGGGGGATGGGAATATTCTAAAAACACTTTAAATTTATGAGGGTAAAGGTTAGACAAATTATCCACTGATAACTTTTTTAATGCATTTGTCATGTCTGCAGGATGTTTATAGGTTGTTACTGCATAAGCATCTGCTTCGAATTCGTGTTTTCTAGAAAAATAGCTACTTATGACAGAAAGTATTAAAGAAATTGGAGAATATAAAAACGCAAAAAATACCATCCCGGCATAAATTGGCTGAGAGTTTAATAAAAACGCTTTATATAGCCAAGCTTCATTAACAAAGACAGACAAAATGTACAACATTAAACCTGTAGAAACAAAAGAAAAAATCATGTGTTTTATTATGTGTCCTAATTTAAAATGACCCATTTCATGTGCTAGAATGCTTGTCAACTCTTCTACAGTATGTTTTTGTATAAGCGTGTCAAATAAAACTATTCTGCGATATTTCCCAAATCCTGTAAAAAAAGCGTTTGATTTATTTGAACGCTTAGAGTTATCCATTTTAAAAAGACCTTTCATTTTAAAGTTTTCTTTTTTAGCGTAGTCTTCAATGGAAGTTTTTAATTGACCATTTTCTAATGGAGTATATTTATTAAATAATGGCATTATAGCTATGGGAGCTATAAAAGTTAAAAAAAGTTGAAAAATGATAGCAGTTATGAATGCATAAAACCAAGCAAGATTTGGAACGTTTGTAAAAAACCACAATATTAAAGAAAACATTATGGAAAATATTGATAAAGTTATAATTTGCGATTTTATCCAGTCGGAAATAAAAGTTTTTAAAGACATTCTATTAAAATCAAATTTTTCTTCTATAACAAATACAGAGTAAAGAGAAAAAGGAATTTTAATAATTTCGGAAACTAAAAGTAGTGTATTTGCAAAAATTAGACCAGTTACGATATTGCCAAACCCAAAAGATACAGCAAAATCGTTCACATAATTAAATCCACCTAAGACTATAAAAACTATTTTGATAATTAAGGTAATTGAAGAAGAAACTAGAGAGAACGTGGTATTTGTTTTAAGATATTTTTGCGATTTTTCATATTTTGCTTTATCAAAATAGTCTTCAAATTCTTTTGGTATATTAGTTGTTATATTTTTAACATTTAGCAGCTCTGAAATAGTTTGTACCAAATAGACAAGACCAACAAAAGACAAAACAATATAAGTATAAATATTCATCCTAATAGGCTCCTTATCTTTTCTCTGCTTTTCTCAGTAAAGAGTTCTTCTAAGAAAAAGGGATAATATAAAATACATATTGTAAAAATAATGATATATACTGAATACATAGTATAACATAAATAATAGTCTAAAAGCACATCTATTATATGTTGATATAAGTGTTATCTAGATAAAAAGAAGAGGTAAGAGTAACAGGGTTAGAATCATCATCTTTAGTATCAAGAGATATATAAGCGCCATAGATGTATGATATATTAGAAAAGCTAGAGATGTTGATAGAGTTATTAGTGAAGGAGAAAGTAGAATTAATGAGATTGTTTGAGGGAATGATATTTCTAATAGCATAACTTAACAAAGAAAAAGAGCCATATAAGGAAGAGTAATTTAAATCATTATAAATGGTAAGAGAATTAGAAGAACAGATGATGGAGTCTTTAAGAGGTACATTGGAATCACCAAATGAAACAGAAGAAGAAGCAAAAGGGAAATTAACAGAGCCGTAGATGTAGCGGTATGACATAGTAGAATGAATAACAAGAGAGTTATTAGAACCTGACTTGACCGGCAAAAGAAAAAAAGGAAAATTCGGGGGAACTCTAATGCTCAAATCAGGTTCTATGAGCCCCTTAATTGTTAAGGTGAGTTTGAGTACCGAACTAACATCTAATTTTTTGACATCGTATAGAGTAAATAAAAATTTACAAAAATAATTTAATGCTTTATGATCTCTGAAATATTTTTTTGATTATCTTCTTATCTTAAACAGTTCATATAAAATTACAGCAGATGCACATGAAGCGTTTAATGAAGATATAGTATTTTTCTGAGAAATTGAAATCAAGTAATCACAGTTCTTTTTTGTTAAATCGTGGAGACCAAAACCCTCACTCCCTATTATAACTGCAAGAGGAAATGGTAAATCTATTGTTCCTAATGTTTGACTACCGTTTTCTGCACCAGCTATCCAAAAATTATTATCCTTTAATAAAGTTATTGCTTGGTTTAAATTTGAAACTTTAGAAATAGGAATGTGTTCTATAGCCCCTGCAGAAGATTTAGAAGCCGTTTCATTTACGCTAACTGCTCTCCATTTTGGAATTATTACCCCGTCAGCGCCAAAAGCTACACAATTCCTTATAATTGCTCCTAAATTATGAGGGTCTTCTATGCCGTCCAATATTACTAGTAAAGATTTTGGTGATTGTTTTGCTTTCTTTATTAAATCTAAAATATCTAAATATACTATTGGCGAAACTTCTGCAGCTATACCTTGAGATTGTTGTGAAAATTTATCTAATTTTTCTGGAGGTACGCTGTGCACAGCTATACCTTTCTGTTTTGCAATACTTATAATTTCAGAAATTGTGTTACCCCTTGCTGTCTTTGAAATCATAATTTTATTTACAGTACGTTTATGAGCTTTTAAAAGTTCATAAACTGCATTTCGACCAAACACAATATTCTCCAATAAAATATCCTTTTTATTGTTTTTATACATTTAGAAAAGTCCTTTAGATTAATATCAACTAGATAAGCTTTAAATCTTTTTTACTAATATAGATGTACCGTCTTTATTATCTATTATCTTATATCCTTTAGCATTTAGAATGTCTCTTAGTCTATCAGATTCTTGCCAATTTTTGTTTTTCCTTGCTTGATTTCTTTCAATAAAGAGATTTTGCAAATAATCATTTGAACTTTCTTCTTTAGGAAGAACTATACCTAAAGATTTTTCAGAAAAATCTTCAAACATTTTTTTAAAGGAAGCAAGTCTTTCTTTGTTAGAACTAAATAATTCATTCAATATTATGCTTTTTAATTCGTGTAAATAAGAAAGCGCTTTTTCAGAATTAAAGTCGTCGTCTAATGATAATAAAAATTTCTCTTTTAATTCTATTAAATCTTTATCTTTTAATTCTAAAATCTCTTCACTTATATTAGATGTAAGCCTTAAATATGCATCATCTAAACCTTGTAAAGCATTTTTAGCAGAATTTAAATTAATATCAGAAAAATCTAATGGACTAGAATAATGTTGAGTTAAAAGATAATAACGTACTATTCTAGGATTATACTTTTCAAAAATTGTTTCTAAAGTAAAAAAATTATTTAAAGATTTTGACATCTTTTCTTTATTTACTGTAACAAAACCATTATGTATCCAATATTTAACAAATTGTCTGCCAGTTTTAGCTTCACTTTGAGCAATTTCATTTTCATGATGAGGGAAAATTAAGTCCTGTCCGCCACCGTGTATATCTATGGTATCACCTAAAAAATGAGAAGACATTACAGAACATTCTATATGCCAACCAGGTCTCCCCTTACTCCAAGGACTGTCCCAAGAAACTTCTTCTGGTTCATTTTTTTTTGTTTTTTTCCACAAAGCAAAATCATATGCTGAAACCTTTTCGTCACAAACGTTAACTCTCGCTCCTATTTTTAAGTTATCTAGTTTTCTTTTAGACAATTTCCCATAATTTTTAAACTTTTCAACAGGAAAATATACATCTCCATCAACATTATAAGCAAACCCTTTAGCAACAAGTTCTTTTATAAAATTAATAATATCTGTAATCATACTAGTAACACGAGGATACTCTTGAGCTTTTAAAACATTCAGCTTGTCCATTTGAGAAAAATAATCGTCTATATACATTTGCGCTAACTGTGAAGGTTGTATGCTTTTTTCTGAAGCTCTTTTTATTATTTTATCATCAACATCTGTAAAATTTTGAATATGGGTTACTTTATAGCCTCTTTGTAAAAAATGCCGTTTTATTATGTCAAAAACAACGTATGCTCTTGCGTGCCCCAAATGTACTTGATCATAAGGAGTTACTCCGCATACATACATAGACACAAAACCTTCTTTTTGAGGCTTGAAATATTCTTTTGTGTTTGTTAAAGTGTTCCAAATTTTAATTGCCACAACATTGCCTCTTTTTCTTACTATTTCTTTGTCTGCTTTTTTATACTTACAACTGCCATAGATGCAATACCTTCTTTTCTACCTACAAATCCCATTCTCTCATTTGTTGTAGCTTTTATACCAATTCTTTCTTTTTTTATTTTTATTGTACTTGATATTACTTCTTTCATTTTATCTATAAAAGGGTATATTTTAGGAACCTCCGCAATTATTGTAATATCAACATTATTTACAAAAAATTTCTGTTTTTTTAGCTCTTTATATACTTTTTCTAAAAGAGAAATACTAGAAATATTTTTATATTTTATATCATTGTTTGGAAAAAAATGTCCTATATCATTTAACCCACAAGCTCCAAGCAATGCATCCATTAAAGCATGAATCAAAACATCTGCATCACTATGCCCATCTAGGCCAAATAAATTGTCTATTTTTACTCCTCCCAAAAAAAGAGGTCTGCCCTTTTTAAACCTATGCACATCATATCCTAATCCAACATACATATTATTTTATCCTTTTACCTTAAAAGTTTTTCTGCTATAAGAAAATCTTGTTTTGTTGTTATTTTAAAGTTCGGGAATTTAGTTACCACTGCAGAAACTTTTACATTTAATTTCTCTACAAGACTTGAATCATCAGTAATGTTTCTTGATATGTTTCTTGAATAAGCTTTTTTCAACAAGTTTGTTTCAAAAATTTGAGGAGTTTGTGCATTTCTTAAAACAGATCTATTTAATGTTTTGATAATTCTATTTTTGCTGGATACAACCTTTATTGTATCTTTTGTTTGTTCTACAGCAATAGCAGCTTTTGTTTTTTGTGCTTCTTTTAAAATTACCTCTATATCCTCTTTAGAGATAAGTGGTCTTGCTCCATCGTGAATAGCAACAAAGTGTATGTCTTCTTTTACAAGCTTTAATCCATTTTTAACAGAATCAAATCTCTCTTTACCTCCTGCAACGCATTCAAAAATATCTTTATACTTTAAGGATAACCCTTCTACCATACACGAAGGCACAACTACAATTTTTTGTTTAAAGCACTTTAATTTTGCAAATGCTTCAACGCTCCAAAGAAACATTGGTTTCTTGTTAAGCATTAAAAATTGTTTTGGAATTTTAGTTCCAAACCTCTTACCAAAACCACCTGCTACTACTATAACAGCACCTTTCATTTTATTGCCTTAAAATTCTCCCAAAAACTAGCTTACCGTTTGAGCTAAATATTGAAGAAGTAACCACTATTTGAGTATTTCTATCTATATAACTCTTACCATCAATTTGAACAACTGTAGTTTTTTCATCAAAATAACCTATAGCTTGGTCATGTTGCGAGCCTTCTTTAACTAAATAAACATTCACCTTTTGGCCAGGAAGAAATGTAGGGTAAAGAGCCATTTCTAAGTTATTGAAATTTAAAACGGCTACTTTTTCTAAAGACGCTATTTTATAAACTTCAAAATCTTTTGTTATTATTTGTGCTTTTTTAGATTTTGCAATATCGATAATTTTAGATATATTATCTTTTTCATTGTTCAAGTTTGTTTTTAGTATGGTTACATTTACCAAATTAAAATTCTTTAACATATCTAAAACAACTAAACTTCTCTTTGCTGTACTACGGTTTAACGGAATTAGAGCTTTTTGCAATATTTTTCAACTCATCAATCAAAAAAGAAGGGATAATCAAATCAAAATTTAAAAATTTTGTATTTATCACATCATAAATTCTAATATCAAGCAAAATACTTAAATCAATAATAGCAACATTTTTAGAGCTTTTTTTGGGTTTTATAAGCAATATCACTAATCCTGCTATCACAACAACAGAAAACAAATAATCATTAAATTTTACCTTAATCAAAACTCCTAATTTTTTTGAATTTCTCAACATCAGGGTATATTCCAGTCCATATTTCAAAATTACAAGCACCCTGGCGTATAAGCATGCCTTCACCTGTAAATACTTTTAATTTGTTTGCTTTAGCAAATTTAATAAAAGGAGTAAGCTTATTATAAATTAAATCATATACAATTAATTTGCATTCAAATTTATCTACATCAAAAGGAAGAACATCTTGCAAATCCATACCACATGAAGAACAGTTAATTAACATATCTATTGAAGGAAGTAAATCTCTCGCTTTTTGTAAGCTAATACTCCCTACATTAAATACTTTAGAAAGTTTTTCTGCATTTTTTATAGTTCTATTTGTAATATATATTTTATCTGTTTTAAGTTTTTTTAAAGCATACAAAATTGACCTTGCAGCTCCACCAGCACCAACAACTAAAATGTTCTTATTTTTTAAATTTATATTTTTATCACTTAAATCATTAATAAAACCCATCCAGTCTGTGTTATATCCATAAAATTTATTATTTTTTACGCACACCGTATTTACACTACCTATTTTCTTGACTACATTATCAACTATATCTAAATACTTAATAACTTCTGCCTTATAGGGAAGAGTAATATTAAAACCTGAAAAACCTAAAAACCTCATACAATTAAACACTTTCTTAAAACTTTTTATGTTTAGTTCTATTGCAAAATAAATACAATTTAGACTTTCTTTTCTAAACCATTCATTATACAGTTGAGGAGAAAAAGAATGTTTTACCGGACAACCTAAAATCGCAAATAATTTTGTATCCGCATTTACCATTATATACCTCAACTGGGATCTGTCTAAAAACTCTAATGCATATGCGTATTTTACAATAAAGCCTAAAGTTTATCAATTAAGTGTATATTCGGCTCTCTATTTATCTTTGTAACTCTAAATGTAAAACTGGGTAAGGAAGATTAAGAAAATCAAGCTTATCTCTACTTACAAATTTAAACCCCATTTTATCATAAAAATTACAAGCTTTTTTATTCTGCTCATTCACACATACTTTTCTTAAATTTAATTCATTTATAGCATAATTTACAAGCCTTCTGCCTAAACCCTGTCCAAAATAAGTAGGGTCTACAAAAAGAGCTTCTATTTGATTATGAGAAGTCCCCATAAAAGCACAAAGATTATAATCCTGTTTAATACCATACAATCTGATTTTTTTAAAAATTATTTCAACTGACTCTTTTATAACATTAAAATCTTGTTCTTTTAAAAATTCATGCGAACATTCTACCGACTTTTCCCATAAATCTAATACACTTGTATAATCATATTCTTTTAACTGTATTATTTCCATACAAAATTTCTCCTTGATAAAGAAAATCGATTTTTATAACATATTTCATATGTTAAGTATATTCTCAAATTTTACCAAATTCAATTTTCAAGGCTTAGTTTTAGCAATCTTTTACCTAACTCTAGCTATAACTACTAGCATACATATTCTTTTACATAAAGACGATATTAAAAGTTCTATAGGTTGGATAGCTCTTGTTTTTTTATCTCCTTTTATAGGCACTATTCTTTATATATTTCTAGGAATAAATAGAGTAAAGCGTAAAAGTTTAAAATTAAAAGGAAGTATTAATTTAACAGAAAGCTACTCTAAAGTATTAATAAATAACATTTTTGAAAACTTGCCAATTAACTATAAACAATTTATAAACTTTAGTCATAAAGTTTATAGCCAAAATTTTGTTTTTGGGAACTTAATAGAACCTTTACAAAATGGCTTTCAAGCATATCCAGAAATGATACTCGCTATAAAAGAAGCAAAAAAAGAGGTATTAATTTCAAGTTATATTTTTGATTATGATTCTGAAACAGAAAAAATTCTAGATGCACTTAAGGTAGCTATCAATAATGGGGCTAAAATAAAGGTCCTGATTGATGGCATAGGTACTTTTAACATATTTGGGAAATCAATAGAAAAAAAGTTAAAAGAAATTAAAGGTTTACAATACGGCATATTTTTACCATTAAAATTTCCATTAACTTTTGCTTTTGTAAATTTAAGAAACCATAAAAAAATTATGATGATAGATGGGGAAACAGCATTTTTTGGAGGTATGAATTTATCAAAAAATAACTGTTTAATAGGTGATAAAAAAAATGCGATCATAGATATTACTTTTAAAATCAATGGTCCTGTAATACAACAAATAGCAGAAATTTTTGAAGAAGATTGGGAATTTGTTACAGGGGAAAAATTTAACTCTATAGCAAAATCTATAAAATATAAAAACTCCAAAGGACTAGCAGCTAGAGCTATACCAGGAGGCCCTGATAAACAAAATAATGCAATAGAGCTTATTGCCCTTGGAGCTATAAGTGCAGCAATAAAGAAAATTCTTATTATAACACCTTATTTTCTCCCTGAAAAAAATATTTTAACATCTATTGAAATGGCAGCTATGAGAGGCATAGAAGTAGAAATAATTCTTCCTAAAATACACAATAGTTTTATATCAAAAGCTTCTGAAGCAAACTTTTTAAGCCTAATTAATCGAGGAGTAAAAATTTTTCACACTCATCCTCCTTTTGACCATAGCAAAATTTTTGTGGTAGACAGCGAATGGGTTTTTGTAGGTTCTGCTAATTGGGATGTTAGAAGTTTTAAGCTAAATTTTGAGTCTAATATGGAAATTTTCAGTAAAAGCTTAGCAAGAACACTTGAAACTATTGCAAAAGAAAAAAAAGAAAAAGCAACAGTTGTAACAGCAGATTATTGTAAAAATATGTCTACACTAAAAAAATTACGAAATAATATGTACAGACTTTTAACGCCATATGGATAAATCATAAGGAATAATACACAAATTTTTTCATATAATTGTTACTTATATAATTTATCTAAATAACAAAGATTGAAACTATATCTATCATTTGTATTTTTAGTTTCCCTAGAATCTATTTTTAATTTATTGATTTGGTATAACCTATTAATGTAAAATAAGTAGGTGGAAAATTTTTTATCTTCTTTTATTTTTATGTTTATAGCAGAACTTGGCGATAAGACACAATTACTTGCTTTATCATTTGCAACAAGAAGTAAGCCTCTATATATAATTTTAGCAGTAATTATATCTACTCTTTTATCGCATATTTTGGCAGTAGGAACTGGGCATATTTTGGCTATAACTCTGCCTGACTTATATTCACAAATTATAGCATGTATTTTTTTTATCTTTTTTGGTATTTACGAATTATTTAGCGCTTTTACAAAAAATAATACTACCAATAAGGCAACAACATGTTCTTTTTTTTCTATGCTAATTGCTTTTTTTATAGTAGAAATGGGTGATAAATCACAATTTGCAACTATGACATTATCAATGAAATACAAAATGCCTTTTATTGTGTTAATAGGCTCAACTTTAGGTATAGTAATAGCAGATGCTTTAGCTATTTATCTTGGGTCTGTAGTAGGCAAAAAAGTTAACAAAAAAATTGTAAGATTAATATCTTGTGTTATATTTTTAGCATTTGGACTTTCTGGCCTATTTTTAATTCTTAATTAAGGATTTTCTATGAATGAAATAAAAAGATTTGACTATACAGATATTTTAGGGTGGTCTATATCAAGATATGATAAATTCCTAAACTGTAAACGTCAGTACTTTTATGATTATTATGCAAAGTACGATAAAGATGTCCCTATAGAAAAACTTCAGTTTTTAAAAAATTTGACTTCAAAAGCCTTGGAAACTGGCAATATTGTCCACGATATTATAAGGGATATTCTTACAAGATATAAAAAAAGTACAAAACCAATAAACAAAGACAAACTCTTTAAATATGTTTTTGATATGACAGAAAGATATTGTTCCTCAAAAACTTTTTTTGAGCACTACTATAATGGCGAAATAATTTATGTTGACGAAATTTATACAAAAGTAAAAAATACAGTACTGAATCTTTTAAAAAGTCAAAGATTTTCCTGGATTGAAAAAAATGCTATTAAACAACTTGATAAATGGATTATAGAGCCTGATGGATTTGGAGAAACACGAATAAATAACTTTAAAGCTTTTTGCAAAGTAGATTTTTTGTTTCCTGTAGAAGACAAAATTTATATCCTTGACTGGAAAACTGGCAAAGCAGACGAAAAAAAACACTCTAAACAACTATTAGGATATGCCTTGTGGGCAAGTTGTAATTTTGAAACAAAAGCAGAAAATATTGTACCTATAGTAGCTTACCTTTATCCACATTACAACGAAAAAAATGTTAAAGTTTCAGATTTTAAAATGGAAGAACTTGCCTCCAGTGTAGAAAAAGAAACAAAAGACATGTACGAATATTTAACAGATATCGAAAAAAATATACCTAAAGATAAAAAAGAATTTTCCTTAGCTAGAAATATTTTTCACTGTAAATATTGTAGTTATAAGGAAATTTGTCCTGGAAGCCAAGTTAACAATTTTCAAAATTTCAAGTTAATACCGGGGGTTTAGACAAACCTTCTGACTATTTAAAGGATTATAATGGATTTTTTTGCTCAAAATTATAATTATACCCTTTTCCTTTCAGCTTGGTCGTACCTATGTTTTGCTATAGCATTTATCACAGCTTGTAAGACTAAGTTATGGAGACAATTCTATTCCTATCTGATATTTTATTCTGTTTGTATTGCCTTAGTGAAATTTATGAGGGCATTTTCATATGGGAGAGATGAATTTTTATTTATTACAAACTGTTTAAACTATTTTGGATTAAGCTCACTTCTTTTAGGATCACTTACAGCTTATGAAAATTTTAATAATCGCAAATTAAAAAAATATGTATTTTGGCCTTGTGCTATTGTACCTTTACTCATATATTTTATATTAAATCCAAATCATTTCATAATATCTTTGTTTTTCTCTCAATTTATTCCTGCTATATTTATTTTTATCAACTTAACATATAATTGTTATAAAAAGGCAACGGCTTATAAAAATAGAATTCTATTCATATTCATCTTTATTATATATTACACTTGTTCTGTTTTGTTTTTTGAAACTGTACGATTTTTTAATATCAACTCAATATGCTTGCTTGCTATTTCTGAATTGTTATCTACAATAGCAGTAATGTCTATAGCAAATTTAATTTTTAAATATTTCAAAATTTGCAAAGAAAAAAGCATAAAAATATATGACTATATTCCTTTTATCTGGAAACACATCCCCATAGCTACAATAATTTCTCTTATATTTTTGGGAGGGTTCTTTTTTCTAACTATCTTGAAACAAACTCAAAAAACACAGTAATAACAAATGCAGATACTACTACGTCAAGTATAGCAGAAAGTGTAGCTATAACTTTAGAAAATTTAAATGAAATAAGTGACTCTCTTTCAAAATCCCCTTTTTTAAAGGAAACTCTTGCATTTCCATCTTCAGACAAAATAAAGCCTATAAACAAAATGCTTGATGGATATAAAAATAGCTTTAACGTTAATCTTCTTTTTGCGTTAACTAATAATAATAAAATTTTTTCTTTTTCAGGTTATCCATATCAAAATCCTAGTAAAATTTATAAAGAAAATCCGGAGTTTTTTAAATACTTAAAAAAATCTTCAAAAGAAAAAAATATTAAAAAAAGGATATTTATTTTAGATAAAGAATATTATTTAGCTACTACCATTATAAGCAGACGTTTCGGCAAAGTAGGAACCATTGTAATAAAAGCAAACATTTTCACAATAAAAAATAAATTTAAAACATTTAATAATATTTTTATCGTAACCAAAGAAGGGAAAATACTAATATCAAATCCTATTAAAAATTCTTTTAAAACCTTATGGAGCTTGTCAGAAAATAGCAATAACGCTTCATTATACCCCAGAGAATTACATGATAAAGAGCTAATTACAATAAATAATGAATTTATTTATGTATCTAGGAATTTTATAAATTCTGATATGTGGTCTATAGTGAGATTTACTCCAATAGGAGTAATAAATCAAGCTAAAACTCTTGGATATATTATTACAAGTACTTTAATCATTATTGCATTACTTTTATTTTGGCTTTTAAATCAATCTCAAAAAATCCCTGCGCTTGCATTGCAGCATCAATTTATTTTAAATTCTGCAAAATATGCGATGATATTAGCTACTGATTTAAATGGAAAGGTGACTATTTATTCTCAAGGGACACATGATATAACAGGCTATAGCAAACAGGATTTTTCTAATGACTATTTTAAAAATATATTCTTTGACAAAAACAAAAAACCTATAAACTTTCAAAAAGTTATATCTACCAACTTAAAAACTAATTTAGAGTGGATTTGTCGTAAAAAAAATGGAGAATATATAAATATACTTATGCATATTGTACCACAATTTTCTCATGAAAATAAGATTATAGGATATATATTTTCTGGCACAGACATATCTAAATTAAAAAAAACAGAGGGCGCTCTAGCACAACAATTACAATTTTTACAAATTCTTATAGACAATATTCCAACAGCTATTTATTATAGAAACCTCAACATGAAACTGCTTGACTGCAATAAAGCGTTTGAGTCTCTCGTAGGATACTCAAAAAAAGATTTAATGAAAATAGCTTCTGAAGAAATGCTTTTTGACAAACAAACAAATGATATCTCAACCAAAACTGATTTAGAAATAGTAAAAAATATGAAGGCACTTTCATACGAATTACCTGTAATAATAAAAAATGAAACAAAAAATCTTATATTTTACAAGTCTGCTTTTAAAACAATTGAAAGGCACTTTAATGGGATAATAACTGTAATACTTGATGTAACAAAAGAACGTCTGATTCAAAAAGAAAGAGACAATTTACAAAATAGTTTAATACAACAGAATAAGTTAGCTTCTCTGGGAGAACTTGCAGGTAGTATTGCTCATGAATTAAACAATCCATTAAGTATTATCTTAGGGTTTGCGCAAGTTTTGCTCAGAGATAAATTTCTAAAAGAAGAAACAAAAAAAGGTTTACAGAATATATACGATGCCACTTTAAGAAGTCAAAACATAATAAAAAATATGCTCGAATTTTCAAGACAAGATTCGTCAAAAATAGTTAAATCAAAGCTAATAGATATTATAGAAAAAACCTTGCCACTTCTTGAAAAAGATTTAAAAAATGTAAATATTGAAGTAGTTAAAGATTTAAAGGATACTGATATTCTAATTAATATAAAGCCTATGCAATTACAACAAGTTCTCTTAAACATTATATTAAATGCTAAAGATGCTATGCCAAATGGAGGCAAAATTACAATATCTACTGTTTTAAAGAATGGCTTATATATCTTGTCTATTGCAGATACAGGCACTGGCATAGCAAAAGAAAATATTTCAAAAATTTTTGATCCATTTTTTACAACTAAAGAAGTTGGCAAAGGTACAGGACTTGGCTTATCAATATGTTATGGAATAATTCAAAGCATGCGAGGCCAAATTTATGTTGAAAGCGAGCTTGGCAAAGGTACCACTTTTTATGTAAAATTTCCTGTATAGTAATAAAGAAATTTTCAGAACCTCTCATCATAAAACTGCATTAGTTTTTTAGAGAGACCTATATAAATATAGAGGAATTATGAACATACTAGTATCCATTTTATTATTTTTTCTTGGACTAGCGATTGGCAATATATTATTTATAAAAAAATATATTACGCTTTCTAAAGATATTGCTACAAAAAAACAAAAAATAGAAGACTTGACAGAAACTTTAAAAAATCAAGAAAATTTAAACTCTTCTTTAAAAACACATTTTGAAAACATTGCTTCAAAAGTATTGGAAGAAAAAAATGCAAAAATTATAGATCTAAACAAATTATCCTTGGAAACTATAGTCTTGCCATTTAAAATAAAATTTGACGAATTTAAAACCAAAGTAGACTTATTGCAAGTCTATGAAGCAGAAAAAATGTCTAGCTTACAAAAGGAATTAGAAAAATTAGCAACACTAAACAACAAACTTAGTAAAGAAGCTAACAATCTTGCGGATGCATTAAAAGGAGACTCTAAACTACAAGGAATTTGGGGAGAATTAAGTCTTGAACGTATTTTTGAATATGTAGGTATGATAGAGGGAGTAAATTATTTATCTCAAAAACAGTTTAAAGATATTGACAACAAAAAAATACCTGACTACATAGTAAAACTACCAGAAGATAAAAATATTATTATAGACGCAAAAACATCTCTTTTAGCTTATGAAAAATATTATAATACACAAAACGAACTAAATAAAAAAACTTACTTAAAAGAGCATTCAACAAGTATAAAAAAGCATATTGATGAACTTGCTTCAAAAGATTACACATCTTTAACAGATATCAATCAACCAGAATATGTGTTAATGTTTGTACCAATAGAAGGTGCGGTTTCTCTTGCTTTACAGGATAAGCCTGAGCTTGTCTCTTACGCTTTTAAGAAAAATATAGCAATTGTAACTCCTTCTACACTGCTTGCTACATTAAAAACTGTAGAATATATATGGAGACAAGAATATCAGAAGAAAAACGTGATTGAAATTGCTAAGCAAGGAGGAAGTCTCTACGATAAATTTGTAACATTTGCACAAACTTTACTTGATGCAGATAAAAAAATATCTGAAGCAAAAAATAAAATTGAAGAATCCATAAAAAGACTTTCTTTTTCAGATAAAAAAGGCGATAGTCTTATAGATAGAGTACAAAAATTAAAAGAGCTTGGTGCATCAACAAAAAAGGATATGCCACAAGAACTATTAAAATAAAATTTTAAGTACAATAACAGAAAAAATGATAATGTGTAAAAACGAACTTAACACTAAAGCTTTAGAACTAAAAAGAAGAGCTTGAAAATATAAATGAATAAAACAACTAACAACAAAATTATTTTATATCAGGATGAAAACGGAATAACAAACATATCTGTTAGATTTTTTGATGAAGATATTTGGCTTACTCAAAAACAAATTGCTGAAATTTACGATACAACTCAGCAAAATATAAGCCAACATATTGACGGTATTATCAAAGACGGAGAACTTGACGGAAAGTCAACTAACAAGAAATTCTTGTTAGTTCAAACGGAAGGCAAACGGAAAGTCAATAGAGAGATAGAGCATTATAATCTTGATATGATTATAGCTGTAGGCTACCGTGTTCAATCTCAAATAGCGACCAGATTTCGCAAATGGGCGACAATGAGATTGCACGAGTATATTCAAAAAGGGTTTACGCTTGATGATGAAAGATTAAAGCAGGGGGGAAATCGCTATTTTAGGGAATTGCTTCAGCGCATTAGAGATATTCGTGCTTCAGAAAGGAATTTTTATCAGCAAATTACCGATATTTATGCTACATCAATAGATTATGACCCGAGAACAGATTTGACAAAAACTTTTTTTGCCACAGTTCAAAATAAATTACATTTTGCCGTTTGTGAAAATACAGCCGCAGAAATAATTTACAATAGGGTGGGTAACGAAAAACTGTTTGTTGGAATGACAAATTTTAAGGACAAATATATCACAAAAGACGATGTTAAAATTGCAAAGAATTATTTGTCGGAAATGGAACTGAAGCTCTTAAATCTATTAGTATCGCAATTTTTGGATTATGCTGAATTTCAGGCACTTGAACAAAATCCCATGACTATGAAAGATTGGATAAATGCGTTGGATACCCAAATATTAAATCACAAAAAGAAATTATTGCAGAGCGCCGGAAAAGTTTCTCGCAGACAAGCCGTTGAAAAAGCAGAAAAAGAATTTGATATATATAGAAAAAATGAAATGAAAAAATTAGAAAGCGACTTTGATCGTGCTATTAAAAAGTTATCAATAAAAATAAAACAAGACAAATAATAATAGATGGGTATCACAATTTATTTAATGTAAAGAGAAGCTTTAGGATGACCAAATCGGATTTAAAGGCAAGACTAATATTTCATCAAACCAGAAGCGCATTTAACGGTATGTTTTGCAGCATTGGCAATTAGTAAGATACATTCAAGATAGAACAAAGGTAAGCATAAAAAAATTTGTAAGGCGATTACGGACTGCGGTTATAAAAATAATTGGTCTGTCTACCTCCAAAATACTGCATTTTTAGCACTAAAGGACAAGAAATGTAGGGTTTTTAATCGGGAGTCCTCATAAGGTTTTCCAGAAATGGAGCAAAAAGATTTAGACGGCACATAACGCATAATATTCGGAGATATATTTAATATGACAATGTGTAGAAATGAGCTCAATAATAAAGCTTTAGAACTAAAACAAGCACTTGAAGCTAAAAATATAAATATTTCTTTTGATAACACTTCCTTTAAAGATTACCTTCTAAAGCTTGACATTCATCAAAAAGGTATATTTAAAGGCAAACTATTTTTATACTATAAGCCTACAAAACAAGTTTACTCTTTAAAAAAACAAATATCAAATCCTGCAATAGACTTAGCTATTGATTCTACATGGAATAAACTAAATGGCTTTGAAACTTATGATAGTCAAAGTGGTATCTACGAAGCTTTTGTTGATGGTTCATATATTAACGGAACAACAGGTTATGCATCTATCATTTATTTAGGCGATAATATACAAGTGGAGCTTTCTGGAACTATTGACAATACGGAGTTTAGGCAATTCGGAGGAGAACTTAAGTCTGTAATAGAAACACTAAAATGGTGTAAACAAAATAATATAGACAAAATAAGAATAAATTACGACTATCAGGGAATAGAAAGTTTTGCTACAGGCAAATGGAAAGCAAAAAATGAACTTTCACTAGAATATGTGGATTTTATAAGAAATACTTCAACAGAGATTCAATGGCGACATATAAAAAGTCACACGGGCAATATTAAAAACAATAAGGCTGATATACTTGCAAAAAAAGCAGCAATTTATAAAAAAACAAGTTGCTGACAAAATGTCAGCAACTTGTTTAAATTTATATATAATACAACAACATTAACGTTTTGAGAATTGGAAACGTTTCCTTGCTTTTGGCCTTCCTGGCTTTTTTCGTTCAACCATTCTAGAATCTCTAGTTAAAAGATCTTCTTTTCTAAGAGCAGATTTTGACGACTCATTAAGCTCTAAAATTGCTCTTGCCAAACTATGACTTACAGCACCTGCCTGTCCGCTTACTCCACCACCACAAACATTTATAAAAAAATCATAACTTTTAACACCATCCCAAATAGTCATAGGTTTTAAAGCTAATTTTTTTAATCTATCTAAACCCGAAAAATATTCATCTATCGACTTATTATTAATAATAATTTTCCCATTACCATTTGAAACTTTGACTCTGGCAATTGCATTTTTTCTGCGTCCCGTACTCAAATAAGAAATATTACTCATTTTTTCTCCTCTTTACTTTACAGAAGCTGCCAATTGCGCACTGTGATTATGTTTATCATCTTTAAAAACTTTAAGTCTTGTTATTTGTCTATCAGCAATCTTATTTTTTGGCAACATTCCCTTAACAGCAGCAAGTAAGGCTTTTTGTGGATTTTCTGCCATTAAAACAGAATAAGGCGTAAATTTGGCTCCACCCGGATACCCAGAAAATGTAAAATATGTTTTTTGATCAAGCTTTTTTCCTGTAAGAACTATTTTACTTGCATTTGTAACAACAACAAAGTCTCCACAATCTATATGGTTAGTATAAAAAGCTTTCCCTTTGCCTCTTAAAATAACAGCTACTTCTACAGCAAGTCTTCCTAAAACCTTTCCACTTGCATCTATTAAATGCCACTTTCTTTCAATTGTATCTTGCTTGGGTAAGTAAGTCTTTTTATTCATATATTAAAACCTTGTCCTATAGTTATTTCTTTAAAATACAACACAAAACACATAACATAGCAATAGAATAGCTCTTTTGCTATATGTTACATACTCTCTTTAACATAGTATACTTAGTAGGGGCAACTAAAATTACTACGTTAACATAACAATTTATTTATTATAATATTTTAATAACAAAAAAGCAACAACTTTTATGTTAAAAAATACAAAATAATGTATTAATCTAATAAAATAAATACTATTTATTTTTACCCACAATCTTAAAAACTTTTGTTGAACAATGAGGGCATAATCCGGAAATAGCTTTCATACCATTTTTCATTACTACATCCTGAGGGTCTTTAACTTCTACTTGTTTTTTACATTTCATACATCTTGCTTCTGCCATAATAGCTCCTCTTTATACGTTATAAAAGCGGGCGATGGGAATCGAACCCACATCTCAAGCTTGGGAAGCTTGGGTTTTACCACTAGACTACGCCCGCAAAGTAAATACTAAATATGCCGTCAGATTTTATACTTTTTTTTAATTCGTGTCAATTTTAAAGAAATAATTTCTAAGGCTTCTTTCACATTTGACACTCTTCCTTCTTCTTGTGCTACTAACACATTTTTTAAAAGTTGACCAATTATTGGGCCTGGCTTTAAAGAAAATTCTTTCATTATTATATTGCCATCAATAATTTTTTCTAAAGGTTTAGCATTCTTTAAATCATAATAGTACTTTACAAGTTCCCTTAAAGATTTTTCTTGAAGACTTAACTCTCCTTTTGAAAAAAATTTTAAACTTTTATATGAATTCCAGTCAGCCATAGAGATAACAATTAAATCTAAAATAGAGTCTCCCATGTCTCTAAAAAGCTTTAAAGCCGCTTTTTTGGTTACTACATTATTCCTTGTCAAAGTTGACAATCTCATATGATGCTTAACTAAAAATGATGAAAATTCTATATCTTTCTTACTAAATTTTAAAATTGACATTATCTCTTTTATCTTTTGAGAGCCCTTTTCTTCATGACCAAAAAAATGCATTTTGCCATTTTGAAAAGATATCGTCTCTGGTTTTGCATTATCGTGAAATAAAGCTGCAAATTTTATTAGACCTTTTCTTGTAACATTTTCCGAAAAAAAAGAATCGGCTTCAAAATGTTTTTGTAAATCAATATAATTTTCAGGAAAGTACATCTTTAAATTATTCAAAATGTTCTCTGCAGATTCAAAAGTTTTAAAAGAATGTTCAAATAGTCCACCTTTATGATAATAGTGCTTTTTTGAAGCTTTTTTCATTTTAACACTTTCAGGAAAAACTGTACCAAGAAGGCCCGCTTTATCCATTATTTTTAATACTTTTGATGCATTGTTTGCAGCCATTATTCTTGAAAATTCATTTTTTATTCTTTCTTTCGCTACATCCCTTATAAGCTTTGAATTGCTTTTTATTTGCTTTAAAGAAATTTTTGAAAGTTTAAAACCATGCTCTGCCATAAAACGAAACCCTCTCAACATTCTCAAGGGATCAATCTTAAAAGATTTAGAGGAAATTGTATTTAATGTTTTTGTTTTTAAGTCTTTTAAAGTATTCTTTTTTGGCAAAATTATATGATGCTTAAAATTAGCAAAGTTTTTTACATTAAAAGCTATTGCATTAATTGTAAAATCTCTAGCTTGTAAATCTTCTTTTACTGTATTTGCACGAAACTCAGATATGTCTATATATCTAATTTTGCCATCTTTTAGAATTATTCTGTAAGTTTTTGTCTTTTCGTCTAAAGTTATAAGTTTTGCTTTAAAAGCCTTTGCCAATTTTTTAGAATACTTAAAAGATTCTTTGTTTATAACTAAATCTATATCTTCATTTTGACGTTTTAAAAATAAATCTCTAACAAAACCGCCTACTAAGTAAACCTCGTAGCCGTGCGATAATTCTTTAATTTTTTCTATAAATTTGTTCAATTAAAACCATCACTTTTTTTATTTTGAATCTATAGGATCCGTCTAAACCCCTATAATAATGGTAACAGATTTTTTAGAAAATACACTATTTGCTACATCTATCAAAATTTCTGGTGTAACGCTATCTATTTCTTTTAAATATTTTTCTTTGTAACCAACACCTTTGCCAATAAGTTCAAGCCACCCATAATAAAAAGACTGTTCTCTTACAGTAAGATTGCTTATAGAATATATGCCTTTCATATACCTTTTTGTATCTTCCAATTCTTGGTTAGAAATTTTTACTGTACAAAAATCTTTCAAAATTTCATCAATCTTTTTTAAAGTTAAGTCTATATTTTTTTTATCAAGGCCTATATAAATTGCAAAAAAACTTTCTCTTATTCTTAATGGGTATGTAGCATTTACTTCATATGCAAGACCTAACTTTTCTCTTAATTCAACAAACAATCTACTTGTCATTCTTGAACCAAGGATTACACTTATAACTTCAATCGGGACTCGTCTTTTATCATTTAAAGAGGGTGCAGAAAATCCCATATAGATATAAGCTTGGCTAAATTTGCTTTGTATTTCTTTTATTTTATTTTCCGGATGAGTTAAGATTAAAATAGGTTTTTTGAACTTTAGACCAATTGGTATTATAGCAAAATTTTTTTCTAAAAACTCTTTTACGATATTTTCATCTATATTGCCTGCAACTGAAATTAAAATATTTGAAGCATTATAAGAATATTTATGCCACTGTATTACATCATTTTTGGTAATTTCTAAAATTGTTTCTTTAGAACCTAAAACAGGATTAGAATATGAAACATCTCCATAGAATTCTTTAGTAAATTTATCTAAAGCAGTACTACCTATGCTATCCTTCCTAGAATCAAGATACGCTATTATGTTCTGTTTCTCAAAAATCAACTCTTTTTCATCAAAGCTAGGGTTTAAAATTACATCTGAAAGAACTTCTGTAGCCTTATCAAAATATCTACTAAGACAAGACATACTTATTTCTGCAAGATCATAATCTGTGTACCCTACAAGTTCTGCCCCAATATCTTCTACAACTTTTGCAAGATCTTTTGAAGAATACTTTTTTGTAGAGTGAGTCATAAGTCTTGAAGTAAGATAAGATATACCGGCATTTTGCGAATTTTCTACTATAACAGAAACAGGCGTTAAAACTCTTATAGCAACAACTTCAACTCCATTTGTTTTATTGAAAATAACTTTAATATTATTTTTAAGTGTAAAGCTTTCCATCAACTATCTCCCAGTTTTTTGTTTCTATTTTATTATAAATCCATTATTGTTTATAGGTAACAATGCTACATCACAAAACGTTTTGTTAGAATAAAACTTTTCAAAAAAATGCTTAATATCATCAACCGTTACAGATTCTATTTTGTTTATATAATCGTCTATAAATTCTTTTTTATTCATTAAATACCAATAACCATAAGTTTCTGCCACACCAAAAGGTGTTTCTAAAGAAAAATACCAAGAAGTTTGTTTTGAAAGCTTCGCTCTATTTAATTCTTCAAACGTAACACCATTGGCAATAATGTCTTCTATTTGGTTTTTAATCTCTTCTTTTAGGCCATTAATATTTTTAGCATCAAAAACAGCCGCAATCCATACATTGCACGTGCCCTTATGCGTAGAGAAAGAACAATCTATGTTATACACAAGATGTTTATCTTCATAAAGAGATTTGTATAATCTAGAAGTTTTCCCTCCGCCTAAAATGTTTGTAGCTAAATCCGCAACATAAATACTATCCTCTTTTATATCTTCTACCAAAAATCCGCTATACATATAACCAACTTCTACTTTGCCGTACTCAACTATACTTTTACTAACACGAATATTTTCCAAACAGGCAATTTCTTTTGGCATAAACTGCATGGGGAATTTACCAAAAGTTTCACTTATAAGTTTTTCTACTTTTGTCTTATCAAAATTACCTGCAACAACAACAAACATCTTTGCAGGTATATAATGTGTTCTGTAATAATCGCATATTTCTTCTCGCGAAATATTTGCAATAATATCTGTTGTTCCTAGTATTCTATTTTTTAAGTTGCTTTGTGTATAAAGAGTTTCGTAAAACTTATCACTAAGAACAGCTCCTGGATTGTCAAGATGTCGTTGAATTTCTTCTATAACAACTTTTCTTTCCATATTAATTTCTTCTAAAGGGAAAAGTGGATTTGCCATGGTATCAGCAAGCATCTTTATGCTTTCTTGGACACCATTTCTTTGTATGTTTATATAATACATTGTAAATTCGTTTGCTGTAGCAGCATTTATATAACCACCCATATTTTCAACATTTCTAGACATCAAATCACCCGGATAATTTTTACTGCCTTTAAACATCAAATGCTCCAAAAAATGAGAAAGTCCCGCTTGAGAAGGATTTTCATCTATAGAGCCTACCTGAACAAAAACAATAATTGACGCACAGAGGCTATTTTCGTTATGCAATAAAAGAGATGTGAGTCCATTTTCGTATTTCACAATTTTTACTCCTCAGGTAAAACAATTTATAACTAAATCTATGTATTACTCTAAAAACCCTATAGATTTTGAATCCAACCATTTCTTAATTTTAATATTTCAAGATAATCAACTGCTTCATTGTACTCTTGCAAAGACAATGAATGTGACAATTCCTTAAACTCATTTGATTTATAAGCTGGATGGTACTGCGACATTAAACTCACATATGTGTTTATAGATAATTCTTCTGATATAAACTTTAGAGTATTCTTAGTGTTATTTATATTTCCAGGCAAAACTAAATGCCTTACAATAATGCCCTTCTTTGCCACTCCATTTTGATCAACAGTTAAATCTCCAACTTGTCTTTTCATCTCTTTTAATGCTATTTGGTTTGCCTGAACATAATTTTTAACTTTAGAGTATTTAAAAGCAATTTCATCGGATGCATATTTTATATCTGGTAAGTATATATCAACTATACCTTCTAAAAGTTGTAAAGTTTCAACATTTTCATAACCACTACAATTATAAACAATTGGGATAACAAGACCTCTTTGTTTAGCAATATATACAGCTTTTGCTATTTGTGCGCTATAGTGACTTGGTGTAACAAAATTTATATTGTGTACACCACGTTTTTGAAGATCTAAGATGCTCCCTACCAAACTATCCAAACTTATTTCTTTGCCATTCCCAAGTTGACTTATAGGGTAGTTTTGGCAAAAAACACAGTTAAGAGTACAATTAGAAAAAAATATTGTTCCTGACCCATTGCTCGCGCTTATTGGAGGTTCTTCCCCAGTATGCACATTAATACTTGCAACAAATATTTTGTTTCCAGTTTTACAAAGTCCTTGTTGCCCTTTATTTCTGTTTACACCGCATTTTCTTGGACATATATTACAGTTGTCCATCATAGAATAGAGTTTATCTATATTTTCTTTAAAATCAATCATGTTTTTTTAATTTAGACATATACCTTATTCTGACCACATTGCTGGAATAAGACTCCTTAACAGACAATGTGTCAACATCTGTATAAAGCACACTACACTTAATATGGAGCTTTATTTTTATTATATTCTCACAAAAGCTTTTAAGGTGCGCAAGATATCTTTTCTTGATCAATCGGTTATTTTTATATCTAAAACTTGTTTTGCCAGTTTGTCACGCACTTGACACAACAACCACTCATCGCACTTTCAGCGCATCACATACATTTTCTATTCACCCACCAAAATAACATTTTCGTTTTCACAAAAAAACATCCTTTTTTACAAAGCATAGCATTATAGTCTACGATTTGTAAAAATAGAATCTATAAAATGTAAAGCCTATATACAAAAAAGTAAGAGTGAGTAAACTATATAATTATTGTATATTGCATTAAGATTTTTTTAGACAGACCCTTATGCGCCTATCCGGACTTGAACCGGAATAATTGGCTCCGGAGGCCAACGCTCTATCCAATTAAGCTATAGGCGCTCTAATTCTCCCTTCTAAACACATCAGTATTTAATGATATTACCCTATCTAAAAAAACTTTCCCATTCAAATGGTCTATTTCATGCTGAATAACTATAGCTTCAAAACCGCTAGTTTTTAGTTCTTGTTTATCCCCATTAATATTTAAATATTCGACTTCAATTTTCTTCTTTCTTACAACATTACCAACAAAATTAGGAACACTTAAACACCCTTCTCTTGAACTTATTTCACCTGAACAATATTTTATATCGGGATTTATCATTACTAAAAGTCCATTATTTCTATGCTCTTTTAAACTCTGCGCAACATCTACAATAATAATGCGCTGCAATATTCCTACTTGGACAGCAGCTATTCCAACACATCTAGGATGAGCATGCAAAGTTGCTTTGAGATTTTCGATTAAATCTTTTGTCTCTTTAGTAATTTCTTGCACATGAAAAGATGACTGTTTAAGTATTGGGTTTGGGATAGTAATAATGGGTAAAATTTTCATTTATTGACCATCTATATATCTGACGATTCTGCTTGATTTATAGATATCGTAACATTTAGAGACTCTGCTAAATCAAAAAGACCTTGAGAAATTTCTTCTTTTGAAATGTTTGCAGGAAAATCAGACTCTATAACCATAATGTAGGTATTTTTACCCTCATGTTTAGATAAAGTTGTTTGAACATCAGTAATATTTATTTTATTACATGCTAAATACTTAGTTATACTGTATACTATTCCTGTTTTGTCTAAGCCGTAAACAGAAATTATAAAAGGGTTTCTCGGCACCTGTTTTTTCGGTCTATAAGAATCAATATCTGTATAAAAAAGAGATATAGGAAATGATTGAGAGTTTTTTTTAAGTTTATTTAAAAGTGTCTTTGTAGAAGTATTAGAGTGTAGTCTAATTATTAATATCATGGCAAATTGTCCATGAAGAATAGTCATTGTAGACTCTTCAATATTGCATTTTTCTTTATAAAGAACTTCTGCAATTACACTTACAATACCAAACTTATCTTTCCCTATAGCAGTCAAAGAAATATATTTTGACATTTTTATTCCTTTTTAGAATTTCTCTGAAAACTCTATCATATGTCCTTTTCGTGCCTCTCCTGCACGTATCGTCATCATTGCTAGTCTCATCAAAATGCGTTTTTTACTTTATTATTTGGGAAATCTAATGTGTACTCTGACTTACCATGTACACACTATCTCTTCTTTCTTTATCGTCAAATACCATGTCTTAAACAACAACCTTTAAGCGATTTACGTTCCTACTGACAATTTTTTCATATCTTTTACAAGCCTATTTATTCTTTAATGACATCTGTGTTATACCTACTTATACATTTTTTTCTTACTAACAAAAAAACTATACAGTTTTCTCAAAAAATGTAAGTTCATATATGTTACACTGATTTTACAATTAACTTAATATCATTCAAATACGATTTAGGAAACATTTTTAAAAAGTCACTTTTATCCTTAAATTCTTTTATATCATCTAAATATTTGTTAGTTACAAGGATATGTTTATCCTGTATGCCATTTACACCTTGATTTCTTAACTCATCATCTGTAAATAAAAACACTTTACTCTTATCTTCTATAGAATTCATGAATTCTATTGCTTCTAATCCATCTATAAAATATTTAAATATTAAATCATTCTCATATTCTTTAAATCGGCTTATCCATTTATCATGCATTGTTATGTTAGCATCTAATATCACAACTGTACTGCCTTTAGCTATTTTTACATCTTTTAAAACCCATCTAGGTACTTCTGCTTTTGCAAATTTCAATATAAACTTACCCCTCCCCTACTTCCATCTCTTTTACTACCTTTATTACTTGTCCTAACACTATTCCATGTTCATTTATTTTCGTGCTCTCTACTAAAAGTCCTTTATTTATCTTTTCTACCATCTCTTGCGGCATCCCTTCTCCATTGTCTTTTACTATTATTTCTACTTCTTGTCCTTTTACTTTATATGACACATCTACTACGCCTTCTTTTTTCTCTACCGCTTCTACTGACTTGAGCTTTTGGGTTCCCCCGAAAGGTCAAGTCAGGTATTATCTTCTGCTTTTTCAAAAAATTCCTTCGCTTCTTTACTCCATTTTACTAATCTTTCTGTTGCCATAATTTCCCCTTATCAATAAAAGATATTATTTAAAAATTTGTATGTTTGTTATTAGAACTCTTAACGCATACCCTTACTGTACTTTTTTGGGTACTCCTGCGTTAAAAACCTTGTGTTTACCACACATAAGCCTTGCAGTTTTGACATGTGACATGCTTTGTCAAATTTATACACATTAAAATTTTTAGATAAGCACTTTGGTCTATGTAATAAGCTTTTCTAGATTCTGAGATCTGAGATTATAGAATTCTGTTTTTTGTGAAGAGTTACAATATAAGCAACGCTTATCTATATGTAGGGGGTACCATAATATTTTGCTATTTAATGTATGTGCTGCACCGCCTTTTTTATAGCTGTATCTAATTTTGACATGTCTTTTGACCCACCCTGTGCAAAGTCAGGCTTGCCTCCACCTGAACCATTAATATCTAATGCAAAGGCTTTGGCTATGTTTCCTGCATTTATTCCGGTTTTAACATAGTCAGGCGTAGCAGAAACTATAAATGAAAGTTTATCTTCACACTTTGAAATTATTAACAATACTACTGATTTCATTTTTTCTTTTAAGTCATCTGATACTTTTCTTAAGTCTTTTACATCAATGCCATACAGCACAACTGGCAAAAAATTAATTCCATTAACTTTTTTAACTTGGTCTACATAGGAGTTTAACTCGCTTGATATTAATCTATATTTTAATGAATCAAGCTCCTCTTGCAACTTTTTATAATCTAAAATCTGCTTCTGTATTTTATTTACAAGATCATCTTTAGAAGAACTTAAAATTTCAGTTATTTTTTTTACTATCTTCTCTTCTTCTAAAATATAGTTTTCTGCAGCTGTGCCTACAACAGCTTCTATACGTCTTACACCGTTACCAACAGAAGATTCTGAAACAATTTTAAATATACCAATGTCTCCTGTTCTATTTATGTGGGTACCACCACAAAGCTCCATTGAATAGTTGATATTATCTATTTCGTTTTTTATTGATACTGTTCTTACAATATCACCATACTTCTCACCAAACAAAGCCGTAGCCCCAAAATTACGCGCTTTGTTTATGTCCATGCTTTCAATACATACCTGTGAATTAGCTCTTATTACAGAATTAACTCTCTTCTCTATTTTTATTAAATCTTCCTTACTTATTTGAGAAAAATGAGTGAAATCAAACCGCAAATACTGATCTGTAACTAAAGAGCCTGCTTGTGCGACATGCTGACCAAAAGCTTCTCTTAAAGCTTTGTGAAGAATATGTGTTGCAGTATGGTGCCTTTCTACTTGCTTTCTGCGTTGAACGTCTATTATTGTGGCAACATCGTCACTTATTTTAAGCACACCTTTTATAGCTTTTATCTTGTGCACAAATAGATTGCCAATTGGTTTAATTACATCGTAAACTTCAGCTTCAAAATTATTATTTTCTATTTTTCCAGTATCTGCATTCTGTCCGCCTGAGTGAGCATAAAAAGACGTTTGAGAAAGGATAACTTCTCCATTTTCTCCCTCTTTTAATTCTGTAACTTCTTTGTCATCTTTTATTAAACTTAAAACTTTCCCTTCTGTTACCATATTTTCATAACCAACAAAAATAGTATCATTTGTTTTTTTGTGAAGTATAGAATAAAAAGTTATATTTTTTTCTCCAGAACCACTCCAAGCAACCCTGGACTTATCTTGAGCATTCTTTTGCTCTTCTTTAAAACCCTTTTCGTCAACATCTAAACCCTTTTCGTTTACAATTTCTTTTGTTAAATCGTAAGGAAATCCATACGTATCATAAAGTTTAAAAACATCTTTCCCCTCTATAGTTTTTAACTTTTTAGATTTATAGACATTTATAGTATCAGAAAGTATTTGAGAACCCAATTCTAACGTTTCCAAAAATTTTTCCTCTTCTTTTTGGATAATAGACTTTATATTACTAAATCTAGAAGAAGTCTCTGGATAAGCTGTACCCATAATATCTAAAACTGTTTTAGAAAGTTCATTCAAAAATGGTTTATCATATCCAAAAAGTTTACCTTGTCTTACTGCCCTTCTTAAAATCCTTCTTAAAACATAGCCTCTACCTTCATTTGAAGGCAATATCCCATCTGAAATTAAAAATGCTGCTGCCCTTGCATGATCTGCAATCATTCTCAATTTTGAGATGGTCCCATCTTCTTTCTTTATCTTTAAAATATTTGCAGCCATGTCCATTATTGGAACAAATAAGTCGGTATCAAAAATATTATTTTTGCCGTTTGCTGTTGCAACAATTCTTTCTAACCCCATACCAGTATCTATATTTTTTCTAGGTAAATTTTTTAATGACCCATCTATTTGTCTATCAAATTGCGTAAAGACTAGATTCCATACCTCAAGATACCTATTACAATTACAGCTTGGACCACAAGTTGGTTTGCCACAACTCATATCCAGACCCAAATCTATTAATATTTCTGAACAAGGGCCGCATGGACCTGTATCTCCCATATTCCAAAAATTTGTATCATCATTCATTCTTATAATTCTATTTTCAGGAACAATTTTTTTCCAAATTTCTCTAGCTTCATCATCATCTTTATAAACTGTAATGTATAGCTTACCTTTTGGTAAAGACATATTTTTAGTTAAAAATTCCCATGCCCAGTCAATTGCCTCTTCTTTAAAATAATCGCCAAAAGAAAAGTTGCCAAGCATCTCAAAAAAAGTTAGATGCCTTGTAGTAAATCCCACCTGATCTATATCTGAAGTTCTAAAACATTTTTGACAGCTTGCTGCTCTTGTAAAAGAATCTTTGCTTTGTCCTAAAAAGTGCTGTTTAAACTGGACCATGCCGGCTGAAGTAAAAAGTAAAGTTTTATCCCCAGTAGGGATAAGAGAATCTGAAGGGACTATAGCACAACCGTTTTTTTTGAAAAAATCTAGAAATTCTGCTCTAATTTTTGATGATTGTTTATTGTTCATAGTGATTGTAATTTTACTAAAAATTTTATACCAACTCAAATAAAAAAGTAGATGGTCATAATTATCATGACCATCTACTTTTTTCGCATTAGCAATCGCTGTTATAATCGCCACGTTACCCTATGCTATTTAGTACAACAATAGCGTATATAACTTCAACTACTTTTTATATAGGCCCAGCTACAAATTTATTATAAACAATTTTATTTGAATCTTAACATTTAAATGTGATTTTTTTATAAAATTTTGCAATTTAATAGTAAAAAGTTGCTATGTTTTCTCAGATGGGTATGTCTAAAAACTCTAATCGTGTCTTAAAGCTTCTATAGGGTTTAATAATGAAGCTTTCCTTGCAGGCCATACTCCAAAAATAATTCCAATAAGACAGGAAAAACAAAAAGCAAGCATTATTGAAAATAACGTTATAACAGTATCCCATTGCGCAAATTTACTTATTATAAAAGATACTCCTGCTCCAAAAAGTATTCCAATAATACCACCTGCACAACAAACAAATACTGACTCTATTATAAACTGGAACAATATATCTTTATTATTTGCACCTATAGCTTTTCTTAATCCTATTTCTTTTGTCCTTTCTGAAACAGAAACAAACATTATGTTCATTATTCCTATACCACCCACCAATAAACTTATAAATGCTATTGACCCTAAAAGTAAAGAGAATGCTCTTGCCATAGCAGACATAGCCTCTTGTAAATCTGCCATATTAAGAACTCTTACAGCATCTCTATCACCAGAAGGCATTCTATGTGTAAACAGTAATCTTGTTATAATATCCTCTGATATTTTTGACATATCAGCGTTGTCTTTTACTTGCACATCTAAATAATTTAAAACATTAATACCAAAAACTCTATGGAGCGCTGTATTTAAAGGGATTAAAATTTTATCATCTTCATCTTTCCAACCTTTAGAACCTTTCACAGGCAAAACACCTATAACTTGAAAGTCAATTCTATTAATTTTTATATATTCACCTATAGGATTAAAATCTTTATCTCCATAAATTTCTTTTATTACAGTCTCCCCAAGCAATACAACTTTTTTCCTTTCCATATCTTCTTCTTTTGTAAAAAATCTTCCTCTAGAAGGATAAGAAGATCTTAAATCTACATAGTCAGGAGAAACCCCTTCAAGCCTTGTATTATAGTTGTGACCATTTGCAACAACCTGACCTCTTCCAATACAGTAGCCTGAAATAGCTTGTATACCTTTTACATTCTTTTCTAAATCTTCTATATCTTCCATTTTTAATCTCATCAAAGCGCCGGTTTCTTGAGAAATACCACTCTTTTGGGAAGCGCCAGGACTTACCATCAAAAGATTAGACCCTAAACTTGAAACTTGCTCTTCTACAGATTTTTTTGCCCCTGTGCCAACTGCAAGCATTGCTATTAAGCTTGACACCCCTATCATAACACCTAATATTGATAGGATTGATCTCATTTTATTGCCTTTTAATGACCTATACGCTTGTACAAAATAGTCTTTTATTCTTATTATTGAAAAATTTTTTCTAGTTACTTTTTTTTCTCTTTTAGCTTTTGTTTCTTTTTCCTGTAGGGTGGTTTGAGCATCTGCTACTATTAGTCCATCTTGAACGGTTATTGTTCTTGTTGCATACGCAGTCAGTTCTGGTTCGTGTGTTACCATTACTATTGTTATTCCAGAATTATTTAAATCTTTCAATATTTTTATTATTTCTTTTGTTGATTTTGTGTCTAGATTTCCTGTAGGTTCATCTGCAAAAATTATTAATGGTTT
>JAISYS010000013.1 GCA_031269735.1 Candidatus Endomicrobiellum cubanum | reverse complement strand
CCTTCGTTATTGCTGCTGTTAACGTCGTCTTACCATGATCCACGTGCCCTATCGTACCTATGTTTACGTGCGGCTTTCTCCTGTCAAATTTCTCCTTTCCCATTTCTTTTTTACCCCTCCCTTTATGCTTTTTTTTCTAATATTTTATCTGCTATCTGTTTTGGAACCTCTTCATAATGAGAAGGTTCCATGCTATAATTTCCTCTGCCTTGCGTTAAAGAACGTAAAGTAGTTGAATAACCGAACATCTCTGCAAGAGGAACATTTGCTCTTATATGCTGTACTTTATTTTTTGAATCCATGCTAGAAATTTTACCACGTCTTGAATTTAAATCTCCAATCACATCTCCCATATATTCTTCAGGAACTACAACTTCTGTTCTCATTATAGGTTCTAAAATAACAGGATTTGCTTTCTTGCAAGCATCTTTAAATGCCATTGAACCTGCAATTTTAAATGCCATTTCTGAAGAGTCAACTTCGTGGAAAGAACCGTCTGTAACTGTAACTTTAACGTCAACAACAGGATACCCAGCCAAAACGCCAGAAGTCATAGCTTCTTTTATACCCTTGTCAATTGCTGGTATATACTCTCTAGGAATTACACCACCAACAATTTTATTTACAAACTCATACCCCTTACCAGGCTCTTGAGGCTCTACTGTAAGTATAACGTGTCCGTACTGTCCACGTCCTCCAGTTTGCCTAATATATTTAGATTCCGCTTCTTGTGCCTTTTTAATAGTCTCTCTATAAGCAACTTGAGGTCTTCCTACATTAGCTTGAACATTGAATTCTCTTTTCATTCTATCTACAAGAATTTCTAAGTGAAGTTCACCCATACCTGCAATAATAGTTTGATTTGTTTCTTCATTTGTTCTTACTCTAAACGTTGGATCTTCTTCTGCCAACCTACTTAAAGCAACACCTAATTTTTCTTCGTCAGCTTTAGATTTAGGCTCAATTGCAACATCAATAACAGGATCAGGAAAATCCATGGATTCTAAAACAATAGGATTTGCTTCATCGCAAAGAGTGTCTCCTGTACTTGTATTTTTTAACCCCACAGCAGCAGCAATATCTCCAGCATTAACAGACTTTACTTCTTCTCTATTATTTGAGTGCATGCGCACTATACGTGAAATTCTTTCTTTTGTGTTCTTACCAGGATTATAAAC
This sequence comes from Candidatus Endomicrobiellum cubanum, assembly GCA_031269735.1. GTDB lineage: Bacteria > Elusimicrobiota > Endomicrobiia > Endomicrobiales > Endomicrobiaceae > Endomicrobiellum > Endomicrobiellum cubanum. Next base: position 13,289 of record JAISYS010000013.1, on the reverse strand, counting down.
GTAAGAACCACTTTCTAAAGTACCTGAATATACTCTAAAATATGTAAGCTTTCCTATGTACGGATCAGCCTGAATTTTAAATGCTAAAGCACTAAACGGGGCTTTAGCATCAACGGCTCTGGAATCTGCTTCACCAGTTTCAGGGTTAGCTCCCTTAAGCGCTTCTCTATCTAAAGGAGATGGTAAATAATCACAAACTGCGTCAAGCATTGGCTGCACACCTTTGTTTTTAAATGCTGTACCACAAAGTATAGGAATCAATTTTATTTGAAGCGTAGCATTTCTAATAGCTTGCTTTATTTGTGAAACAGTAGACTCTCTCCCTTCCATGAAATTGTTCATCACTTCGTCACTGTAATCCGCAATAAGCTCTATCATCTCATTGTGCATATGATGAGCTTTCTCCTCTACTTCTTTTGGGATGTCAACTATTTTAAAGCTTGCGCCTAGTTCTTCACCATTCCAAATATGGGCCTTCATTGTTACTAAGTCCACTATACCTTGAAAGTTAGATTCTGCCCCGATAGGAATTTGAATAGGAAGCGGAGTAGCACCTAATTTTTCTCTTATATCTTTTACAACCATAAAAAAATCAGCGCCAATTTTATCCATTTTATTAGAAAAAACAATTCTCGGAACATGATATTTATCTGCTTGTCTCCAAACTGTCTCAGACTGAGGCTCTACTCCATTACCAGAATCAAATACAACAACAGCGCCATCTAAAACTCTTAACGATCTTTCTACCTCTACTGTAAAATCAACGTGTCCAGGTGTATCAATAATATTAAACTGCATATCTTGCCACTTACAATAAGTTGCAGCAGATGTAATTGTTATGCCTCTTTCTTTTTCCTGCTCCATCCAGTCCATTGTTGCCGCACCTTCGTGAACTTCACCTATTTTATGAGTTCTTCCAGTGTAATATAAAATTCTTTCAGTAGTTGTTGTTTTACCTGCATCAATGTGAGCTGCAATACCAAAGTTTCTAATCTTATTTAACGGATATTCTCTAGCCATTTTCTCAACCTTTTATTTTAAACATTCTATTATTTTTATTTCATTAATATTAACTTGACGCTAAACGTAAGCAAAAGCACTGCTAATGCACAACCAACAATTAAAATAGCTAGTCCTACTGGGGATCCCCAACCATACCACTTAAATATTTCCTGTTTTTCATTGCTGTTATTATTATGTATTTTTCTCATCATAATTATCAATAAAAAAAGCAAATTAAATCCACAAATAGACTACAATAATCTAATTAACATTCTCTATTTTGCGAAGAGATTTTTTGTTAGACAAGACATTGCTGCTACGAAAATTTGGGACTAGTCCCAACAAAAAAACTAAACAAAATTTTACAACTATATCCTCTACTACATTACTTTTTAAGAATGCAATATTTTGAGCTTTTTGCTAAACAAATCTAAGCAAAGTTTGCTTTTAATGACAATTAAGAGATGGTTTTATACCGCACAAAAGACAAGTTCTCTACTATTTATTACCATCTGTAGTGAGCAAATGCCTTATTCGCTTCCGCCATTTTGTGAGTATCTTCTCTTTTCTTTATTGCCGCACCTTCCTTTTTGCTACCATCAACAATTTCTTGTGCAAGTCTTTCACACATTGACTTTCCTGTTTTACTTCTTGCACTTTCTATCATCCAATTTATGGCAAGTGTTATCGAACGCGTTGAAGGCACTTCCATAGGGACTTGGTATGTAGCTCCACCTACCCTACGAGGTCTTACCTCTAGAAGAGGTCTGATGCTCTCTATGGCCTTATTAAAAACTGCCACTGGATCCTCACCAGTCTTTTCTTTTATAATATCAAAGGAATCATACATAATTGATTCTGCTATACTTTTTTTACCTTCAAAATTAAGCTTGCTTATAAATCTCGCTATTACAACTGAGCCAAACTTAGAATCCGGTTCAGGCAAGCCTCTTTTTTCTTTTGGTTTTAGCGCTTTACGTGGCATTACAAATACCTCTTATTTAGTTTAATGTATCTTTTTATGATACCAAATATTTTAAGCTTTTCCAATACATAATAACAACATAATTTAGGCAAAACGCATAAAAGGAAAAGAAAGTTAATAGAAGGTTGGTTTTTTATTCAATTTTTTGACCTTTTCTTTTATAAACTTCCCCTTTCCCTTCTTTTTCTTTCATGCCTTTGGCGTGACAACATAATATCGAATAAATATAAATCCATATTATCGTTTACTTTTTAGCAGCTTTAGCTTTCTTTGCACCGTACTTACTTCTACCTTGTTTGCGACCATCAACACCAGCAGCATCCAAAGTTCCCCTTACGATATGATAACGAACACCAGGCAAATCTTTTACACGACCTCCTCTAATAAGAACCAGAGAATGTTCTTGAAGGTTGTGCCCCACTCCTGGTATATAAGAAGAAACCTCATATCCGGATGTAAGTCTCACTCTAGCAACTTTTCTCAAGGCAGAGTTCGGTTTTTTAGGAGTGGTTGTGTAAACTCTTGTACAAACACCTCTTCTCTGCGGGCAATTTTTAAGTGCCGGTGATTTTGTTTTTTTAATAATTTCTTTTCTTCCACTTCCAATTAACTGATTAATCGTTGGCATTATCCTGTTTCCTTAAAATAAAATTTACTTATTATTTTCCATTTTTGCTTCAACTAAACCAGTACCTGCTGGTATTAAATGTCCAATAGAAACATTCTCTTTCAATCCAACCAAGTGATCAATCTGCCCTGAAACAGCAGCTTCAGTTAGTATTCTTGTTGTCTCTTGGAAAGAAGCAGCAGAAATAAATGAGTCTGAAGACAATGAAGCTTTAGTTATACCTAAAAGTATAGGATGAGCTACCGGAGCTTTTTTGTTATTTTCCTTTAAAGATTTCCTATCCATTTCATATTTATGTCTTGAAACTATTTCACCATTAAGATATTTACTTTCGCCAGAATCTATAATTCTTACATTAGAAAGCATTTGTCTTACTATAATTTCTATATGTTTATCGTTTATTGTTACACCTTGAAGTCTATAAACCTGCTGAATTTCGTTTACAAGATATTCTTGTACTTCTTTTGGTCCTTTAACTTTAAGGATATCATGTGGATTTACCGCTCCATCTGAAAGAGCTTCTCCTTCTTTAACATTATCCCCTTCATACACAACTAAATGACGACCAGAAGGAATCAAATAGTTCTTCTTTATCTTAGTTTCAGGATTTTCAACTTCAACCTTTATACTGCCTTTTGCAGTAGCCCCATCCAAATGCACTATACCATCAATTTCTGAAACTACAGCAGAGTTTTTTGGTTTTCTACCTTCAAAAAGTTCTGCGACCCTTGGCAAGCCTCCAGTAATATCTTTTGATTTAGAAACTTCTTGAGGAATTTTAGCTAAAATATCGCCTGATTTAACTTTATCTCCATCATGGCAAACAAGGGTTGTATCTACTGGAAGAGGATATTCCACGCTTGTTTTATCTTCCTTTTTTATAACAATTCTAGGGCTTTTCCTGTCTGTATAATGTTCAATAATAACCCTTTCTATCTGTCCTGTTATTTTTGATTTTTCTTTTTGTAAAGTTATGCCGTCTTTTACATCAACAAATTGTACTGTCCCCTCAAATTCTGAAATAATAGGTTTTGAGTGAGGGTCCCACCTGGCTATTAATATATTTTTCTTCATGCCTGTTGCAGCATCAACTTTAACTTCTACCTCTTGTCCATCCTGAACATTTATTATAGCACCATAAGGTATTTGATAAACTTGTCGACGATGAATAGGGGTTTCTGTAAAAGATAACTCTACATTTCTACTTATAACAACAGTTTCACCATCTCTGTTTACAATTGTTTTCAAATTATAATAATCTGCTGTACCACTACTTTCAGCATAGATTTCAGAACGAGAAACAACACGGCTTGCTGCTCCACCTATGTGGAATGTTCTTAGTGTAAGCTGTGTTCCAGGTTCGCCTATTGATTGTGCAGCAATAATCCCAACAGCCTCACCAACATCAACTTGTTTGCCCGTAGCAGGGTTCACTCCATAACATTTTGAGCAAACACCATGCTCTGCTTCACAAGTCAACACGCTTCTGATACCTATTTTATCTATCCCTGCTTCAACTAGCCTTTTAGCTTTTTGAGGAGTTATAAGCTCCCCTCTTTTTACTATGATCTCATCACGAACAATATCTACAACGTTATCTAAAGCAACTCTACCCACTACACGCTCATCTATATTTTCAACTACTTCGTCACCGCTATGAAGAGTACCAATAAATACCCCGTTAACAGTTTTACAATCTTCTTGTGTTACAACAACATCATGAGCTACGTCTACAAGTCTTCTAGTTAAATAACCCGCTTCTGCGGTTTTTAAAGCTGTATCCGCTAAACCTTTACGACCGCCGTGAGTAGAAATAAAATATTCCAAAACAGAAAGTCCTTCTCTAAAATTTGAAATAATAGGAGTTTCTATAATTTCTCCTATTCCCCCTGTAAACTTCTTTTGAGGTTTTGCCATAAGACCGCGCATACCGGCAAGTTGCCTTACCTGTTGACGAGATCCTCTAGCGCCAGAATCTGCCATCATAAAAACAGAGTTAAAACGACTTTCGCCTTCTTTATACTTTTCCAACTCTTCTTTTCTCATTTCGTCAAACATAATATCTGCAACTTCATCTGTAACTCTTGTCCAAGTATCTATGATTTTATTATAACGTTCTAGCTCTGTTATTAAACCAAGCTTTGCTTGTTTTTCAATTTCTTTAATCTTTGCCTTTGCTTCTTTTACAAGCTTTTCTTTTTTAGGAGGAACTTTCATCTCATCTATAGATATGGATACACCGGCAAGAGTAGCATACTTGTATCCCATCTTCTTTATTTCATCTAAAAGAACAGCTGTCTTATATTGACCAAGTTCTTTGTAGCATCTGTCAACAAGGATACCTAAATCCTTTTTGGACATATTTTTATTTTGATAACCTAAAGCATATGAGCCATCTTCATTTTTTGGAAGCTGTTCATTAAATATAATTCTTCCTACAGTAGTATAATTTACAACATCCTGACCATCTTCAGACTTATAGTTTTTCCACTTGGTTACATCTTGCTGTTGATCAGCTTTAAGTTTTTCATCTCTAATATTGGTTATACCCAAAATTTTAATTTTTGCTTGTAAATCAACTTTCTTAGCTTGATAAGCACTAATTACTTCACTTACAGATGAAAAAATTTTACCTTCTCCAGCAACACCTGACTTTTCTTTTGTAAGATAACAAGTCCCTAAAACCATGTCCTGGGATGGAACAGCAATTGGTTTTCCTGAAGCTGGAGACAAAATGTTTCTTGTAGCCAACATTAAAACTTTTGCTTCGAGTTGAGCTTCAAGAGATATTGGCAAATGAACTGCCATCTGGTCACCATCAAAATCAGCATTAAAAGCAGCGCAAGTTAAAGGATGGAGCTGTATGGATTTACCTTCAATCAATACTGCTTCAAAAGCTTGAATACCAAGTCTATGTAATGTAGGCGCCCTGTTTAAAAGGACAGGATGGTTTTTTGTAACCTTTTCAAGTATACTCCAAACTTTAGCGTCTCCTCTTTCTAGCATTCTTCTTGCAGATTTCAACGTAGCGTTTTCTTGTTTAATTAACTCTTTTATAATAAAAGGTTTAAACAGCTCTAAAGCCATCTCTTTTGGAAGTCCACATTGATTTAACTTCAAGTTTGGACCTACAACAATAACACTTCTTCCAGAATAATCAACTCTTTTACCAAGCAAGTTCTGTCTAAAACGCCCTTGCTTCCCTTTTAAAGTGTCCGATAAAGATTTAAGAGGTCTATTGCTTGCACCTGTAACAGGACGTGTTCTTGAATCATTGTCAATTAAAGCATCAACAGCTTCTTGCAAAAGTCTCTTTTCATTATTTATCATAACAGTAGGCGCTTTTAATTGCTCTATATGGCGCAATCTGTTATTTCTATTAATAATTCTTCTATATAAATCATTTAGATCAGATGCTGCAAACCTTCCACCATCTAAAGCCACAAGAGGTCTTAAGTCTGGAGGGATTACAGGAAGAGTCGTTAAAATCATCCATTCTGGTCTTGTATTAGAGTTTAAAAACCCTTCTAATACTCTAAACTTTTTAATAAGTCTTGCCCTTTCTGCGTCTGACTTTGTATTTTTTATTTCTTCTTGAATAGTTTTTACTTCTTCTTCCAAGTTAATGTTTTCCAGTAATTTTCTTATAGCAGAAGCACCAATATCAACTTTTAAAGAGTCCCCATAACCATTTTTGATATCCTTAAGATCACTTTCTTCAAGAAGAACAGTATTATCAGGCTTTAAAAAGTTTTTCACAAAAGGTATGTCATTTTTAAAAACTTCTATTCTTAAATGCCCTTCATACTTCTTTAAAGATTCTGGATCTTTTCTAAGATCAGTAAAAGCTTTATCCTTTTCTATATCAAAAAACTCTATTCTAATTTTTTTGTCGGGTTCTGTGATAAAAACAGTTTCCCCTTTCTCAAAATATTGAGAAAGAATCTTTTTTATTTCGTTACGACTTGTAGAATCTAAATCAGCATAATAATACACGCAATGAGGCTTAAAATAAACTTTATAATATGTATCGCCCTTCTCTATATTTGCAAGTATTTTCTTAGCAGCTTCATCTACAGATATACCAGACAAAATAGCCTGATTTTTAACCATCAGCTTGAGTTGTTTTAAAGCTTTTTGAGAATCAGAATCTAAAGATATTTCTTCTGCAACTACGCCATCTATTATATGTTTAAATTCTTCTCTAACTACAGGGCTATTAATTCCATACTTAAACAAGTCGAACTCTTCACTTTTTAAAAGCATGCCCTTTTCTATTGTAGAAGAGACTCCTGCCCTGTCTTTTAAAGTTTCTGTTACAACATATTCTGTATAATAAACAACCTTCTCCAAATCAGAAATTTTCATATTAAGAAGAATCCCTATCCTTGATGGAGGCTTTCTTAGAAACCATAAATGCGCAACAGGGACTGCAAGGTCTATATGCCCGAATCTTTCCCTTCTTACCTTAGATTCGGTTACTTCAACACCACACCTGTCACAAATTGTCCCTTTATGTTTTACGTACTTATATTTCCCACAATGACATTCCCAATCTTTTGTAGGTCCAAAAATTCTGTCGCAAAACAAGCCGTCTCTTTCAGGTTTAAAGGTTCTATAGTTTATTGTTTCCGGCTTTTTTACCTCACCATAAGACCACGCCTTTATTTCATCGGGACTTGCAACAGTAACTTTAACGGCGTCAAAATCCGTAAAATTAAGACTATTTATTTTTTTCTTTTGATTTTGAAAGTTTGTTTTAGCCATTATTTTTATTAACACCTTTCGTTTTTTCTTGATTATCTCGCTTGCCGTCCTTTAAAAGTTCAACATTAAGGCTTAAAGCTTTAAGCTCACTTACCAAAACTTTAAACGATTCAGGAACACCAGGCTCAGATATCGACTCGCCTCTAACAATTGAATCATACATCTTTACTCTTCCATCGACATCATCAGATTTTACAGTTAAAAATTCTTGCAAAACGTGAGCAGCCCCATACCCTTCTACAGCCCAAACTTCCATTTCTCCAAACCTCTGTCCTCCAAACTGAGATTTGCCCCCTAAAGGCTGCCGAGTAATAAGAGAATAAGGTCCTGTAGACCTTGCGTGCATTTTGTCTTCTACAAGATGGTTAAGTTTCATAACATACATAACACCAATAGTTATTTTTTCCAAAAAAGGTTCACCTGTTCTACCATCATAGAGAGTAACTCTACAATCATCTGATGGTAAACTTTCAGATGCCCACTTATGTAAAGCTTCTTCAAGCTCTTTACCTCTTAAACCCCGAGCAGTTAACATTTCTTTTTTGTCTTTTAACAACTTATCTTTTGCTTTTCTCACATACTCTTTTATCTGCTCTTCGTTTGCACCATCAAAGACAGAGGTTTCCATCTGAGTATCAAGCTCTTTGCCTGCCCAACCCAACATAATCTCAAGCAACTGCCCTACGTTCATACGTGAAGGTACAGCAAGAGGAGAAAGCACACAATCTACAGGCGTACCGTCTGGCAGCCTCGGCATATCTTCTACTGGCAGTATTCTTGCTACAATACCCTTGTTTCCATGCCTTCCTGCAAGTTTGTCTCCAACTTGAACTTTAAGTCCTGCTGCAATGTAAACTTTCACAGTTTTATTCACAGAAACTGGCAAATCATCACCTTTCTTAAATCGTTCTTTTTCAGATTCATAAGTACCCCTTAAAATATTTTCTTTTTCTTCATAAAGGGCCTCTATTTTTGCAATGTCTGTTTTTCTAGCATTTGCAGTCTGCTCTTTTTTATCTTTGCGCAGTTTAGCTCTTGCTGCTTCATAAGCTTCACGCATAGATTCTATTTTTTTATTTTTTTCTTTTTCTGTAAGCTTTTCAAGTCTTATAAATGTCCTTACAGCTATTACTTTACCTGTTACTCCTGGGGGAACTCGCAAAGAAGCATCTTGCACATCTTCAGCTTTTTTACCAAACAATACTCTTAAAAGCCTTTCTTCAGGAGTTGTTTGCTGTTTACCTTTAGGAGCAGTCTTGCCTACTAAAATATCTCCTCTTTGAACAATTGACCCTACTTTAATCACACCATCTTCGTCAAGACTTAAAAGATCTTCTGTTCCAACATTTGGAATATCTTTCGTTATTTCTTCAGGACGACCTTTTGTCTCTCTTGCTTCAGTCTGAAACTCTCTTATGTGTATTGAAGTAAATTTATCGTCTTGTATAAGTTTTTCTGAAAGCAGCATCGCATCTTCAAAGTTATAACCATCCCATGGCATATACGCAACAAGAAGATTTTGCCCTAAAGCCAATTGCCCTTGTCTAGTAGCTGGGCCATCTGCTATTATTTGATCTTTTTTTACAATATCACCTAAAACCACTAAAGGTCTTTGATTAATACAAGTATCTTGGTTTGAACGAGCATACTTTCTTAAATTATACGTCTCTATCTTTCCACCTTTTGCGTAAATCATTATTTGGTCAGAAGACACTGAAACAACTTCCCCATCTGATTTAGCAGTCACTACAACCCTAGAATCCCTTGCAACTTTCTCTTCTATGCCTGTACCAACTATAGGAGGTTCTGTAACTAAAAGAGGAACTCCTTGTCTTTGCATGTTACAACCCATTAAAGCACGGTTTGCGTCATCATGTTCTAAAAACGGTATTAAAGCCGCAGAGACAGATATTACTTGTACAGGAGAAATATCCATATAATCTACTTTGTTAGGAGCTTGAAACAAAAAATCACCCCACTTACGTCCCTGTACAGAATCTACAGCAATATTACCTTTAGCATCCAAAGGAGTATTGGCTTGCGCAACAAAAAATTCATCTTCTTGATCCGCAGTTAAATACTCAATTTTATCTGTGGCCTTGCCATTTTCTACTTTCTTATATGGTGTTTCTATTAAACCATAAGGATTTACTCTAGCAAAAGTTGCAAGAGAAGTTATCAACCCAATGTTTGGACCTTCAGGAGTTTCAATAGGGCAAACTCTTCCATAATGAGTATGATGAACGTCTCTGACTTCAAAACCAGCTCTTTTCCTATTTAATCCACCAGGCCCTAAAGCCGAAAGTCTTCTTTTATGAGTAAGCTCTGCTAAAGGATTTATTTGGTCCATAAATTGAGAAAGCTGTGAAGTTCCGAAAAACTTTCTTATCTGCGCAACAAATTGTGTAATATTTGTAATAGACCTCGGAGTAACACTTGCTTTATCCTGGTTGTTCATATGCTCTCTGACGATTCTGGTCATTTGAACAAGACCTATTCTAATCTGATTTTCTAGTAATTCTCCAACAGATCTTACCCGCCTATTACCTAAATGGTCAATATCGTCTAAACCTATTTTAACAGTTTGTTTATTTTCAACAAATTCTGTCTCTCCATTGGAAAGCATTAAAAAATATTTTAATGTGACTACTATATCTTCTCTAGTAAGGGTTCTATTTGCCTCTTGAGGGACAGGAAGATTAAACTTTCTTTCATAGTACTTGAATATAGGTGCTAACTTTTTTAATATCTTATATCTTCCAACAGTAGTTAAATCATATCTTCTTACAGATTTAAAAAGCAGCTCTTCCAAGAACCCCTGCGCTCTTTCTTGCATGATAAATTCTTGAGTTTTTAAAACTTTATATATATAGTTAACAGCTTCTTTTTGCGTCTTTACTGTATCTTTTTTTAAAGTTAAAATTATTGAAGCATCCCTTAAAAGTTTAACTTTATCAATACCTAAAGCTTTAATCTTTTTTATTGAGTCTTCTTTTAATTCCCTACCAACGTCAAAAATTACTTCCCCTGTAGCCTTATCACAAATATCTTCTGCCAGATACTCAACATTTGCAGACGAGATAATAGACTCTAAAGAAGCTTCTTTCTCTTCTTTAAAAAGAGCTATGATTTCTTCATCTGTTTCAAACCCTAAAGCACGCAAGAGTGTAGTTGCATATATCTTTCTTTTACGGTCAATTCTTACATACAAAATACCGTTTTGATCAAATTCAAATTCAACCCAAGCACCTCTATAAGGAATAATCCTTGCAAAATACAAAGGCTTTCCTGTCACAGCAACTTTTTTTTCTTCATCTTCTTCAAAAATAACGCCAGGAGAACGATGTACTTGGCTTACAACAACGCGCTCTGCACCATTTATTATAAATGTAGCAGTGTCTGTCATTAAAGGAATATCACCAAAATAAACTTCTTGTTCTGAAAGCTCTTTTTCTTTGCCATCTTCTTTTCTATGAATAAGTCTCAATTTCACTTTTAGAGGAGAAGCATAGGTGACATCTCTAGCAATAGACTCTTCAATAGAATATTTTGGTTCACCAAAAGAATACGAAACATATTCCAAAACTAAACTCTCATCAGAATTTGTTAAAGGGAATATATCTCTAAAAACGCCCTCTAGACCTTGAAACTTTCTTTTTTCTGGAGCAGTATCTTGCTGTAAAAACTCAGCAAATGAATCTTTTTGCATTTTTAAAAGAAGCGGCGGATCTAGAGGAGACCCTATTTTTCCAAAGTTAACTTTATTCATTATTTTTCAACCTGTTATTTATTTTATTATATATACAAACGACAGATAATGTTTATTATACATAATAAACATTATCTGTCAACTACAATTTAAATGAAAAGTACTTTACAGGTTTACTTAAGTTCAACCGTTGCACCCGCTTCTGCAAGCTTTTTCTTAATCTCTTCAGCTTCTGTTTTTGCAACATTTTCTTTTAGAGTTTTTGGAGCACCATCAACTAAGTCTTTTGCCTCTTTAAGACCAAGACCTGTAACTTCTCTTACAACTTTTATAACATTAATCTTACTTGCACCTGCTGAAGCAAGTACAACATTAAATTCTAACTTTTCTTCTGCTGCTGGAGCCGCGCCACCTGCTGCTGGAGCTGCTGCAACTGCTACTGGAGCTGCTGCTGACACACCAAACTTTTCTTCCAAAGCTTTTACAAGTTCAGAAAGTTCAATGACCGACAATGAAGAAATTGCTTCAATTAACTGATCTTTTGATAATTCTGCCATTTTTACTATCCTCCAATTATTTACTTCTTTATATTATTTTTAATTCTTTACTACTTCTTGTTTTTGCCTGACAAAAAATCATTTATTCAAAAAAAGCATATCTAAAATTTAGAACGAAGTATTTTGATTTTTGCTAAGCAAAATCAAGAGAAGTTTGCTCTCAATGGCAAATGAACGAGAGTTTTGCAACGCAAAAATTTAAAAGACAAGTTCTACGCGACTTGCTTTTTGGAAATAGCGTCCAATACCATCACCAATCCTCTAATGTTTGCTGCAAGAACATTTACAAAACCAGTTATAGGAGCATTCATGCAGCCCAACATTTTTGCAATAAGAACTTCTCTTGAAGGAAGTTCTGACAATTGAGACACAACAGAAGCATCAACAAATTTGCCTTCTAAATATCCTGCCCTAACTTTTAACTTTGCATGTGTTTTTGCAAACTCCATAACAATTTTTGCAGGAGAAACAACATCTCCATTTTCAATAACAAGAGCTGTTGGTCCAGAAAAATTGTTGCCTGCATCAATACCAGCATCTTTAAGAGCTATTTCTGTAAGAGTATTTTTAACAATTGCATATTCGCTATTTTGAGCACGGAGCTTACAACGAAGTTCAGAAATTTCCCCTACTGAAAGACCATGATACTCTGTTAATATCATGCCTTTCATAGATTTAAATTTTTCAGTTAAAATCTTTACAGCTTCTTGATTTTTCACATTTGGCATTTTTTACTCCCATACTATATCTACTAAAATCATTGTCTTTATTTCACTGGTCTATAAAAAACCTACTATATCATCAACGCCTTTTATACGCTTATTATATTCTTTTTTAAAAACATATATTTATTGCATTTTGGCACTACTGTATTCCACACACTGTGTATTAAAAACTTTGCTTATCACAAACAAACCATGATTTTTGTTTTGCTTTGTCAAAAAATCACTATAATTTATATATTTAGAGTTTTTAAGAAACCCTGCCCCTCATCATCTATCATGCTTGAAATAGATTAATTAAAAACAAAAAGACTTCTCTCGAGAGAAGTCTTGAATACACTAATAACTCTTCGTCTCGGTAAGAAAAAGACTTTCGTCTTATTTTAATATCTCTTTGACATCTTACTATCTTTGACAAAACACAAATATTTTCCCCACAAATTTTTTGCGGGGATTATTTAAGATTGAATCCGGCAGCGACCTACTCTCCCGGGACCCTGCGGTCCAAGTACCATCGGCCCTGATGGGCTTAACTTCCGAGTTCGGAATGAGATCGGGTGTAACACCATCGGAATAACCACCGGAAATAATTTTTTAAATTAAAGAACTATATTTATTAAAAACTTAATATTTGGTAAATCAGCGAACTAAGATTAACATTATATCATAAAGATTAGAAAATGTGACCAAGCCGAACGGGCAATTAGTATTGGTTAGCTTCATACATTACTGTACTTCCACTTCCAACCTATCAAACTCGTAGTCTACAAGTGCCCTTCAGGGAAACCTTATCTTGAGGCGAGTTTCACACTTATATGCTTTCAGTGTTTATCTCATCCATACTTGGCTACTCTGCAATGCTCCTGGCGGAACAACAGAAACACCAGAGGTATGTTCATTCCGGTCCTCTCGTACTAAG
>JAISYS010000057.1 GCA_031269735.1 Candidatus Endomicrobiellum cubanum | reverse complement strand
GTTTTATATATAATATTTATAAATTGTAAGTTTTTTGGTGGCTGGTAATTTTAAATTTTTTTTTTACAACTTCGGTGTCTAACATAAATAAATTCCCCCCCCCCCCCCCCCAAGAAGTCAAATGTGCTCAAGGAGCTGTTATATATTTCTGTGAGAGCCATAATAAAAGTGTTTATGAGAGATACTATATTCGTAGCACAACCAATTTTTTGCATAACTATATGGTTGAATCTATAGAAAGTACTTTATTGCAAAATATTATTGAACAACTCCCTTGTCATATTTATTGGATGAATCGCAATAATGTGTATCTTGGATGTAATGAAGCTCAGGCAAAAGATCTTGGTTTGCAATCAAAGGATAAATTTATTGGAAGAACAAATTTTGATTTTCATGACACTATCACTGCAAAAAAGTTAGATAGTATAAATGAATTTGTTATGTCTACCGGGAAGTCATACGAAGTAGAAGAGAATGGTTATGTTTTAGGAGAATGGAAGAATTGCTTGACAAAGAAAATTGCTCTTTTTGATTCATTAGGAAAAGTTGTTGGACTTTTAGGGGTTTCTTTTGACATAACTGCAAAAAAGAGATTAGAAGAGTTAAAGATAGAGGAGCTAAAAAATAAGATAAAAGCAAAAGAAGGATTATATAAAATAGCCAGAGAGGTGTCGCACGATATAGCATCACCAGTATCAGCATTAAAAGCTATAGAATACATTTATAAAGATAAGCTAGAAGCTCCTGATTTAAAGATGTTGAGTTCAGCAATAAAAAGCATAGAAGATATGGCAGGAAAAATGCTTACAAAGTATAGGGCGGTAAACGAAAGTATAGAAACAGGTAAAAAAGAGGTGGTTGATGATAAAGTAGAGGGAGAATATATTTCGTTGGATGTTATATTGCCAGATATAGTAGAAAACATGAAGTATAGCAATAATGAAGCAAATATAGAGATAAATAGAGAATACAAAGGTGATAGACCTGTATTTATAAAAGGAGAGTGTGGTAAATTTTTGAGAATGATGACAAATTTAATAAAAAACGCAATAGAAGCTGTAGAACAAGGGGAGAAGGCAAAAATAGAAGTGAGTTATGCAGTAAAATGAAGAGGTAGAAATAAAAGTAAAAGATAACGGGAAAGGAATGTCTCAGGATATGTTAGAAAAGATAATGAGAGGAGAAAAAGTAGGTACAACTAAAAGTTATGGGTACGGAATAGGGATGCAGCAGATAACAGGAACAATAAAATCAATGGAAGGACAGTTATTAGTGAGAAGTAAAGAAAATAAAGGTACAGAATTTATACTTAATTTTAAGAAAGTAGAAAGACCAAATCATTGTTAATAAGCAGTTTATCTTTTAAATAGTGCAGGATTATAAAAATGTTTGCAGATAAAAGTTATTTATTATTATTAATATTAATGCCGTTGCTTATACTATTTTTTTATATTGCTATTAAGAAGAGAAAAGATGCGCTTAATATGCTTATAGCAAATATTAATTTACTTTCTCTTTCAGAAGTTAACTTAAATGCGTACAAAATTAAAAGTATTTTATTTTTAATAGGAATTTTTTTCATAATTCTTGCTCTTGCTAGACCACAGTACGGCAACCAAAATATTAAAGTTGTAAAAGAATCAACTGAAATAGTGTTAGCGCTGGATGTCTCGAAAAGCATGTTAGCTCAGGATTTTAATCCTAACAGGTTAGAAAAGGCGAAGTCTATTGTTTTAGATATTGTTACAGAAAATCCTGGCGAAAAAATGGGTGTTATAGTTTTTTCTGGGGATGCCATGTGGCAGTGTCCAATGACCTATGACTTACAAGCTTTAAAAATATTTTTAGAAGATGTAAATGTGGGCGTTTTGCCAAGCGGAGGCACACAAGTAGGAAATGCTATTATTCTTGCCTGTAAAGCATTAAATACTAAATTGTCTAAGAGCAAGGTAATGTTTTTGATTTCTGATGGAGAGGATCACGATTCTAAAATAAATGAAGCTATCAGTATTGCTAAAAAAGTTAAATTAAAAATTATTTGTGTAGCGATAGGTTCTAAGGAAGGTTCTCCTATACCAGTTATGGATAATGCTGGGAAGCTTAAAGATTATGTTAGAGATAGCTCTGGGCAGGTAGTTGTAAGTAAAGTAAACTCTGAATTATTACAAAAAATAGCTCAAGAAACGGGAGGTAAGTTTTTTGATGCTTCACAAAAAAACATTTCTTATGATTTAGTAAAAACAATAAAAACTTTAGTAAAAAGTAATAGTGAAGTTGACGAAATAAATAATAAGATAGATAGGTTCCAAATATTTGTTTTGGCTGGTTTAATTTTTTTAATAGGCGCTCTTATATATCCTGTGAGGCGTAAAAGATGAAAAAAACGCTTATTTTGTTCAGCATTCTAATTTTTTTGATTGGATTTTTAGTGTTTCTTTTAATGCTTTCTTATAAAAATGTAAAAGATAACAATAAAGCTTTAAAGTATTTTAGTAAGGGCAGCTTTAAAGCAGCATCAGAAATTTTAAATAAAAAAGTAAAAGAGATACCTAATAATAATGATATTTTAATAAACTCTTCAGGCGCAGATTATAAACTTAATAATTTTGATAGCGCTAAATCAAAATACAGTAAAGTTTTGAGTTCTACTATGTCTACTAAAACAGACAAGTTTGTTGCTTATTATGATTTGGGCAATGTTGAGTTTAAACAGGGGAACTTTAGTGATGCTGTAAAATTGTACAAGGAAGCTTTAAAAATAAATCCAGGGGATAATGATTCAAAATATAATTTGGAAATGGCTTTAAAAAAATTGAACGAAAAAAGTAACTCGCAAAATCCAGGAAAAGATAAAAAACAGGATCAAAACAAAGATCAACAGAATAAAAATGAGCAAGACTTAAAAAAACAGATGGAACAAAACGATAAAAAACAAGAAGACAACAAAAAACAGCAACAAGACCAAAAAAACCAAAAATCAAAAAAGCAAGAGGATTTGAAAAAAGAGAAAGAAGACCTCGATAAAAAAAGAAAGGAAATAAGTGATAAAATAAAAGATTTACAAGACAAAAAATCGCAGAAAAAAGAAAAGCAAGAAAATAAAAATGAACAGGGAAAAGAAAATAAAGAAAACAGCACAAAAGATAAAAAGGATATGCCAGCTTCAGTGCTTTTAAATTATTATAATGAATCAGATAAGAATAGCAATAGGCCTAAAAAGACTTTTAAAGGGTATCAATCTATTCAAATGCAAAAGGATTGGTAAAATGTTTAAAAAGATATACTTCCTTGTATTTTTTTCATTTTTGTCAATTATAGTTTATGCAGATTCAATTTCTTATAAAGCTACTGTAAATAGAAAAGAAGTGCCATTAAATGAGTCTTTTGTGTATTCAATTACATTAAGTGGAGACGGAGTCAATCTTCCTGAGCATCAAATATCAAATTTAACGGATTTTACAAAGTTTGGCACAGCTACTTCTCAAAGTATGTCTGTAATAAATGGCAAGACTAATGTGAGTATCACTTATAAATATACTTTAGGGCCAAAAAGAATAGGTAAATTTACTATACCTCCTGCAAAAATAACTTATAATAGCAAAACATATCTTACTGAGGCTTTAGATATTGAAGTTATTCCATCCAAAAGCGCACAAAGTTTACCTTATTCAAATTCAAACGATGTTAGTCGGCAAAGAGGGAATCAAAATCAGTCAAATCCTCAAGGCAAAGCTTTTGTAAAAGCTTCTGTTAATAAAAGAAGAGTTTATGAAAACGAAAAATTAATTTATAAGTTTAGTTTTTATACAAATGTAGATTTAATATCTAATCCAGAATATTTTTCACCTAGTTTTGCTGGTTTTTGGAATGATGGCTCTAAGCCTAAAACCCATTTTGAAATTGTAGAGGGTATAAATTATCGGGTTGATGAAATAGAAACTGTGCTTTATCCTATAGAATTAGGTTTAAAAACCATACAACCAGCAAAAATAAAGATAGCTATAATGGATTTTTCTACGCCAAACGATATGGACGATTTTTTTAGTCTATTTTCAAGTATGGGTAGAGGACAAACTAAAATACTAGAAACAAAACCAATTAATATAGAGGTAGCCCCTTTACCAAAAACCGGGAAACCTGTTGACTTTTCTGGCGCAATTGGGGATTTTAAAATA
This sequence comes from Candidatus Endomicrobiellum cubanum, assembly GCA_031269735.1. Taxonomy (GTDB): domain Bacteria; phylum Elusimicrobiota; class Endomicrobiia; order Endomicrobiales; family Endomicrobiaceae; genus Endomicrobiellum; species Endomicrobiellum cubanum. Next base: position 14,584 of record JAISYS010000057.1, on the reverse strand, counting down.
TCTGCCAGTTTAGATAAAAAACAAGCTCAAACAAATGATCCTGTAACTTTAATAGTTACTGTTAAAGGTAATGGAAATATGAAGAGCGTTAGTAGTATAAATGTTGGTTCTTATGAAGGTTTTAAAAAATATGAAACAATAGTTTCAAACAGTTCTGAAAATTTAAAAGAATTTAAAACAATATTTATTCCCTTAGTTGCAGGTGTTCAGGAAATTCCATCAGTCGGTATTTCATTTTTTAATCCTGTAAAGAAAAAATACGAAACCATAAAAACTCCTGCTCAAAAAATTGAAATAACAGGAGAAACTGTTATTTCCGGAGACATTGAAGATATTAAATCTACTGGAAATGCTGTGAGGCAAGACATAAATTATAATAAACAAATTAAAGATATAAAGTTTCATAAAGGATATTTGCTAAACAATTCAAAATTCTATTTACTATTTGTGCCTTTTGGTGTTTTATTGATTTGCAGTAGTTGTTATAAAATATACAAATATAAAAATGTTGATAGCAAATCAAACTTTAAAAAAATTAATTTACGTGATGTTAGAAAATTGATTAAAGAAGCTGAAATAGAAATTTCAAAAGATAATTATAAAAAATCATTGGAATTGCTAAACAGTGCGTTCACTAAATTTTTAAATGTTCAAGTAGATATACAGTCTCAACTTTTATCTAAAAATGCAGTAGCAGAAGAACTTAAAAAAGCAGGATTAAACAGCGAAATAATTGATAAAATATTAAAAATTGTTGAAGAATTTAATTTTTATAAGTATTCTTCGATAAATTTAAGCAAAGAATATGTTTGTAAAGTGTTAAACGAGGTTAAATGTATTATAACTGATATAGAATTTTAAATTTCATAGGCAAGAGAAATGGTAGTTAATCCATAAAAGTGAAGATGAAATAGAGAAAGGATCTAAATCGAATCAGGCTGTAGTCACTTTTACATAAAAGGCACCCACGCAAGTCTTTTATTATATAGTGGAATAAAAAACTTACATATTTTCTAACGATAAACCTTGAAATTCAATTTTATAATTTTTTAACTGACTGCTGATTTTAGTAAATTTTGCCATTAGTAAGTCATAATTTATTTTTTTAGAATTTCTTTTGACTTCTGCAACAATGGCAGTTTTGTTTAAATCGTTGACAGCTACAACATTTATTTCGTTTTCGCCTTTGTTGTCCCAGTAAGAACCTAAATTAGTCCATTTCCCATCTTGGCTCAATTTATCCTTAAAGTAATTCTCCAGAACCTGTCCGCTGTACTGCTCGTAATTTTTCATTATTATTTCTTTTAATAATGTAAATTGTTCCTGTTCTATAAGGTATTGGTTGGGGTATAAAAATCTAAAATAAAAACTTAAATAATTGTCGTTTATTTGCCAATGCGTGTTTCGGCTTTCAGGTTTTGAAAAAATAGGTTTTTTACGCGAAAGTAAAGAAAATTCTTTTTCCAAATTTAACAAATATGCTCCCGTATTTTTTTCTATTATTGAGTCTATTTCACTTTGCGTGTTTTTGCCATTGGAAATCAACTGCAAAATAGAGAAATATGTTCCGTAATCTTTGCCAAGTTCGGAAATCAAAATATCTTTTCCTTCGCTTAAAAATAAAGAATCTGTTCGGACAACATGATCTATCATTTTGCTTTTTGAAACAGCTTTAGCATCCATAAGGACTGATATGTATTTAGGCACTCCGCCAGTAAGCATATAAAGGCACAATAAATCGGCAGGAGTATATTTTCTGTTATTGTCCTTTAAGATTTGTTTTATAATTTCTATTTTAAACGGTTTTAAGATAATTTTTGAATTTAATCTTTCAAACAAAGGCTCTTTTGAATTTTCAAAAATTTTAACAAGCATTGAATAAATTGAACCGCAGACTATTAAATTAAGTTTCGTTTCATCTTTATATCTGTTCCACAGATTTTGTATATCGCTAAATATTGAAGGATTCACTCTTTCAAATTCTTGAAATTCGTCTATTACAAGTGTGTATGGCGTATCTTTTGCAAATTTCATCAAGCTTTCAAATAATTTTCTAAAATTTTTAATTTCTCCAAAAATTTCCAACCCGAGAACATTTTTTACTTCTTGTTGAAACTGTTTACAAAGTACGGCTTCGTTTTGTCGAGCTACGAAAAGGTATAAAAATTTCTCTTTTTGTGTTTTTGCACTTTCTAAAAGCAAAGCCGTTTTTCCAAGCCTGCGACGTCCAATAAGCAATGCAAAAGAACTAGATTTTTTAGAGACTTTGTTTAATTCTTTTAAAATTTCAAACTCTTCTTTTCTGTCATAAAACTTCATAACACCTCTCAGAAAACGCCAAATAACTTAACAGCTATTAACTTAACTTGTATTATCTTAATTGTTTGATAGTCTTTTGTCAAGACAATAACATGAATCTATGTTAGACTTGTAAATAAAAAACGCAATAATTTAGTTTAATTTTAATATGCCCTACGTTTTAAGGTCTCTCAAACATACAAGTAATATCTTTATTTTTACTAAACACAATTCCCAACAACGTTACTTCTTTACTTGCATACTTCACATAGTACTTCTTTTCTCTTATCTGCCCTATCGCTTCTTCTAATTCTTTCTCTGCTTTGTTGTGTTTGCTGTATTTTATCTCTACTACTATTATCTTTTCCCCGTTTTTTAATACCACGTCTGCTCTACCTACGTTTGTATGTACTTCTACTTCCGTTTCAAATCCTGATAAACGCATTGCAATCACAAACAATGATTGTCTTTGCCCTTCTTGTTTTGTGTCTGTATCATATACTGCATTTGCATACAACTCAGTTAAGCTATCTTGTAACTCTATCTCATTCTTATTTATCAATGCATTATGTATCCTAATATTTAAATTAAATATCTCTATTTGGCTTTTGCCTGTATATTCTGATACTAATACCATCAAAAATGCATCTTTTACTTCCTTGTTTGGAAAATCTAATTCGTATATCAATGTCCCATTTATTACCAATTCTTTCTTTATTGTCAGATATCCTGTTTGATCTAGGCCTCTATTTTTTCTTTGTAAATTTTTGTAAAATTTGTCATAAGATTTTAGAGCATTAAGGAGTTGAATACATTGAGTTTATAGATGTATAATTGACGGTGTTTAAAGTATTAAACAATAGGGGAGGTTTTATGGAAAAAATGAAATGTAGCATTTGTGGGTATATTTATGATCCTAGTGTTGGTATTGAAGACAGCGGTATAGCCAAGGGAACATCTTTTGACCAGCTACCACAAGATTGGGTTTGCCCAGTATGTGGTGCGCCAAAAGATGCTTTTGAGTTAGAGAAGTAACTCCAATGAAGTACATATATTTGGATAATCAGTCTAACACAAAATTAGATAAAAATGTTTTTGATGTGATGGTGCCTTTCTTTGTTGATCATTATGGAAATCCTCAAAGTATTTATTCTTTAGGTTCTATTTCTAAAGACGCTCTTGATGACGCAAGGTCTAAAGTTGCAAGCTTTATCAATGCAGATATTAATGAAATAATTTTTACTTCTTGTGCTACAGAATCGAATAATTTGCTAGTTAAAGGTATTGCAGAATCGTTAAAAAATAAAGGAAAACATATTATTGTTTCAGCTATAGAACATTTTTCTATTTTAAATCCTTTAAAGAGACTACAAAATGACGGTTTTGAAGTTACTTATTTGTCTGTAGATGCAAAAGGGAATGTAAACGCTCAAGAACTTAAAAAATCCTTAAGAAAAGATACTATTTTAGTGTCTATTCAACATTCTAACCCTGAAGTTGGAACTATACAAAATATTAAAGATTTAGTGGCTATAGTTAAAAATAATAAAATAAATGATTTTGTTGTGTTTCATACAGATGCTGTAAGTTCGTGTGGATTTATGCCTATAGATGTTAAAGATTTAAACGTAGATGCTTTAACATTTTCTTCGTCTGTAATGTATGGCCCTAAAGGAGCTGCAGCTCTTTATGTTAAAAAAGAGGTGAAAATAGTTCCGCAAATTGAGGGTGGCGTTCAAGAAAACTCTAAACGTTCAGGCACAGAGAATATTCCTGCAATAGTGGGTTTTGGCAAAGCTTGCCAAATTGCTAAAGAGGAACTTGTTTCAAATGTACAAAAAATAAAAGGGTTAAGAGATAAACTTATAAACGAGTTGCCAAAAAAAATTGAATATATTTATTTAAATGGTGCCATAGGGAATCGTTTACCAAACAATGTAAATTTTTCGATTGAATTTGTTGAGGGGGAGGCCTTATTTTTGCTCTTAGATGCCATAGGTATCATGGCAGCGAGTGGTTCTGCTTGTGCAAATAAGAATCTTAAAATTTCGCACGTATTAAGTGCAATGAAGGTAGATGTAGCTGTTGGGCAAGGATCTATAGTCTTTACATTGTCAAAATACAATACTCAAGAAGATATTGACTATGTGTTAGAGGAGTTCCCGAAAATAGTTAGTAGGCTTAGAGAAATGTCTCCTCTATACTCATATTTTTTACAGACAGGTAAAAGAAAAAAGGCTGGGCCGGGTACTGATTTTGACCACGAACATGATCATTGTCATATAAACGAAGAATAATTTTTATTGTAGGAGTCTTAAAAGAGGTTTTATAAGTTGAAGTAAGGCGTAAGAGGGGGGACAGAATGGCATTTTATTCGCAAAAGGTTATGGAACATTTTGCAAATCCGCGAAATGTTGGCCAGATAGAAAATGCAGATGGTGTAGGAGAAGTTGGAAATCCTGTCTGTGGCGATATGATGACTTTTTATATCAAGGTTAAAGATAATAGAGTAGAGGATGTAAAGTTTAAAACTTTTGGGTGTGGAGCAGCTATAGCGGTTTCTTCAATGGTTTCTGAAATGGCCAAAGGCAAAACCATAGAAGAAGTCATGAACATTACAAATGATGATGTTGCAAAAGAACTTGGAGGATTACCTCCAAACAAAATGCACTGTTCAAACCTTGGAGCAGATGCATTGCACAAAGCTGTAGAAAATTATAAATCAAAACAAGGTAAATAAATAATATGTGTAAAGATAAATGTTCTTGTCCGTATTGTCAAACAGAGTTAAAAAGTGAATGTTTAAGTCCAGAATTTTGTAAGCCCTGCTGTACAACCAAAAATAGTAGTATAAAAGTGTGCGATGTTTGTGAATCAGAATATTCTAACGAATATGAAAAATGTCCAATGTGCCAAGCAGAGCAAAACTATAAAAGGTAGTGCAGGTTTTCCTACATACAGAGGTTTATTTATGCCAGCAAAATTAATAAAAGAAGGTGTATATTCAGTTGGAGCAATAGATTGGAATGAGAGACATTTTCACGGCCATACATATGTAACTAAAAGAGGTGTCACGTATAATTCTTACTTAATATTAGATGAGAAAGTAGCGTTGATTGACACAGTTAGGCATGGTTTTCAAAAGGAATTAATAGAAAATATCAAAAGTATTATTGATCCTACAAAAATAGATGTTATAGTGATAAATCATATAGAGCCAGATCATTCTGGAGCTTTTCCAGACTTATTAAAAATTTGTCCTAATGCTAAAGTTTATGGTACACAGAAAGCAAAACAGGGACTTTTAAAATATTACGGTGTATGTGGTAATTGGGTCCCAGTAAAATCAGGCCAAAACATAAATATTGGGAAAAGAACCTTAGATTTTATAGATGTGCCTATGATGCACTGGCCTGATAGTATGTTTACATATTCTGCTTATGATAAAATTTTGTTTTCAAATGATGGTTTTGGACAGCATTATGCAACCAATAAAGTTTTTGATTATGAAGTTAATTTTGATGTCTTAATGGACGAAGCTCAAAAATATTATGCAAATATACTTTGGCCGTTTAATATGATTATTTCTCCAAAACTTGCAGCAATAAGTAAGTTAAATCTTAATATTGAAATTATAGCTCCAAGTCATGGACTTGTGTGGCGTAAACATATACCAGAAATTATGCAGAAATATTTGTATTGGTCTTCGCATTCATGTAAAAACAGAATTGCTATTGTTTATGAAACTATGTGGAATTCTACTGAAAAAATGGCAAGAAAGATTGTAGAAGGAATAACTTCACAAGGAGTAGAGTCTATATTGTTTGATGTAACAAAAAACGACAGAACAGATATAGCTTCATATATGTTAGAGGCCAAAGGGTGGGTGTTTGGCTCTTCAACACACGATGGAGAAATGTTGCCTGTAATTGCAGGTTTTTTGCATTTTCTTAAAGGTTCTAAAGCTAAGGGGCGCAAATCTTTTGCATTTGGTTCTTATGGTTGGAGTGGAGAGGCTACAAAAGATATTGAAAACACAATATCGAATGTTACGTTTTTTGAACCTTCTTTCAAGGTGGTTTTCAATCCTACTTGCGAAGAATTGGATAAATGTTTTGAAATCGGTAAAGCTTTTGCTTTAAAAATAAAAAGTGAAGATTGATCAGATATTGTAGATCTGAATGTTTTTAGAGAAACCTTAAAGTTAGAAAGGAGGTCATATGAAAGGATTAGTTTGTAAAGTTTGTGGTTATGTGTCTTTAGATGGAACCAAAGATGTATGCCCTATTTGTCTTGCCAAACATGCATTCGAGGAAAAAGAAGATGCTTATAAAATACCCGACTTTAAAGCAACATCAGGAGAAAGTGAAAAAAAACATATTCCTGCTTTTACAGTTATAAAACAATGCGGTTTAATTCCAGGAACAGGCTGTATAGATGTCCATGTAAAAATTGGAGAGGTACTACACCCAGCTTTACCTGAACATCATATACAAGAAATAACTTTTTATGTTAACAATAAATTTGTGGCAAATGTTATGCTTATATCTGATGTTAATCCTGCAGCAGTTATTCATTTAAAAGAAAATACAAAAGGGAAAGTTCAAGTTATAGAAACTTGCAATCTTCATGGTAAGTGGTTTAATGAAGTAGGAATATAATAGGTAAGGAGGCCAAAGAATGGCAAAATCAATTAAAGGGACAAAAACCGAAAAACATTTATTGGAGTCGTTTGCAGGAGAGTCGCAAGCGAGAATGAGATATACATATTTTGCATCAAAAGCAAAGAAAGAAGGTTTTGAACAAATTGCTGCAATTTTTATAGAAACAGCAGATAACGAAAAAGAACATGCAGAGAGATTTTTTAAATTTTTAGAAGGTGGTCCGCTTGAAATTACTGGTACTTTTCCAGCAGGTATTATTAGCGGCACAGTTGAAAATTTAAGGCTTGCAGCAGCAGGAGAAAATGAAGAGCATACAAAACTTTATCCTCAAGCAGCAAAAGTTGCTGATGAAGAGGGATTCCCTGAAGTAGCAGAGTGTTTTAGAAGGATTTCTATTGCTGAAAAACATCATGAATCAAGATATTTAGAACTTCTCGATAACCTTGAGAATGATAGAGTTTTTAAAAAAGATATGCCAATAAAATGGAAATGCCGTAACTGCGGATATGTTTATGAAAGTAAAGAAGCTTTAGATAAATGTCCAGCATGTTTACACCCCAAAGCCTATATGGAAGAATTAGCTGATAATTTTTAGGATATTTACTTGACAGTTAGAAAGGTCAGCGTAAGTTAATTTTACGCTGACCTTTTTGAGGTTAACTTAACAATTCTAAACAGGATTTGTTATAATTTATTAACAATATTTTTTATGAAAAACTTTGCATCATTTAACATAATCTTAACAGTTACTAAATCAGGTTTATATGCAAAGTCATAATCACTTTTTTCTCTTATCAAGTACGCATTTTTGTATACTTCATACATTTTATTGTTAAAAATCTTTTCTTCATATATAGATTTTTTATTAAACCAGCCTTTTAATTGCGAATGGTTTGATGTTGAAAAATTATTTTTTATTGCTAAAGCAAAGCATTTACAGAGTAAAAAACAGCATAGTAAATCCTATTTAAAGCTCCTTCTAATTGTTTTGATTTTATATTTTCTTCAGCTGTTTTAATGCTATTTTGGCTTTTTCTATTGCAAGTTTTATCAACTCTCTATATTATTATGCATAAAATACGCCTTTCCCTACAACTTCATTACAAAATATATAATTCCGTTTTAGTTCAAGATATGTATATGGTTTTAAATCTATAACAATATTGTTGGTGTATTCTATTTTTGAAACTATAGCCCATACTACACTTAGTTTTTTGAAATTATATTTACTAAAAATTACAACAATATCAACGTCGCTATTTTTGTTGTATGTGTCGTTAACTTGTGAACCATAGATATATAATCCCTTAAAATCTTTAAAAGATTTTTTAAGTTCATTTTTTAACTCATTAACAATTTTGTCTATTTTTTTTCATATATCTACTTTAACCTAACTTAGTCGCTTAAATTATTAATTTTATTTGATTATACCGTGATACGTAAATAGTATACAATAAATCGATTAATTATAGAAATGTTTGTAATAAGAAAGATAACTAAATTAAGGTTTTGTGTATATTATATTCTTAAAGATAAACCATACTTTATATCAGATATTTCAAGATTTTTCTCATTATTTCCTTCAGGTTCAAGGAGGATAATTTTTTTATGCATTTCAATCTCCATAATAATTTATAACTAAAATTTTATACCGAAGACAAAATTAACGAATGTTCCAGAAAAATCCAACTTATCATTTAGTATACCATGTGGTAATTTTGCCTCAGCATAAAAAAACTGGCTCAGATCAAAATCAATATTCAGTAAGTTCTAAAGTGTATAATTTATACCTATTGCCAAATTTGTTATAGGAACAGCAGAAGAAAACTTATTCAAACTTAAACCCAGCGTAAAGTGTTATTGTTTGACAATTGGCATCAATTGTTTCAGAATTATTTGGTAAAGAAATACTAAAGTTATTTATTGCGTATATTGCTTCTATAACTAAAAAATTTATACTAAATCCTAAACCAGCACCATAATAAAGACCTATTTTTTGCGTTGCTCCATCAAGTAAATTTGTTAACATAGGTATGCTACCCCCTAGCCTACCGGAACAAAACATAAATGTGTTATCTAATCCGTGTAGTGGTGTGCGCAATTTTAAGGCTACAAAAAGTGGCATAAAAGACACATTTCCATTGGTATTATTTATATCTCTAGGAAAATCATATATTGCTCCAAGTCCTAAAGCGACAACATTGTTTAAATATTGAAAATATTCAAGTCCTGCAGAGATCCCAAGTTTTGTGTCCTGACTTGCATTAGTGCCTTGAGACTTTTCTGAGAGTAGTGAGAGTGTACTTAAAGGTTGAAATCCAAATTTTAAAATAAATTCCCTATCATTATTTGGCTTTGCAAACACTGCAATGATAGCTACTAATAATAAAACAAATGCCATTAAACTTTTCATAATATTGCCCATCTTGATGCGTCCTCCTAAGTTAAAATATAATCAACAACATAATTATATAAATTTAGTTAATAGAAATTTGTTTTATTTTTTATTATAAAAAGGTGAGTGGCCGTAGTCTTTTGTTATTTCGTACATAATTATAGATGATGCAATTGCGGCATTTAAAGATTCACATTTACCAGGTATATTTATTTTTATAAGTTCATCTGCTAAATTTTCAGTTTCATTTGTAATACCGTTAGACTCATTCCCTATTATAAAAGCACATTTTTTGGATAGTTTAACGGTGTGTAGATATTTTTGACCTTTTAGTGAAGTGGCGTAAATTGTAGTTTTTTCTTTTTTCATTACTGCCAGAATATTTTTTATGTCTATATTGTCTAGTACGGGTATATGAAATATTGACCCCATCGTTGATCTTAAAGTTTTATCGGAATATATATCAACGCTACCTTTTGATACAAATACTGCTTTTGCATCAAATGCAGCTGCAGAGCGAATAATTGTACCAAGATTTCCGGGATCTTGAATGTTTTCTAAAATTATAAACATACCTATATTTTTTATAATATCTTCAATTTTATAATCTTTTTTTTCTACAACAGCTATTATTCCTTGTGAAGACTTAGTTGTTGATAACTTATTAAATAGACTGTCTGAAAGGACTACTGCATTATTAAAATTGTCTATATTGTTTTTATATTTTTCTGATATAAAAATTTGTTTTATATTCCAGTCTTTAGGAATTTCCTCAACTTGTTTTTTCCCTTCAATAAAAAAACAATTATGTTTATCGCGAAACTTTTTATCTTGCAGTTTAAGTATTTGTTTAAATATAGAATTTTGTGTACTAGTAATTATCATAATTTTAATTTGGCGAGTAGTTCCTATGTTTTAAAATTTTGAAGTTGTCACCAAGTATGATGAGTTTTTTTTGCTTTAAAATTATATCAGAATAGAAATAAGGTGTAAAACAACGAATATTTTTTTAACAAAGTATAGTTGTAGTATTAAACAATGAAAAAGAAAATGTTATACTCTAAAATATTCAAAAAAGTTAATTGCTGTTTATTTATATGGAGAAAATTATGAGTAATTTTGAACTTAAAAATACACCGTGTTGGCAGAATCTCGAAAAACATTATATTGAAGAAATTCAAAATGTCCATTTACGAGATTTGTTTAAAGATGAAAACAGATTTAATGAATTTTCTATAAGTGATAACAATATAGGCATAACTTTTGATTATTCAAAAAATATTATTAACTCTAAAACTTTTAAACTTTTAATGGACTTTTCAAAAGAAGCAAGAGTAAATGAATATACAAAAAAGATGTTTTCAGGGCAGAAAATAAACTGGACAGAAAAAAGAGCAGTACTGCATACAGCTCTTAGAAATAGAAGTAATAGTCCTATTTATGTTGATGGTAAAAATGTTATGCCTCAAATTAATATTGTACTTTCTAAAATGAAAAAATTTAGTGACGATTTAAGAGAGGGGAAGTGGACTGGTTTTACTGGAAAAAGAATTACTGATGTCGTAAATATAGGGATTGGAGGGTCTGATTTAGGGCCTAAAATGGTTTGTGAGGCATTAAGATACTATGCTGATATAGTAAATGTTCATTTTGTTTCTAATATTGATGGTGCAGATATTTACGAAGTGTTGAAAAAATTGAATCCTCAAACAACACTTTTTATAATAGCTTCTAAAACTTTTACAACTCTTGAAACAATAACAAATGCTTTAACTGCTAGACAGTGGCTTGTAGACCAGTTAGGTGATAAAGCTGTTGTAAATCATTTTGTTGCTCTTTCAACAAATGTAAAAAAAGTTAAAGAATTTGGTATTGATGAAAATAACATGTTTGAATTTTGGAATTTTGTAGGTGGTAGATATTCTCTTTGGTCTGCAATCGGACTTCCTATTTGTTGTTATGTTGGGTTTGAAAAATTTGAAGAGCTTTTAGAGGGGGCTTACTATAGTGATCAGCATTTTTTAAATACTCCTTATGAAAAAAATATTCCTGTAATAATGGCAGTATTAGGATTTTGGTACAACAATTTTTTTAATGCTTCAACACATGCAGTTTTGCCATATAGTCAGTATCTGCATAGATTTGCTGCATATTTGCAGCAGGGCGATATGGAAAGTAATGGAAAAACTATAAATTTTGAGAATGATAGGGTTGATTACCAAACAGGTCCTATAATTTGGGGAGAACCTGGCACTAATGGGCAACATTCATTTTATCAGCTTATACATCAAGGTACTAAATTTATTCCCTGCGATTTTATAGGTTATATAAATCCAGTAAAAAAGATTGGTGACCATCACGAAAAATTGATGGCAAATTATTTTGCTCAAACAGAAGCTCTTGCGTTTGGTCTTACAAAAGAACAAGTAATAGAAAGCTTTAACCAAGCTGGACTTTCTAAAGAGGACATAAAAGTTTTAACTAACCACAAAATATTTGAAGGTAACAGACCAACAAATAGCATATTAATTAATAATCTTAATTCTAAAACATTAGGAGCTTTAATTGCATTATATGAACATAAGATATTTACGCAAGGTATAATGTGGCGTATTAATAGTTTTGATCAGTGGGGCGTAGAATTAGGGAAAGTTCTTGCAAATGTAATATTGCCTGAACTTAAAGATGGTTCAGAAAATAATCATGATTCTTCAACAAAAAATTTAATAAAAATTTTTAATTCAAATAAACAATAGGAATTTATGAAAAAATATATACTAGACTTAACAAGTATTCAGCTAAAAGCGTATCTAAAAGTGATTATAAATCAGGATTATAGAATTAACCAAATTCTTGATTGGATTTATGAAAAAAAAACAGCTACTTTTGAAGAATTTACTTCAATCCCAAGGGATTTCAGACAAGAGCTAGATAAAAGATTTTTGCTTAGGTCTTTAAAGATAGTCAAAAAAGAACAATCTATTCTTGATGGGACAATCAGATACACCTTTCAAAGCATAGACAAAAAACATTTTTCCGCTGTTTTTTTACCTACAAAAGGAAAAAATTCTGTGTGTATATCATCGCAAATAGGTTGTCCTGTAATGTGTGCTTTTTGTTCTTCAGGGAAAGTAAAATATACAAGAAATTTAACTAGAGGTGAGATACTAGAACAAATTTTACAAATAGAAAATGATACTAAAGAAAAAGTTTCAGGCATTTTATTTATGGGTATGGGGGAGCCTACACTTAATTATAATAATGTTTCATTAGCGTTGAGTTCTATTTTATCAAAAAAAGAATTTGCAATTGGGAAAAGACATATAACACTGTCAAGTGTGGGAAATGTTACAGCAATTAAAAAACTTGCAGATGATAATTTTGGCATTCGTCTTGCTATTTCTTTGCATGCTACTAATGAAAAACAAAGAAAAAAAATAATCCCAAATAATTTTGGTTTTACTATAGAAGAAATATTAAATGTAGGTAAATATTATCTTAAAAAGACAAAGTCCAGATTAACAATAGAATATATTCTAATTAAAGAAATTAACGATTCTTCTGCTGATGCTCATAAGCTTGCAAGACTTTTAAAACGATATGATTTAATAAATCAAAGTGTCCAGATAAATTTAATACCATTTAATCCTATAGGAGATGTTAATTTTAGCGTACCTACTCAAGAGGCTATACTTAAATTTAAAAATATATTAAAGTTAAACGGTATTACTGCAAATATAAGGCAAGCTAAAGGGGCAGATATAGGTGCAGCATGTGGACAATTAGGCCGTTAAGAATTTAGGTTTTTAATAGACACATTATTACAAAATTTTCACAATAATTTATTGCAAAAAGAATTTTTTAGACTATAATAAAAATCTTATATTGTTGTTTATATTGTCAAAATAATCAAAAATACTTGCATGCTATTTTAAATTAATATTTTTTAAGAATATTTACTCAAAAAAAGTCAGTTTTAAAAACATGAGCTGATATATCAAGTCATTGTTTTGTGTAAGTATTTTTGATTAGAAATAATATAATGGAGAAAAGATTATGAAAAAGATTGTGAATGTTGTACTTCGAGCTTAATTTTCGTGTGTTGTTTTTCGTTTGCAAAAGGGAATATTGCTGTTTTAGGTGTAGGTGGCACAATTGCAGGTACAGCTAAAACTTCTGCTCAATCTGTTGGATATAACAGCATCTGATTTGTCTATAGCAGATGTTTTGAAAACCGTTCCTGAAATACCTGAAGTTGCAATTGTTTATGGTTATGCGGACACGGACGAAAAATCTGTAAATGCTTTTTGTGTAGCTGGAGTTAAAGGTATAATTTTTGCAGGAACCGACAATGGTAGCGTAGCAAAAAGTTGTCTTGCAAGTCTTGATAATACAATAAAGTCCGGCATAGTAGTTGTCAGATCGTCAAGAATCCCAAGTGGTATTGTGTCAAAAGATAAAAAATATGAAGATGAGCATGGTTTTATAGCGGCAAAATCATTAAATCCACAGAAAGCAAAGATTTTGCTTCAACTTACATTGACAAAATATTCACAAAAAAATACTGATCCAATTCAAAAGCTATTCTATAAATATTAAAAAATCATACACAAAACTATATATTTTTTAAAAATATGTAGTTTTGTGTCTAAGAGTTTAAATTCAGGATTTAGAAAATCGTATTGACATACGTATATCTTTATTATATAATTTTTCAATTATAACAATAATTAAAAAACCTAACAGAAAATCTTTTTCTCTTTTATTTGCAAAATATTCGGGGGTGTGGCAGAGTGGTCTAATGCACCAGACTGTAAATCTGGCGGGCTTGCCCTTCGGTGGTTCAAATCCATCCGCCCCCATATATTAAAATAGTTGTTGTATTTGCGGGAGTAGCACAATGGTAGTGCTCCAGCCTTCCAAGCTGGCTACGCGGGTTCGATTCCCGTCTCCCGCTTTTTGTTTCATAGTTTATAAAGGTGCCGAGGTGGCTCAGTGGTAGAGCACCTCCTTGGTAAGGAGGTGGTCGCGGGTTCAATTCCCGTCCTCGGCTATTTATTTTAAGGGTTTAACAGACCCTTAAAATATACCACAATAAAAATTGGTGAGAGGGGTAAAAAAGAAATGGGAAAGGAGAAATTTGACAGGAGAAAGCCGCACGTAAACATAGGTACGATAGGGCACGTGGATCATGGTAAGACGACGTTAACAGCAGCAATAACGAAGG
>JAISYS010000028.1 GCA_031269735.1 Candidatus Endomicrobiellum cubanum | reverse complement strand
CACAAAAATAACAAAACAACAAAAACAAATTTTTTATCCCCAAAAAAAAAAAAAAAAACCCCCCCCTCCCCACCTTTCCCGGGTGGGGGGGGGGGGGGCAAGTTATTTATGGTAGCAACCGTAGTTGTAAATTCATTATTTAACATGTCCTGCCTCCAAATTACTTACATTTGATAAATTTTATATTTACTTCCTTAGGGCCTCTCTAAAAACTCTTTAATGCAAACTCACAACAATTTATAGAACATGTCTGTATTGATCTACATACAGTATTTATGGAAGTTTTCGTAAATAAGTATTTTCTAAAATAACTGTCATTATCAACAGACACAAAGATATTATTAAAAAATATTTATACAGCTCGTTATATAATGTGTGTTGAATAACTTTTATTTCAGACTTTTCAAGTTTGTTTATATGTTGCATGATATTTTCAAAAGATTTTGTATCTTGAGCTCTAAAATATTTACCTCCTGTTGTTACTGCAATTTCTTTTAAGGCATCTTCATTTATCGCATCTTGTGTTGACCTAACTTCCCTTACTCCAAAAAAAGGATCTTTTATTTGGTAAATAGCGCCTTCTAAGCTGCCAACTCCAATAGTATAAATTTTAATATTATAACTTTGAGCTATTTTTGAAGCTGTTATAGGATCAATCTCCCCCATATTATTATTGCCATCTGTAACAACAATTATAATTTTGCTTTTAACTTTAGAATCCTTTAATCTGTTAACAGATGTCATTATAGCTGATCCAACTGCTGTACCATCTAAACCCGTATCACCTATATTTATGTCTTTTACAAATTCTATCAACGACGTTTTATCGGTAGTTAAAGGGCATTGTGTAAAAGCAAGTCCTGAAAAAATTACAAGTCCAACTCTATCGTACTTACGTTCTTTTATAAAATCACATGTAACTTTTTTAGCTGCTTCCATTCTATTAAGAGGTTTAAAATCTAAAGAACTCATACTAGAAGAAGTATCCAGTGCCATAATAATGTCTATGCCTTGATCGTTAGTTTCTTCAAATACTTTCCCTTCTTGTGGTCTAGCTAAAGCTATAACAGCAAAAATTAAAGCTACATATTTTAAAAGCTGTAACAACTTGTAAAGATGCTCTTTTAAATTAAAAGTTACAAGCTCCTGTAAAAATTTTACTCGTGAAAAGTCCACATGTGTTTTAAATAATTTCGTTTTAAAAACATTTATGTAAAAATAAGCAAAAATTAAAATGGGCAAAAATATTATAAAAAATATTGGACTTGCAAACCTCATAAAAGCTCCAAAAGATTTTTTGTAAAATCGTAATTTCTTTTTATTTCCGCTTCGTTTGGAGTAAAAGAAGAATACTTTGCTAAATTAAATACTGACAAATATTTTTTAAACTCCAACGGAGCTATACTGTTAGGCAATAATGGTTTCATTTTTTTAAAAAATTCTGAAGTTGTCATTTCTAAAGCATAAAAATTATATTTTTCAGATACGTAAATTCTTAAAATTTCTGACATTTTATAATAAAAATCTTTCACTTTAATATCATTTCTATTTTCATACAACAAACTTAATTTATTTAATGCATCTGTTTGGGGGTCTATTACTACGAGCTTAGGGCGGTTTATGTAACTATAAACAAGCGCATAAACACATAAAATAACAAGAATTATCACCGTAAAAATTAGCAACACGTACACTGTTTTCACTTTGATTTTTTTTAGCGCCTTAATGTCTTTTATATCGTAATTTCCGTTTTGCTCTAAAACACCTTTAACTACAATTTCTGTTTTTGGAGTAAAAAATAAGTTATTAGTTCCATCAGAACTTATAAAAAATACAGGAATTGAATCTATAAAAATATCCCCCAACTTACAAGTTAATAGTTTAAAATGCAGCTTATAAATATTTTTTTCACTCGTGATATGTTCAATATTTGAACTTAGAATATCAAAACCGTCAAAAATAAAATTTTGATTTACACTTAACTGAGCATCTTGTTCTAATTGTGCAACCACTGTAAAATCTACGGTATCTCCAATAAAAATTTCGTTTTGATTTAAATATCCACTTATATTCTCTTGTGCATATATATTCCCACAAAAAATAAAAAGTAATAAAGTTAAAAATCTCTTTAACACAATAATTTTTGAAAGTCTTTTCATTTTTACCTTTAATATTAAGCGATAGATTTACGTAAATGTCTTTCTTTAAAAAATTTTATTAACGGTTTCACATAAGATTGATTTGTATTTAAATTTATTACATCTGCATTAGCTTCCTTAAATATTTTATTTGTTACCTCATTAAAATCTTTATTTTTTTGATGGAAACGTTCTGATGCTTCATTGCTATCTACCATTATAACATCTTTAGTTTCGGGATCTTCCATTTCTATAAGACCTATTTGAGGAAGAGAAACTTCTTTTGGATCTTCTATTTTTACACATATTAAATCATGTCTTTTAGAAGTTATTATTAAATCTCTATTATAATTTTTATCTTGAAAATCTGAAATCAAAAATACTACTGCTTTTTTACGCCATATTCCATTAAGCGCTTTTAAAACTTTTGATATGGACGTTTTTGTTCCGTCAGGTTTAGAATTTAATATTTCGTTTATAATTCTTAAAATATTGTTTTTACCTTTTCTGGGAGTGATAATTTTTTCTACTTGATCTGTAAAAGATAGCATCCCAACTCTATCATTGTTTTTTAAAGCAGAAAATGCAAGCAAAGCTGCAACTTCGGCAGCAATCTCAGATTTAAGTTTTCCAAAACCACCAAAATTTTGCGATGCAGAAATATCTATAAGAAAAATTATTGTAAGTTCTCTTTCTTCAGCAAAAAGCTTTATATAGGGTTTTCCATGACGAGCTGTAACGTTGCGGTCAATAGCTCTAAAATCATCACCTATTTGATATTCTCTAACTTCAGCAAACTCTATTCCCTGCCCTTTAAAAATACTTTGATATTGGCCTGCAAAAATTTCATTTACAAGTTTATTTGACTTTATTTCAAGTTGCCGTATTTGTTTTTCTACTATATTATCTAACATCATGGCAGTACCCTGTTATTCAATATTTTTTAAGGAACCACTACAGTTGAAAAGATTTTTGTAACTATATCATCTGACGTAATAGAATCTGCTTCTGCTTCATATGTTGTAAGAATTCTGTGTCTTAAAACATCATAACCTATTTCTTTTATATCTTCTGGAATTACATAACCCCTACCTTGTAAAAACGCATACACTTTCGCAGCAAGTGTTAAATTAATAGTTGCTCTGGGCGAAGCCCCAAAAGATATATAATTTTTGAAATCTTTAAGCTCGTACTCCTCAGGCTGTCTAGATGAAAAAACAATATCAACTATATAATTTTTTACCTTTTCATCAACATAAATCTGCTCTATTAAATTCTTTATTCTTTCTACATCTTCTAAAGTTAAAACTGCATTTATTTGCGGAACTGAATGCGTCATTCTTTCTAAAATAATCTTTTCTTCTTCTTTTGTAGGATAGGAAACTTTTAATTTAAGCATAAACCTGTCTACCTGAGCTTCTGGCAAAGGATAAGTGCCTTCTTGCTCTATAGGGTTTTGTGTTGCCATAACTAAAAATGGTTTTGGAAGTTGGTAAGTATTTTCTCCAATTGTAACTTGCTTTTCTTGCATAGCTTCTAGCAAAGCACTTTGAACTTTTGCAGGAGCACGGTTTATTTCGTCAGCAAGCACTATATTCGTAAACACAGGTCCTTTTTTTACAGAAAAACTTGCATTTTGAGGGTTAAACATTAAAGTTCCAACTATATCTGATGGCAATAAATCAGGAGTAAACTGTATTCTCTTATAATCTGCATGCACTGTTTGAGCAAGACTTCTTACTGCAAGAGTTTTTGCAAGACCAGGCAAACCTTCAAGTAAAATGTGCCCTCCAGAAAACAATCCTATCAACATTTTTTCCAAAATATATCTCTGCCCTACTACAACATTAGAAATTTCATTTAAAAGTTTTGAAACGAGCATACTTTCTTGTGCAATTTTGTTGTTTAACTCCTCAATAACAATTGTCATTTTAACCCCCCCCCTCTAAACTATTTTATAAAATTATATATTAAAATTTATAAACTGTTTTCAATGTGCCGAAAATACCATTTTTAGCCAGCATATCCCTATATACTCAAATCTAAATTTAACTGTCTAATATCTTTTGTCAATCCTAATTCTCCTGCTACACTGCTTCTTTTTAAACTTGAATTAATGCCACTTAAATTATCAACAGTCACTTAATTTTTCAATCAAACTCGTGGTCTAATGCAATCCCAACGTAAATATCAGATATACTTTTTTATTTACTAAATAGCCTTCATTAATTATAATTTTATTTCCTCTAAAACTGCCACCACCATAACTTTCTCCTAAAATGCTACCTGCCCCTCATTATGTTTTTTAGGTAGACACAACTATGAGCACATATATATAATGGTTTCTTCTAAAGCAAAAGATATATCTAATAATCCTGTTTTAATTGCTATGTCTGCTTCTAAATTTTTTTTCAAAACTTCTTTTAATTTTTTAGTGCTATGCTTTTTTAAATTAGAAAAAAAAGCACTGCTGTAAAAACTATGAATTTTAAGATTTGAAGCCACTTGATCAACTGGCATTGAATGCTCTTCTAGCATACTTTTTGCATTAAGCATTTTCCTTATAGAAGAAGAAATAGCAGATAAAATCATAACAGGTTCTTCTCCTTGAATTAAAAGTTTATTTAATATAAACAAAGCTTTTTTTAAATCTTTTGATTCTATACAAGAGGATAAAGAATATATATTTAATTCTTTTGTGTAGCCACTAATTAAGTCCAAGTCTTCCTGATTAATTTCTTTTCTTTTTTCTCCAACAAAAAGACATACTTTTTCTATTTCGTTTACAATACTTAGCAGATCTGTCCCATTGTTATTGAGCATTTTCAAAATAGTGTCATAAGATATACTTTTTTTTCTAAAACCAAATTCATTTTTTATAAACCCTTTTACTTCATTTTCGTACAGTTTTCTACACTCCACCGACACACAATTTTTTGAAAATATGCAATTACTAATTAACTCTTTTCTTTTAGTAATAGTTTCCTTTTTATAATTGCCATTGTAAAGCAAAACCAATACCGAAGTTTCTACAATATTTAGCAAATAACTTGAAAGAGGAGTAACATCAGAAACTTTTATTTTATCTACCCCTTTAACAATAATCAATCTTTTTTCACTTAAAAAAGGCAATGTCTGAAGCGCATTTAAAATATCTTGTGCAGAAACTTCTTGAGCATAAAAAATTTCTCTATTTAAATTATCTACATTAACAACTTTTTCTATTGCTTTAAGACAAGTATCTAAAAAATATGTCTCTTCTCCAGTAAATAAATAAACTGGAAATATTTTTTTTGAAGATATTAGCTTGTTAAAATCTGCTATTCTTAAAATAGGCATTAAGACGGAACCTTTTTT
Organism: Candidatus Endomicrobiellum cubanum; assembly: GCA_031269735.1. Lineage (GTDB taxonomy): Bacteria > Elusimicrobiota > Endomicrobiia > Endomicrobiales > Endomicrobiaceae > Endomicrobiellum > Endomicrobiellum cubanum. The sequence continues at coordinate 10,862 of JAISYS010000028.1, read as the reverse complement.
GATGAAATACTTGTAACTGAACCAAAACCTTTTATAACACGCCTTACAATATTTCTAGACATTTTAGCCCAAACAAGCTGTCTTGCATCTTCTTCTGTCATCCCATCACCAAAAGAATCCCCAGACTGTCTTCTCGTTGTATCTCTATAGATTTGTATACCTTCCAAATTTGGTTCTGTCCAAAGACTTATATTGTTATCTTTATCGAGTAAAGACACACTAGCTATTACCCAAAGTTTATATTGTTCTATTACACCGTTAACATCATATATTGGCAATGGTTCTAACATATATCTTTTTACTGTGACTGTAACAATAGCATCAGCTTCGTTGGGAGAATTTACTATAGATAAACGACCATCCATCATAAATTCATCTATTATATAGTTTGTAAAACTTGACTCTATGCCAAACTGGTTTGTAGCATTAATAACAGGCTGAATGTATATGTTTTTAATATGTTCTGGAATTATCTGATCTGCTGGAGTATATATAGACGTACAAGATGTAAAAAATATACAAAACACAAGTACTATATAAATATTTACTATAATTTTTTTCACATTACCTCCAAATTATTTAACTATGTATTAAATGTGTAAATCTTTAATTACTATTGTAACTATTTTATTTTTTATATATATAAATTTTGTTATCTGTTTACCTTTTAAATGTACCATAATTTTATTATTCGCAGTTACAATATTTTTAACTTCTGTTTCTTGTATGTCTGCAGGCACAAGTACCTTTCCCTTTAATTTCCCGTTAATCTGGACCGGAAGTTCTATGAAAGATTCTTTTATCATATTTTCATCAAAAACAGGCCATGTATATGTTGACACACATTCTTTATAACCTAATTTTTCCCATATTTCTTCGCAAAGATGCGGAGTAAAAGGCACCATTAAAAGAATCACTGTTTTATATACTTCTAAAGACACACCTTCGTCATTTGAATGATATTTATAAGCATATAAACCTTTTACTAACTCCATAACAGAAGAAATCGCTGTGTTTAGTTGTAGTTTTTCAACATCGCAAGTAACTTTCTTAATAGTCTTATGCATTAATTTTAATAGTTCATCTTTATTTTTTTGACAGGCAACTTCTACAGATTTGGTACTTACAACATCAAAAAGACGCCAAATTCTATTTATAAATCTCCAACATCCTTCAATACCATCTGATGACCAATCAAGCTGTTTTTCTACAGGCGCAGCAAAAAGAATAAAAAGCCTCAAAGTATCCGCACCATATTTAGGGATTATTTCGTCAGGACTTACAATATTACCTTTCGACTTAGACATTGCACTTCCACCTAACGTCACCATCCCTTGAGTTAAAAGATTTGTAAATGGTTCATCATGCTTTGCAATACCTAAATCTCTCATAAATTTATACCAAAACCTTGCATATATTAAATGCATGCATGCATGTTCTATCCCACCAATATACTGGTTTACAGGCATCCAATAGTTTAATTTCGAACTGTCAAAAGCAAAATCAATATTATGTGCATCACAGTATCTTGCATAATACCATGAAGAATCAACAAAAGTATCCATCGTATCTGTTTCTCTTTTTGCATCCATACCACATTTTGGACATTTAACATTTACAAAAGTTTTGCTTGTTTTTAATGGAGACTCTCCTTGTCCTGTAAATTTAACATCTTCTGGCAAGGATACAGGTAAATTTTTTTCTGGAACAGCTACAATACCACATTTATCACAATGAATAAAAGGTATTGGCGTACCCCAATACCTTTGCCTAGATATAAGCCAATCTTTGAGTTTAAAATTTATAGTTCTTTTTCCAAAGCCTTGTTTTTGAACCCATTGTATAACTGTATCAAAAGCTTCTGTAGATTTTATACCATTAAATTGTCCTGAATTTATAAGTTCCCCTTCATTTTCATAAGCATGTTCTGTTATGTTAGAGTTGTTACTTTTTATAACTTCTACAATAGGAATATTGTATTTTTTTGCAAATTCCCAATCTCTCTGATCATGAGCAGGAACAGCCATAATCGCCCCAGTTCCATACCCAGTTAAAACATAGTCTGCTGTAAAAATAGGAATCTCTTTTCCTGTAGCTGGGTTTATAGCATTAATCCCTTCTAACCTTATCCCTGTTTTTTCTTTACTTGCAGATCTTTCTATATTTGACTTTCTGCTACTAGCAAGAATATATTCTGCCACTTTATCATAATTTAGAATTTTCGGTTTCATCTTGCTAATAATTTCATGTTCTGGAGCAACAACTGTAAAAGTTACACCAAAAATAGTATCTGGTCTTGTTGTAAATATTTTTAGTTTTTTGTCTGTACCTGAAATTGTAAAACATATCTCTGCTCCACAAGACTTACCTATCCAATTTTTCTGCATAGACAACACTTGTTCAGGCCAGCCAGTAAGTTGTTTATGCCCTTCTAAAAGTTCATCAGCATAAGCTGTAATCTTTATAAACCATTGTTCCAGTTCTCTATGTTCTGTATGACTCTCACATCTCCAGCACACACCGTTTGAGACTTGTTCATTGGCAAGCACAGTTTGACAAGATGGACACCAGTTAACATTAGCACTTTTTCTAAAAACTAAGCCTTTCTCCCACATTTTTATAAAAAGCCATTGAGTCCACTTATAGTATTCCGGATCGCATGTTGCAATTTCTCTGCTCCAATCATAAGAAATCCCTAAAGATTTTAATTGTTCTTTCATGCGTGAAATATTTTGTTTAGTCCACTTTACAGGATGAACGTTGTTTTTTATAGCAGCATTTTCTGCAGGTAATCCAAAAGCGTCCCATCCTATGGGATATAAAACATTTTCTCCCTTCATCCTATGAAAACGCGCACAAACATCACCAATACTATAGTTTCTAACATGTCCCATATGTAAATTCCCAGACGGATAAGGAAGCATTTCTAAACAGTAATATTTTTCTTTACTTGAACTTTCTTTACTTTCAAAAACTTTGTTTTCTGTCCATATTTTTTGCCATTTTTTTTCTATTTCTAAATGATTATACTCTGCCATTTTCTCCTCAATCAACACTGTATTTTTTTATATCTTTAATTATGTTTTCGAATTCAATTTTAATATGTGGTATATCAGATTTAGCTGTCTCCCATAAAACATCAATATCAACACCCAAATAAATCGTGAATCAACTTATCTCTCATCCCAGCTATTTGTTTCCATGGGATTTTGGATAATCGGCACGAAAACTTAAAGGTATTTTCTTTGAAGCCTCTCCAATGATTTCAATAGCCCTTATTGTGGCATACACTGTTCTTTTATCATTCTCAAAATCTTCTTTTGAAAAAGACTTTATAAAAACCTTAATATCTTTACATGAAGAAATAATGTCTTGTATATAATCTATATATTCCCTCTTATTTGACATATATAACCTCATCTAAAATCCTTTCACCTATCTTCGGCTTTAATGCTGATTTCATTACCAAATCTACTTTTTTCCCTGTATATTTACTCAATTTTTCTTCAAGAGTTAGATAAGATAACAAACCTATAGGTTTTGACAATTCAACAAGAATATCTAAATCACTTTTTTCAGTTTGCTTTCCTGTTGAATATGAACCAAAAACACCTAGATTTTTTACTTTATATGATTTTTTCAGCAAAGATTTCTGTTTTTTTAATTTAATTAAAATATTATTTAATTCTGCCATTTTTTACTCCAAATAATATCTGTTCTTTTTGTAATAAAACAAAATGTTCTAAGTTACCTTTAGGACCTTTAAGGCCTGAATCTACTTCAGAAATAATTTTAAAACCTAAATCTAAAGCTACTTTTTTTATCTTACCTATTGCTTTTTGTCTTAAACTTTCATCTCTTACAACGCCCTTTTTTATTTCTTTGCAATCTAGCTCAAATTGAGGTTTTATCATAGCCAAAACAAAACCGTCTTCTTTAACGACATTGTATGTTATAGGTAAAATTTTATCTAGAGATATAAAAGAAACGTCTATTGTCGTAAAATCTATTTTATCTTTTAAAATTGAAGTGTCAAAATATCTAAAATTAACATTTTCTATATTTATAACACGACTATCGTTTCTTAATGTATAATGCAGTTGCCCAAATCCAACATCTACTGCATAAACCTTTATTGCTCCTTTTTGAAGCATGCAATCTGTAAAACCACCAGTTGATGCACCTATATCTAAACAAATATATCCTTTCACAGAAACACTTAAGGCATTTAAAGCAGATTCTAATTTCAAACCACCTCTAGAAACATACGGATTTATGTTTTTAATTTCTATTAAAGCATTTTCATCGATTAAAATTCCAGATTTATATTTGACTTCTCCATCTACAAAAACATTCCCTGCCATTATAAAACTTTGAGCTTTAGTACGAGTTTGCGCTAACCCTTTTTCAAAAATTGTAACATCTAAACGTTTTATGCTTTTTTTCTTTTCCATATCTAGGAGAGTCTCTAGAAGATCTCTAGGGCTTTTTGGACTATATTTTCTGCAGTAAGTCCACATTTTTCTCTTAAAATTTTTAAATTGCCATGCTCTATAAATTTGTCAGGAAGGCCTAAAGACTCTACAATTGCTCCAGTACCACACAGAATAGCCTTAACAACTTCACCAAAACCACCTATTAGTGAGTTTTCTTCTACAGTAATAAACTTCTTAATTTTTGAAAAAATCTCTTTTATAAGTTTTACATCTAATGGCTTTAAAAATCTCATATTAACAACAGAAGCTTTTATATTTTTGGCTGCTAAAAGCTCTGCTGCTTGCATACAAGTAGTTACATGGTTTCCTATCGCAAGAAAACAAATATCTTCTCCTTCTTTTAAAATAACACCTTTACCTATTTGAAGTATATGTGGAGATTTATCTAGTTTTACGCCAAGACCTTCTCCTCTTGGATATCTTATTGCACACGGCTTACGAGAACTTAAAGCTGTTTTTAGCATGTGCTGCAATTCATTTTCATCTGCAGGTGACATTATCACTAGATTTGGAATATAATTTAGGTACGACAAGTCAAAAGCTCCATGATGAGTACCTCCATCTTCTCCGACAAGACCTGCCCTATCTAAAGCAAAAATCACAGGCAATTTTTGTAAGGCGACATCGTGTATTATATTATCTATTGCTCTTTGCATAAAAGTAGAATATATTGCACATATTGGTTTTAATCCTGCTGCTGCCTGAGCCGCTGCAAATGTAACAGCATGTCCTTCTGCAATGCCAACATCAAAATATCTCTCAGGAAACTTCTTTGCAAATTTGTCTAAGCCAGTCCCTTCAGGCATAGCTGCTGTTATTGCTGTAATTTTTTCATCAGTTTGTGCTAGTTTAACTAAAGTGTCTGAAAAAACTTTTGTGTATGTAACAACTTGCTTCTTTTCAGATGTACCAGTTTGCACATTAAAATTTCCAACTCCGTGGAATTTAATGGGATCGTTTTCTGCTGGAAAATAACCTTTTCCCTTTTTAGTAACAACATGCAAAAGGATTGGCCCTTTCATACCTTTTATATTTTCTAAAATAACTGTCAAACTATCTATGTTGTGCCCTTGTACAGGCCCGAAGTATGTAAAACCCATTTCTTCAAAAAGCATGCCAGGAAACAGCATTACTTTTGCTCTTTTTAATAACTTTCTAAAAGATGCTCCAAATCCGTGAAATCTACTAACTGTTTTAATAACCTTTTCTTCAAACTTTCTTGTCATTCCAGCAGTTAAAAGTTTGGCAAAATAACCTGCAACAGCACCAACTTTTTGAGAAATAAACATTTCATTATCATTTAATATTACCAGCATATCTTTTTTTAAATGTCCTGCATTTTGCAGCCCTTCAAAAGCAAGACCTCCTGTCATAGAACCGTCGCCAATAATTGCAACTACTTTGTGTTCTTCATTTTTCAAATCTCTTGACACTGTAAAACCTAAAGCTGCCGAAATTGAAGTTGAAGCGTGTCCGACACCAAAAGAGTCATAGCAAGACTCTTCTATTTTTGGAAACCCACTTAAACCATTATGCATCCTTATAGTTTTAAATTTCTCTCTTCTTCCTGTGATAATTTTATGCGCATATGCTTGATGACCAACATCCCAAATTATTTTATCTTCTGGAGAATTAAAAACATAGTGTATTGCTATTGTTAAATCTACAACACCTAAACTTGAAGCTAAATGGCCACCATTTTTTGAAATAGTGTTTATTATTTCTGTTCTAATTTCTTGTGATAAAAAAGGAAGATCTTCCTTTTTTATCTTTTTTAAATCTTGTGGACTGTTTATCGTATCTAATATTTTCACCATTTCTCCAATTTATGCCTATACTAGGAAGTCTAAAAACCCTATAAATTAATATGCCCTACTTACAATATAATCAGCAAGCAAATCAAGTGTTATTGCTTTTTGTCCAAAAACACAAATCACTTTTTTTGCTTTTTGAATATGCAAGTTAGCTTTCTTTTGCGCTAGATCTTTGCCATACAACAACAATGCTGTAAGTTTGTCATTATCTATATCACTACCTTTCTTGCCTAAAAGTTTTTTATCAGCGTACACGTCCAAAATATCGTCCATTATTTGAAAAGCAATACCTACATTTAAACCATACTCTTTGAGTGCTTCTATACTTTTTTTGTTTGCTCCAGCCAAAATTGCTCCAATTTTTAAACTTGCCACTATTAACGCTGCTGTTTTTTGAGTTTGTATAAATTTTAATTTTTTATCTAAAAAAGTTTTCTTTTGCTCACTCCATTTGCCTGTTTGGAAAATATCTTCCCCTTGGCCAACAATCATGCCTTTATAACCGCTATAGGTTGAAAGAATTTGTATAGCTTCAACTATATACTCTGGTTTGCTTTTAGATTTTGTTATAAGATTAAAAGCTTCGGTGAGGAGCGCATCCCCGCATAAAATAGCAGATGCTTCTCCAAACTTTTTATGATTTGTAGGCATGCCTCTACGTAAATCATCATTATCCATAGCTGGTAAATCATCATGAACTAAAGAATATGTATGTAAGTATTCAACAGCACAAGCAGCTGGCATTACATCTTTAGATTTAACTCCAAAAAGCTCTGCAGCTAAAATAACAAAAATAGGGCGAAGTCGCTTACCTCCAATTAAAACACTATAGCGCATCCCTTGGGAAATTATAGAATTATCTTTAGGCAAAAACTTTTTTAAAGCGATATTTACACATTCTGCTTTTTGGGATAAATATGTTTTTATATTTATATTTTTCAAAATAGTTACTCCTTAAAATCCTCTACGCCACAAGAAGTTATAATTTCAATTTTTTTCTTAGCTTCTTTAAGTTTTAAAGAACATTCTTTTACAAGAGCATCTCCCTCTTTAAAAAGTTCTAAAGCTTTATCTAAATCTAAAGAAGTATTCTCTATTTGAGAAACTATCTCTTCAAGTCTACTTAAAGACTTTTCAAAATTCAGAGATTGCCTTTTAGTCATATTTTTTTACCTCTGCATACAAATTACCAACTGCTAATTGTACTTTTATTTGTTTGCCCATTTCAACATCTTTTGATTCTTTAATAATTTTATTATTTTCGTCAAAACAAATAGAAAAACCTCTTTTAAAAACATTATAAGGAGATAAAATCTGGAGTTTATGTTTAATATTTTCAAACTTTTCTGTTTTATAATTAGCAATCCTTTCAATATTTTTTAAAAGTTTGTTAGATAACTCATTAATATAATCTATTTTTTCTTTATATAAGTCTTGAGGGTTAGTTAAAGCTTTCGAGTTTTTAAGTCTTTGTAGAGACTGGTTACAATAAACTAAAGTATTATTTATAGCATTATAGAGATTTGCTTTTAAAGATGTTAATTGTCTTTGAAGTTCTATCCTTTTTCTTAAAACAATTTCTGCCGCTGCAGATGGGGTTGGGGCTCTCAAGTCTGAAACAAAGTCTGCTATAGTAAAATCTATTTCGTGCCCTACACAAGAAACTATTGGTATTTTAGAATTGAAGATTGCTTTTGCGACATCTTCACTATTAAACGCCCATAAATCTTCTATTTGTCCACCACCTCTTCCTAAAAGCAAAACATCTAAATTTCTATGATGTATATTTAAATATTCTATGGCTTTAACAATTTCCTTATCTGCTCCCTTACCCTGTACTCTTGTAGGACATATTAATATCTCAACATCAATATTTAAAGTATCTATAACCTTTAAAATATCATACAGAGCTGCTCCTTCTTTAGAAGTTACAATGGCTATTTTATTAACAATATCTGGAATTTTCTTCTTATATTTTTGTTCAAAAAGCCCGTCTTCTTCTAATTTATTTTTTAGTTTTTCATACGCATTATATAAAGCACCCTGCCCAAATTGTTCCATATGACTGACAATTATCTGGTAATCACCACTTTTTAGATAAGTACTTATTCTCCCAAAAATTAAAACTTCATTACCGTCTGTTGGTTTAAAATTTAAACCAACATTTGTATTTCTAAACATTATAGCTTTTATCTGACTATCTGAATCTTTTATATTAAAATACATATGACCAGAATTATAAAGCCTAAAATTAGATACTTCACCTCGTACCCAAACAGCAGGATAAGAATCTTCTAAAATAAGTTTAATTTCATTACTTATTTGAGAAACCGTGTATATCAAACGATCCTGTTCATTATTTAAATCTTCATTTAATTCTATTTTCATATATATATTTCTAAATTTACTATAAATATTATATCAAATTTACTTAAATGCAAAAACAAAACTGTTAGTAAATTTCAATGTCTTGTTAGTCGTATCTCAACACTTCTATAGGGCTCAATTTAGAGACTTTTTTGCAGGCAACAGTCCAAATTAAGCCGGTAAACCCTGAAAAACAGAAAGCAAGTGCTATTGAAAATGGTGTTATGACTGTTGACCAATCGGCAAACTTGCCTATTATAATTGAAACTATAGATCCAAATATTATGCCAACAAAACCTCTAATACAACATACAAAAATGAATTCCATTATAAACTGAAGCAAAATATCTGTATTATTTGTGCCAATTGCTTTCCTTAGGCCTATCTCTTTTGTCCTTTCAGAAACAGATACAAACATTATGTTCATAATACCTATTCCACCTACAAGCAAACTTATAAAAGAAATAGAGCTTAACAAAATAGAAAATGCTCTTGTCGTTTGCGATACAGTTTCTTGAATTTCAACCATCATATTCCAAACTTTTATAGTATCTCTTTGATAAGCAGGCATTCTATAGTATAAATAAAAGCCGAGTTATTATAGATTCTGGCATGCATCATCTCTTACCTGAACACCCATATAGTTTAAATACACTGTACACTGTACCAATTACCCTTTGCAGAGCTGTGTTTAAAGGTATAGTTACTTTATCACATCATGCCAACTGCTTGAACCTTTAACTGGCAAAATTCCTATTACCTGAAAATCTATTCTGTTAATTTTTATGTAGTTACCAATGGGATTAAAGTTTTCATCTCCATAAATTTCATTGATCACTGTTTTTCCAAACAGCACAACTTTTTTTCTCAATATTTTCAGTCTAGAAGGATAAGATTTTTTAACTCAGCATGGTCTGGAGAAATTCTGGAGAAACACCTTCTAATATCGTATTATAATTTCTACCATCTGCAACAACTTGAGATCTGCCAGTAGCATAACCTACTACAGCTTTTATGCCAGCTATATTTCTTTTAAGATCATATATATCCTCAATTTTGAATCCCATGTAAGACTCAGTTTCAGTAGAAATTCCACCTCTTTTAGGAGATCCAGTGCATACCATTAATAGATTTGACCTCAAACTAGCAACTTGTTCTTGTACAGATTTTTTAGCTCTCGTACCTACACAAGTACAGCAATCAAACTTGCAACACCTATCATTACACCAAGTACTGACAATATAGAACGTGTCTTATTGCTTTTAAGAGATCTTGTTGCTTCAACAAAATAATCTTTTATTCTAGTGAGCAAAAATGTTTTGTGGTTGAATGCACCTGTCTGCTTGTTACTGTTATTAGTTTTTTCTACAGTTTTTTTATCAGAGATTATTAATCCATCTTGCACGGTTATGATTCTTGTGGCATAACTTGTGAGCTCTGGTTCATGGGTTACCATTATAATTGTTATTCCAGAATCATTTAAATTTTTTAATATGTTTATGATTCCTTTTGTTGATTTTGTGTCAAGATTACCTGTAGGTTCATCTGCAAAAATTATTAATGATTTATTGATAAGTGATCTTGCTATAGCGACTCTTTGTTGTTGCTCTCTTGAAATCTCATTTGGACAATGGTTTAGGCGGTCTGACAACCCCACCATGTTAGCAACTTGATAGGGTCTTCATGCAGGTCATTTTTTGAAGAGTAATAGTAGGTAAAGCTACGTTTTCTAGTATGGTAAGCTTAGATAAGAGATTAAACTATTGGAAAAGTAATTTCTTAACGTTGCAAGCTCATTATCGGAATAATGGGATACTTCAAATTTGCAAGTTTATAAGAACCCTCTGATATGGTTTAGCTAGTAATTTAAAAGAGTGGATTTTCCGCTGCCGGAATGCCCCAAATTCGCCATGCTTGATTTTTAAATCAATGCCATGTAAAGCTGACACTTCTAGTTTTTCTAAGTGATATATTTTTTTGATGTTTTTAAGTTCAATTACTTTCATTATGAAAATTTATCTCACAATTCAAATTACAAGGGCTTTCGAATAATGGTTACTGTTCCGTTACCTGGAAGTATGGACAAAGATGGTTTTATCCATTCTTACTGTTATTATCTTGAAATTGCTACATATGATAGCAGCAGCTACTGCATTTGTCAATGCATTAACAATTTTTTATTATG